>NZ_JPYA01000035.1 GCF_000750005.1 Geobacillus icigianus | reverse complement strand
GAGATTTCCCATCGCGTTAGGCGAGTAAGATCCCTCGAAGATGACGAGGTCGATAGGTCCGAGGTGGAAGCGTGGCGACACGTGGAGCTGACGGATACTAATCGATCGAGGGCTTAACCTAGAAAAGCGGAGGACGCCCGCTGATCGGCGAAACGCGCTGGAGGGCCTGCGAGGAGGCTATGCCGCCACAGCAGGACCGAAGCGTCGCGAGCCGATGGCGGCCGGAGCTAGACAGTGTGATACGCGGCTTCTTCCGACGGTTATCTAGTTTTGAAGGAATGCGTTCCTTCTTGACAGGAATTGATTTTCTGGTATAATGCTTGCCTAGTGGTGATAGCGGAGGGGAAACACCCGTTCCCATCCCGAACACGGAAGTTAAGCCCTCCAGCGCCGATGGTAGTTGGTGCCAGCGCCCCTGCAAGAGTAGGTCGCTGCTAGGCAGGCAAAAATGAGGGAGCTATACGGTTCTCTGATTTTTTTGCCTATTGTCATTAAGTCATTTTTAATGACGCCATTTTCGATCCTCTCCCCCAAAATGTGAAGCGTGATCATCGTTTCCTAGACCCCCTTTTTCATAAAGCGATAGGAAACGGAAACTCGCGAAAGGGTGTCCCGTCAACGTGGGACACCCTCTTTTTTGTCAAGAAAGCGGGGCTGGCCATTGGTTATGGTTCGCTTTTTTTAATCACGATCTTCTTTTTTGGCTCTTCAGGGATGAGCCGATGAAGGTGGATGAACAATAAGCCGTTATGATATGTTGCTTCGATGCGATCATCCTTGACGGGGAACGGCAACGGGATCGTTTTTTCGAACCGGCCTTGGAAAATTCCTTCTTCCACTAAGTCAAATCCTTGAAAGCTCAGATTGATGGTTGCCTTGATTTCCAGTGTCTTGTACGATACATACACTTCCGCGTCTTCGCTTTTCTCCAGTCCCGGCAAGCTGACGACGACAAGCAGCTCGTTATCCTTTTTGTAGATATTCATGCCTGATGATGGTTGATGGGATGAACGCAACAGCGGTTGGATGTTTCCCCAAAAATCGTTTTGGAAAAATTGCTGCCAATGCTTTGTCCAATCGGAAAACGGTGTGAATGGATGTTCGTTGGCCATGGCGTTTCCCTCCTCCGCACATTTATCATATGCCTCCTTATTGTTTTGGTGATTTAAAAAAAACGAACATTTGTGTTTATTTAATAATTAATGTTCGATTTTACCTTGACATTTCACCAAGGATCTTGCTACTATAAAAGTAGTTTCATAATGCGTAAAAGAATCCCTCATATAATTTTGGGAATATGGCCCAAAAGTCTCTACCCAATAACCGTAAATTATTGGACTATGAGGGAAAGGATCGGTTTTGGCTTTTTTTCGATCAGCAACTGTCAAAGCCCAGAACGATGCTTTCCCTCGCCTAAAAGAGGGAATGTATGTTCTGGGCTTTGTTTATTAAGGGTAAGGAGTGGAACGTATGAGCCCGCTAGTTGGGGTGGTCATGGGAAGCCGTTCAGATTGGGAAACGATGAAGCACGCCTGTGCGATTCTTGAAGAACTGGGCGTCCCGTTTGAGAAAAAAGTCGTGTCGGCGCACCGGACGCCGGATGAAATGTTCCGGTATGCGGAAACGGCGGAGGAGCGGGGCCTTAAGGTGATTATCGCGGGCGCCGGTGGAGCGGCTCATTTGCCGGGAATGATTGCGGCGAAAACGACGCTGCCGGTGATTGGTGTGCCGGTGCAGTCAAAGGCATTGAACGGGCTCGATTCGTTATTGTCGATTGTGCAAATGCCAGGCGGGGTGCCGGTGGCGACAGTGGCGATCGGCAAAGCAGGGGCGATGAATGCGGGACTGCTCGCCGTGTCGATCATCGGGCTGTTTGAGCCGCGCTATATGGAGGCGCTCAAAGCAAGGAGAGAATCGATTCGAAAACAAGTTGTGGAAAGCAGTGATCAACTTGACTAAGCGGCGGATTGTTCCGGGAGAGACGATCGGCATCATCGGTGGAGGACAACTTGGCCGGATGATGGCCATCGCGGCGCGCGAGATGGGGTTTCGCGTTGCGGTTCTTGATCCAACGCCCGACTCTCCGTGCGGGCAAGTGGCGGATGTAGAAATCACCGCGCCGTACGATGATTTGGATGCAATAGCTGACCTAGCGCGCGTCAGTGATGTCATCACGTACGAGTTTGAAAACATCGATGTGCGGGCGCTTGAGTGGCTTGTGGAAAACGCCTATGTTCCACAAGGAAGCCGGTTGCTTGCGGTGACGCAAGATCGGGCGTTGGAGAAAGAGGCGGTCGTCGCTGCCGGTTTGCCGGTGGCGCCGTATGTGAAAGTGAATGGGGCGGAGGAGCTCGAACAGGCCGTCCAAGCGATCGGGTTTCCTTGTGTCTTAAAAACGCGGCGCGGTGGTTATGACGGGAAAGGGCAATATGTGCTCCGGCGAGAAGGGGATGTTGCCAAAGCGGCAGAGCTGCTTCGCCTTGGCCCGTGTATTTTAGAAGGCTGGGTGCCGTTTGTGAAAGAAATATCGGTCATTGTCACCCGCAACGGCGACGGGGAGACGGCTGTTTTTCCGGTGGCGGAAAACATTCATGTTGAGAACATTTTGCATCAAACGATCGTTCCAGCACGGATCCCACCACACATCGAGCAGCGGGCGGTCCGTTATGCTAAGACGCTGGCGGCATCGTTTTCACTCATCGGGACGTTGGCGGTGGAAATGTTTTTGACAGGGGACGGGGATATTTATATTAATGAGTTGGCCCCTAGACCGCACAACTCGGGTCATTATACAATCAATGCATGTGCCACGTCCCAATTCGCCCAGCACATCCGCGCCGTCTGCAACTGGCCGCTCGGGTCGACGGAATTGGTAAAACCGGCCGTGATGGTCAATATTTTAGGCGAGCATGTCGAGCCGATTATTGGGCAAATTGATGCGTTTACCGGTGCGGTGTATGTCCATCTGTACGGCAAGCACGAAGCGAAGCCGAAGCGGAAAATGGGCCATGTGACTGTACTGGCGGATGATGTTGAGGAAGCGCTGGCGCGAGTGGAATCGTGGCAAATTTGGCATGATCGGAGGCTGGAACGAGGATGATTGAACGTTACACAAGACCGGAAATGGGAGCCATTTGGACCGAGGAAAATCGCTTTCAGGCATGGCTTGAAGTGGAATTGCTCGCGTGCGAGGCGTGGGCCGAGCTTGGCGTCATCCCGAAAGAAGATGTCCGCCGTCTGCGGGAACACGCGTCATTTGATATCCACCGCATTAAAGAAATCGAGGAAGAAACGCGTCATGATGTCGTCGCCTTCACCCGTGCTGTTTCCGAGACGCTTGGCGAGGAGCGGAAATGGGTGCACTACGGGCTGACATCGACGGACGTCGTCGATACGGCGCTCGGCTATTTGTTAAAGCAGGCGAACGCCATTTTGCGGCGCGATTTGGAAACCTTTATTCAAGTGCTGAAAGAGAAAGCGCGCGAACATAAATATACGGCCATGATGGGGCGCACGCACGGCGTCCACGCCGAACCGACGACGTTCGGGCTGAAATTGGCGCTTTGGTATGCGGAAATGGAACGGAATTTAGAGCGGTTTGAACAAGCGGCGAAGATGGTCGAGGTCGGGAAAATTTCCGGCGCGGTCGGCACGTATGCCAACATTGACCCATTTGTCGAGCAATATGTGTGCGAAAAGCTCGGGTTAACGCCGGCGCCGATTTCGACACAAACGCTTCAGCGCGACCGCCACGCCTACTACATGGCGACGCTCGCGCTCATCGCGACATCGATTGAAAAATTTGCTGTAGAAATTCGCGGCTTGCAAAAAAGCGAAGTGCGTGAAGTCGAGGAGTTTTTTGCCAAAGGGCAAAAAGGTTCGTCAGCGATGCCGCATAAGCGCAATCCGATCGGTTCGGAAAACATGACCGGCATGGCGCGCGTCATTCGCGGGTATATGGTGACGGCGTATGAAAATGTGCCGCTTTGGCATGAGCGCGACATTTCCCATTCGTCAGCGGAGCGCATCATTTTGCCGGATGCGACGATCGCGTTGAACTATATGTTGAACCGGTTTGCTAACATTGTGAAAAACTTGTTAGTGTATCCGGAAAATATGAAGAAAAATATGGAGCGCACATTCGGGCTCATTTACTCGCAGCGCGTCTTGCTCGCTTTGATTGACAAAGGGATGACGCGCGAGGAGGCGTACGATTTAGTGCAGCCGAAAGCGATGGAAGCGTGGGAGAGACAAGTGCCGTTCCGCTCGCTTCTCGAGGCGGATGAGCGGATTACGAGCCGGTTGACGAAAGAAGAACTCGACGATTGCTTTGATTACCGCCACCATTTGAAACACGTCGATACGATTTTTGCCCGCTTAGGATTAGAGTAAGTGGAAGCCGGCTGGCCTCATGCTGGCCGGTTACACGAAAAATTTTCAATCTTCTGGATAACGGAGGCTTGCATCATGCCGGCAAAACAACAGCTGTTGTATGAAGGGAAAGCGAAAAAAATTTACGCGACGGATGAACCGGATGTCCTTTGGGTCGAGTACAAAGACAGCGCCACGGCGTTTAACGGCGAGAAAAAGGCGACGATCGCCGGCAAAGGGCGGCTCAATAACGAGATTTCCAGTTTGTTGTTTACGAAATTGAAAGAAGCAGGCGTTGCCAATCATTTTATTGAAAAGCTGTCGCCAACGGAACAATTGGTCCGACGCGTGACGATCATCCCGCTGGAAGTCGTGGTCCGCAACGTTGTGGCCGGGAGTTTGGCGAAACGTCTCGGCTTGGCGGAAGGGACTCCGCTTGAAACTCCACTTGTCGAGTTTTACTACAAAAACGATGACCTTGGCGACCCGCTGCTCGTCGAAGACCACATTGCGATTTTGAAGCTCGCGAGCCGCGAGGAGATCGTCTGGCTGAAAAGCGAAGTGCTGAAAGTGAACGACGTGTTGCGCGCCCATTTTGCCGAGCGAAAAGTGAGATTAATTGATTTTAAGTTGGAGTTTGGCCGCACGGCGGACGGCGCGATCCTTTTAGCGGATGAGGTGTCGCCGGATACGTGCCGGCTTTGGGACGCTGAGACGAATGAGAAATTGGATAAGGACGTATTTCGCCGTGATCTTGGCAGTTTAACCGAGGCGTATGAGGTTATTCTCGAACGGTTAGGGGGAGAATCGGCATGTATAAAGTAAAAGTGTATGTCACGTTGCGTGAGAGTGTGTTGGATCCGCAAGGGACAGCGGTGAAGGGGGCGCTGCACAGCTTATCGTATACGGAAGTGAAAGACGTCCGAATCGGCAAGTTTATGGAGCTGGTGATCGAAAAAAGCGATCGCGACCTTGATGAGATGGTCCGTGACATGTGCGAGAAATTGTTGTCCAACCCGGTCATCGAAGATTACCGCTATGAAATTGAGGAGGCCGTCGCCCGATGAAGTTTGCCGTCATTGTCTTTCCGGGATCGAATTGCGATGTCGATATGTACCATGCGGTCGCCGATGAACTCGGCGAAGAAGTGGAATACGTTTGGCATGATGAAGAAAATCTCGATCGGTTCGACGCCATTTTGCTTCCAGGCGGCTTTTCATACGGCGATTACTTGCGTTCGGGGGCGATCGCCCGTTTTTCCAAGGTGATGGCCGCCGTGAAACAAGCCGCGGAAGCCGGAAAACCGGTGCTTGGGGTGTGCAACGGGTTTCAAATTTTGCTTGAAGCCGGCTTGCTTCCTGGGGCGATGCGCCGCAACCAAGGGCTGAAATTCATTTGCCGGCCGGTGCAGCTTGTCGTGGAAAACAATGAAACGATGTTTACCTCTGCCTATGACAAGGGCGAAGTGATTACCATTCCGATCGCCCATGGTGAAGGGAATTATTATTGCGACGAACAAACGCTAAAGCGCCTTGTCGAAAACCGGCAAATCGTCTTCCGCTACCATGGGGAAAACCCGAACGGCAGCTTGGCGGAGATCGCTGGCATTGTCAACGAGCGCGGCAATGTGCTCGGCATGATGCCGCATCCGGAGCGGGCGGTCGACGCTTTGCTCGGCAGCGCGGACGGACTGAAACTATTCCGATCGATCGTCAATTATTGGAGGGAGACGCATGTCGTTACTGCTTGAGCCGAGCGCGGCGATGGTCAAAGAACAAAAGCTGTATCGCGAAATGGGGTTAACAGACGAAGAATTTGCCCGCATTGAAGCGATGCTGGGGAGGCTGCCGAACTACACGGAAACCGGCATCTTTGCCGTCATGTGGTCGGAGCATTGCAGCTACAAAAATTCGAAGCCGGTGCTGAAAAAATTCCCGACCGATGGCCCGCATGTGCTGCAAGGGCCGGGCGAGGGTGCCGGCATTGTCGATATCGGTGACGGGCTGGCGGTGGCGTTTAAAATCGAAAGCCATAATCACCCGTCGGCGATCGAGCCGTACCAAGGGGCGGCGACCGGGGTCGGCGGCATCATCCGTGACGTCTTTTCGATGGGGGCGCGGCCGATTGCGCTGCTTAACTCGCTTCGATTTGGCGAATTGACATCGCCGCGCGTCAACTATTTGTTTGAACACGTCGTCGCCGGTATCGCCGGGTATGGCAACTGCGTCGGCATCCCGACCGTCGGCGGCGAGGTGCAGTTCGATCCGGCGTATGAAGGCAATCCATTGGTCAACGCCATGTGCGTTGGGATCATCCGCCATGAGGACATTCAGCGCGGCATAGCGACCGGGGTCGGCAACACGGTCATGTACGTCGGGGCGAAAACGGGCCGCGACGGCATCCACGGGGCGACGTTTGCTTCTGAGGAATTAAGCGAGCAATCGGAAGCGAAGCGTCCGGCTGTGCAAGTCGGCGACCCGTTTATGGAAAAACTGCTGCTTGAGGCGTGTCTTGAAGCAGTCAAGTCCGATGCGTTAGTCGGCATTCAAGATATGGGCGCCGCTGGGCTGACGAGCTCGTCGGCCGAGATGGCGAGCAAAGGCGGCTTCGGCATTGAAATGAATTTGGATCTTGTTCCCCAGCGCGAGGCGGGCATGACGCCGTATGAAATGATGTTGTCCGAATCGCAGGAGCGGATGCTGCTTGTCGTCAAGCAAGGACGGGAAGACGAAATCGCTGCGATTTTTGCGAAATATGGCCTCGAGGCGAAAGCGATCGGGAAAGTGACCGACGATCGAATGCTCCGCCTGTTTTTCCATGGTGAAGTAGTGGCGGAAATTCCGGTTGACGCGTTGGCGAAAGACGCGCCGGTGTATCATAAACCATCGGCGGAGCCGGCTTATTACCGCGAGTTTCAAGCGATGCCGCCGTATATTCCGCACATTGAAGATTACAATCAAACATTGCTTGGGCTGCTCGCCCAGCCGACGATCGCCAGCAAGGAATGGGTGTATGACCAGTACGACTATATGGTGCGGACGAATACGGTTGTCGCTCCGGGATCGGACGCGGCTGTCGTGCGCATCCGCGGCACGAATAAGGCGCTCGCGCTGACCACCGACTGCAACTCGCGCTATGTGTATTTGGATCCGGAAACAGGAGGGAAAATCGCGGTCGCCGAGGCGGCGCGCAATGTCGTCTGCTCGGGGGCGAAACCGCTCGCGATAACGGACTGCCTCAACTTCGGCAGCCCGGAAAAGCCGGACATTTTCTGGCAGCTGGAAAAAGCGGTCGACGGGATGAGCGAAGCGTGCCGGGCGCTTGAGACGCCGGTCGTGAGCGGCAACGTCTCGCTTTACAATGAAACGAACGGCGAGGCGGTGTACCCGACGCCGGTTGTCGGCATGGTCGGCCTGATTGAAGACCTTTCCCATATCACGACGCAATCGTTTAAGCAAACAGGTGACTTGATTTACGTGATCGGCGAGGCGAAGCCGGAGTTTGGCGGCAGCGAGCTGCAAAAATTTCTAGAAGGCCGCATTTTCGGAAAAGCGCCGGAAATTGATTTGAAAGTGGAAGCAAGCCGCCAGCGCCAGCTGCTTGCGGCGATCCGCGCGGGGGTCGTGGCGTCCGCGCATGATGTGGCTGAAGGGGGCTTAGCCGTTGCGCTTGCCGAGTGTGTCATGGGGGGGGCTTCAGGGCTTGGCGCGAAGGTGACGATCCGCGGTGATCTCATCAGTGAACTGTTCAGCGAAACGCAGTCTCGTTTTGTCGTTTCGGTGAAAAAGGAGCATCAAGAAGCATTTGAGCAGCTTGTAGAAGCGAAACGGATCGGGGAAGTGACGGATGACGGCACATTCACCGTGAACGGGGAGCAGGGGGAAACGATCATCCGCCTTTCGGTCGACGACTTGCGAAACGTCTGGAAAGGGGCCATTCCATGCTTGCTGAAATCAAAGGATTGAACGAGGAGTGCGGCATTTTCGGCATTTGGGGGCATGAAGACGCCGCCCGGCTCACATACTACGGCCTTCACAGCCTGCAGCACCGCGGCCAAGAAGGAGCCGGCATCGTGGTGGCGGGCGGCGGAAACTTGTCTGGCCATAAAGGGCTTGGCTTGGTGACGGACGTGTTTCAAAGCGGGACGCTCGATGCGCTTTTTGGCTCGGCGGCGATCGGCCATGTCCGCTATTCGACGGCGGGTGGGGGTGGCTATGAAAACGTTCAGCCGCTCTTATTCCGCTCGCAAACCGGTGCGATGGCGCTCGCCCATAACGGCAACTTGACGAACGCCATCGAGCTGAAGCTCGCGCTCGAAGGGCAAGGAAGCATTTTTCAGACGACATCGGATACGGAAGTGTTCGCCCATCTCATCCGTCGCAGCCAAGCGCCGACGTTTGTCGGGCAAATGAAAGAGGCGCTCAGCCAGATCGAAGGGGCGTTTGCGTTTTTGTTGCTGACGGAAACGGCGCTGTATGCGGCGCTTGACCCGCACGGGTTTCGGCCGCTGTCGCTCGGCCGGCTCGGCTCGGCGTATGTCGTCGCCTCGGAAACGTGCGCGTTTGATGTCATCGGCGCCACATATGAGCGGGAAGTGGCGCCTGGGGAACTGCTTATCATCAGCGGCGAAGGGGTGCGTTCGGAACGGTTTGCTCCGGAGCGGCCGCGATCGATTTGCAGCATGGAATACATTTATTTCGCTCGTCCGGATAGCCATGTTGACGGCATCAACGTCCACACGGCTCGAAAAAACTTAGGAAAGCGGCTCGCCTTGGAAGCGCCGGCCGAAGCCGATATTGTCACCGGTGTGCCGGACTCAAGCATTTCGGTTGCCATCGGCTATGCTGAAGCGACCGGCATTCCATACGAATTGGGCTTGATTAAAAACCGATATGTCGGCCGGACGTTCATCCAGCCGTCGCAGGCGTTGCGTGAACAAGGGGTCAAAATGAAGCTGTCGCCGGTGCGCGGCGTGGTCGCCGGCAAGCGGGTCGTGATGGTCGATGATTCGATCGTGCGCGGGACGACGAGCCGACGCATCGTCGCGATGCTCCGCGAAGCCGGGGCGGTTGAAGTGCACGTGCGCATCAGCGCCCCGCCGATCACCCATCCTTGCTTTTACGGCATTGATACGTCGTCAAAGGAAGAACTGATTGCAGCGAAACATACGGTCGAAGACATCCGCCGCTTAATCGGCGCCGATTCGCTGGCGTTTCTTAGCCAAGAAGGGCTGCTGGCGGCGATTGGCCGTCCGGAAGGCGCACCGCAGCGCGGACAATGTTTGGCGTGTTTTACCGGCCAATACCCAACCCGGATCAGCCCAATCGCCCGGCCGTGCATGACCGTCAAATGACAGGCAGCTCTGCGGCGCAGGCAATGAATACCGTGGCGCGCTGCTATTGGGGGAAAGTAGCGGCCGCCAAGGCGTGCGCCTGTTCGAGCGCAGCAGGCGGAGAAAAGGGGGATTCACGTGGCAAAAGCATACAAACAAGCAGGAGTTGACATTGAGGCCGGTTATCAGGCCGTCGCCCTGATGAAAGAGCACGTGCAAAAAACGATGCGTCCAGAAGTGTTGGGCGGAATCGGCGGGTTTGGCGGCTTGTTTGATTTATCGGCGCTTGGTTATCGTCAGCCGGTGCTCATCGCCGGCACGGATGGCGTCGGGACAAAGCTGAAATTGGCGTTTTTGCTTGACCGGCACGATACGATCGGCATCGACTGTGTGGCGATGTGCGTCAATGACATCGCTGTCCAAGGAGCGGAACCGCTCTTTTTCCTTGACTATATCGCTTGCGGCAAAGCGGTACCGGAAAAAATCGCCGCCATCGTCAAGGGGGTGGCTGACGGCTGCGTCGAAGCCGGCTGCGCCTTGATCGGCGGGGAAACGGCGGAAATGCCGGGCATGTACGCGGAAGACGAATACGATTTGGCCGGGTTTGCCGTCGGCATTGCCGAAAAAGAGCGATTGGTGACGGGGCAAACGATCCAAGCAGGCGATGTGTTGATTGGCCTTCCGTCAAGCGGCTTGCACAGCAACGGCTATTCGCTTGTGCGCCGCATCGTGTTCGAGCAGGCGAAGTTGGAGCTTGACCGCATTTACGAGCCGCTTGATGTTCCGCTCGGCGAGGAGTTGTTGAAGCCGACGCGCATTTACGCGAAACAGTTGCGCTCTGTGCGTGAGCGGTTTACGATCAAAGGGATGGCGCATATTACCGGCGGCGGGTGGATCGAAAACGTTCCGCGCATGCTGCCGGAAGGGCTTGGCGCCCGCATTCAACGCGGCTCGTGGCCGGTGCTGCCGATTTTTGACTTCTTGCGCGCCAACGGCAGCCTTGAAGAAGAAGAGATGTTTTCCGTGTTTAATATGGGCATTGGCCTCGTGCTCGCCGTCAGCCCGGAAACGGCAGCGCCGCTTGTCAAATGGTTGGACGAACAAGGAGAGCCGGCCTACATCATTGGCGAAGTGGCAAAAGGAGCGGGTGTGTCGTTTACCGGAGGGGGCAAAGCATGAAGCGGTTGGCCGTGTTTGCTTCCGGAAGCGGAACGAATTTTCAGGCGCTCGTCGATGCGGCGAAGCGCGGCGAGCTGCCGGCGGACATCGCCCTGCTTGTCTGCGATCGGCCGGGCGCCAAGGTCATCGAACGAGCGGGGCGCGAAAACGTGCCGGCGTTCGTGTTTTCCCCGAAAGACTACCCGTCGAAAGCAGCGTTTGAGACCGAGATTTTGCGCGAACTGAAAGAACGACAAGTCGAATGGATCGCGTTAGCCGGCTACATGCGCTTGATCGGGCCGACCTTGCTTTCCGCCTATGAAGGGAAAATCGTCAACATTCATCCGTCGCTGTTGCCGGCGTTTCCGGGCAAAGACGCCATCGGCCAAGCGTACCGGGCCGGCGTGTCGGAAACGGGCGTCACCGTTCATTACGTTGATGAAGGGATGGACACCGGACCGGTCATCGCCCAGCGCGCTGTTCCGATCGTGCCGGGAGAGCCGATCGAAGCGCTTGAGGCGCGCATTCATGCGGTCGAACATGAGTTATATCCGGCGGTATTGCGCATGCTGCTAGGGGAAAAGGAACAACAAGAAGAAAGGATCGAAAATGATGGCAGTGAAACGAGCATTGATCAGCGTCTCCAATAAAGAAGGACTCATTCCGTTTGCCAAACAGCTCGCCGAACTCGGCGTCGAGATCATTTCGACCGGCGGGACGAAACGGGCGCTTGAGGAGGCCGGTGTCCCGGTCATCTCGATTTCCGATGTCACCGGGTTTCCGGAAATTTTAGACGGGCGCGTCAAAACGCTGCATCCGGCCATTCACGGCGGCATTTTGGCGGTGCGCGGCGATGAGCGCCACCAAGCAGCGCTTGCGGAGCACGGCATTCACCCGATCGATTTGGTCGTTGTCAACTTGTATCCGTTCCAGCAAACGATCGCCAAGCCGGACGTGACGCTGGCTGAGGCGATTGAAAACATCGATATCGGCGGTCCGACGATGGTGCGCGCCGCAGCGAAAAACTATGCCGATGTCGCCATCGTCGTCGATCCAGCCGATTACCGAACGGTCATCGAGGAGCTGAAAACAACCGGATCGATCCAAGCAAAAACGCGGCAAAAACTGGCGGCGAAAGCGTTCCGTCATACGGCGGCGTATGATGCGATGATCGCCGAGTATTTGACGAACCTTACCGGCGAGGAATACCCGGAATCGCTCACCGTCACCTATACGAAAAAACAATCGTTGCGCTATGGCGAAAATCCGCATCAATCGGCGGCGTTTTACGCTAAACCGCTCGGTGCGGCGTTCTCGATGGCCAACGCAGTACAGCTGCACGGCAAAGAGCTATCATACAACAACATTAACGATGCCAATGCGGCCATCAATCTTATCCGCGAGTTTCAGGAGCCGGCCGTGGCGGCGATCAAACATATGAACCCGTGCGGCGTCGGTGTCGGCGCGACGCTTCTTGAGGCGTTTACAAAAGCGTACGAGGCCGACCCGGTGTCCATTTTTGGCGGCATTATCGCCGTGAATCGAGAAGTGGACAGAGAAACAGCCGAGCGGATGCATGACATCTTTTTGGAAATCGTCATCGCGCCATCGTTTAGCGACGAAGCGCTTGCCATTTTGACGCAAAAGAAAAATATCCGCCTGTTGACCCTTGATTTCACGGCGCCCAACGGTAAGGAAAAAACGCTCGTTTCGGTCAACGGCGGCGTGCTCGTCCAAGCTGCCGATACGTATACGCTTGCGGACGCCGAATGGAACGTCGTTACGAAGCGCGAGCCGACCGAAAAAGAGCGCGAACAGCTTCGTTTTGCGTGGAACGTTGTGAAGCATGTCAAATCCAACGCCATTGTGCTGGCGAAAAACGGCATGACCGTTGGCGTTGGCGCCGGACAAATGAACCGGGTCGGCGCGGCGAAGATCGCCATTGAACAAGCCGGGGAGCAGGCGGCAGGCGCGGTGCTCGCTTCCGACGCCTTTTTCCCGATGGACGACACCGTAGAAGCGGCGGCAAAAGCCGGCATTACGGCCATCATCCAGCCGGGCGGGTCGATTCGTGACGCCGATTCGATCCGCAAAGCGGATGAGTATGGCATTGCCATGGTGTTTACCGGCGTGCGCCATTTTAAACATTAAACGGCGGCAAAAGGGGAGGGAGACGATGAACGTTCTCGTAGTCGGACGCGGCGGGCGCGAGCATGCCATCGCTTGGAAGGCGGCGCAAAGCCCGCTTGTTGGCAAACTGTATGCCGCGCCGGGCAACCCGGGCATCGGGGAAGTCGCGGAGCTCGTCGACATTGATGAACTCGATTTTGACGCGCTTGTTCAGTTTGCGAAACAAAACAAGATTGATTTGACGATTGTCGGGCCGGAAGCGCCGCTGGCCGCCGGCATTGCCGACCGCTTTATGGCGGAAGGGCTGCGCCTATTCGGACCGAGCGAAGCGGCGGCGCTCATTGAAGGAAGCAAAGCGTTTGCGAAAGAGCTTATGAAAACATACGGCATCCCGACGGCGGACCATGCGACGTTTTCCTCATATGAACAAGCGAAAGCGTATATTGAGGAAAAAGGAGCGCCGATCGTCATTAAAGCGGACGGGTTGGCCGCTGGAAAAGGCGTCACTGTCGCCCAAACAGTGGAAGACGCGCTGGCCGCAGCGAAGGCCGCGCTCATCGATGGACAATTCGGTGCAGCCGGCAGCCAAGTCGTGGTCGAGGAGTATTTGGAAGGCGAAGAATTTTCGTTTATGGCGTTGGTAAACGGCGAAAAGGTGTATCCGCTCGCCATCGCCCAAGACCATAAACGGGCGTACGACGGGGACGAAGGGCCGAACACCGGGGGGATGGGAGCGTATTCGCCCGTGCCGCAAATATCCGCCGATACGGTCCAAATCGCCTTGGAGACGATTTTGCGTCCGACCGCCCAAGCGTTAGTGGCGGAAGGACGGCCGTTTACCGGCGTCCTGTATGCCGGGTTGATCGCCACATCGGCCGGGCCGAAAGTGATCGAATTTAACGCCCGGTTCGGCGATCCGGAGGCGCAAGTCGTGCTGCCGCGTTTACAAACCGATTTGCTTCAGGCGATCTTGGCGGTGATGGATGGAAAAGAACTGGAGCTCGAGTGGACGGACGAAGCGGTGCTTGGCGTCGTGCTGGCGGCGAAAGGCTATCCGGGCGCTTACGAACGCGGAGCGGCCATCCGCGGACTCGAGCGACTCGCTCCGGATGCGTTGTTGTTCCACGCCGGCACGAAGCGCGAAGATGGAACGCTTTACACAAACGGCGGCCGCGTCCTGCTGCTGGCGGCCAAAGGGGCGACGCTCGCTGAGGCGAAGGAAAAAGCGTACGAGCAATTGGCGGCGATTGACTGCGCCGGCTTGTTTTACCGCCGCGACATCGGCCGGCGCGCTATCGAACGCGCCTCCGCCGCAAATACACATACGACAGGGCGATAATGCCGCCGATTAACGTTGCCAACACAAACGACATATCGGTCATATATTCCAGCAACATGGTGATCCACTCCTTTGGATGGAAGGTGTCCCGGGGCGCGGGACACCTTTTTCTCGCCTTAATCATGAGTTTTTCTAGGGGGCCGGTGATTTCGTGTAAAATGCTACTGATCCCCCCATTTATCAATTAGAGAAACTTTGCAGAATCAGCTTTCTTTTTTGAATGAAAATGCCTCCCATTGGTGTGTGTCGCGGTTTTTCACCGGCCTTCTAGAGGGGCGGTGATTTAGTACAAAATAGTGCTATTCCATCTGTTTCTCAGTTAGAAAAACTTAGCGAAATCAGCCTTCTTTTTTGGCGAGATGCCGCTGATTTGCTCGTGGCAGTCGTTTTTCACCGGCCTTCTAGGAGGCTGGTGATTTAAGAGGACAAGCCGCTGATCAAACCCGTTTTTCAAATAGAAAAGCCTCGTCGCATCAGGATCGCTTTTCAAACGATCCCCCATTGCTCAAAAGAAACAACCGTTTTTCACCAGCCTTCCAAGGCCTTTCAACAGCAACCGATCAGCCCGGCGCTGCCGAGAAAGAGGGGGGAACGATGAGGGACAGCGGCCATCATTGCTGTCCCAAGCTCTTGCGTATCGATGCGTCGCTGTCATGTTTATGTCGGGTTGATGACAGTTTCTGTTTCCTCATTAAGTAGCTGCCGGCGCTGCATATTCTCAACTAACGCAGTGACAGGGCAAAAACGAGTGATGCCTTCCCCGACTTTCATCGCCCCAAGCAAGATGGCCCACAAATAGGAGGTGCACCATGGGCGGCGGGCGAAGCGGGCGGCCCCCCAAGCGACGACAGTCAACCCAAGGGTAATGCGAATGAGCGCATTGACAATGCCAATATTGGCCATCGGTGAATCCCTCCTTTCATCTTTCGTATTGTGAAAATGACTTTTGTGCGTTAAAATGATTACATGGAACGATTAGGAAACAAGGGACGGGGTGTCAATGAGCGAACAACGTTACCGATGGAAAGGCAGCGAGCTGCGCGAACAAGCAGCGGTGATTGATGGCAAACAATCGCCGACCAAAGTGTTAGTCAACGCCACGTATTTGCATTCGTATTTCCGCGAATGGGTGAAAGGGAATATATGGATTCATGGCGACCGTATCGTGTATGCCGGTGATCGGCTTCCCGACCGCGTTGATCCGTCATGTGAGACGGTTGACTGCCGCGGATATGTGCTTGTCCCCGGCTACATGGAGCCGCATGTTCATCCATTTCAATTATATAATCCCCATTCGTTTGCCTATTATGCGGCCTTGTACGGAACGACGACGCTGGTGAACGATAACTTGTTTTTGCTTTTACAGCTGAAAGACGAACAATCGCTTTTATTTTTGCAAAAAATGAATGCGCTTCCAACATCGATGTATTGGTGGTGTCGGTTCGACGGACAGACAGAGCTTGAACGCGAGGAGGAGACACTGTCCAACGCCCGGATCAAATGGTGGCTTGACCAAGAAAGCGTGCTTCAGGGTGGAGAGCTGACTTCATGGCCAAAAGTGATCGGCGGAGATGACATCATCTTGTACTGGATGCAGGAAGCGAAGCGGCGGCGGCGCAAAATCGAAGGACACTTTCCCGGAGCATCGGAAAAAACGCTCGTCAAAATGGCGCTCTTTGGCGCCGATGGCGATCATGAGGCGATGACCGGGAAAGAAGTGCGTCTGCGCCTTTGGCACGGCTATACCGTCACCCTCCGCCATTCTTCCATTCGCCCGGACTTGCCGGTGCTGCTTGAGGAGATGAAGGCACTCGGGCTTGAGCGTTATGACCAATGCCTGCTTACAACGGACGGTTCGCCGCCATCGTTTTACGAGCACGGGGTGATCGACCGGCTTATTCGCATGGCGATCGAACACGGCGTACCTGTGATCGATGCGTATGCAATGGCGACCATCAACGTCGCCCGTCACTATGGAATTGAGCATCTCCACGGCAGCATCACCACCGGCCGGATTGCGCATATTAACTTTTTGCGCTCCGCCCATGACCCGACGCCGGTGCAAGTGCTGGCGAAAGGCCAATGGGTCAAGCGCGAGGGCGAAGAGACTGCCATATGGCCAGCACCCGACTGGAGGCAATTAGGTCTCGGGCCTCTCTCGTTGTCGTGGGAGATTGAGGGAGACGATTTGCAAGTATCGATGCCGATGGGGCTGCGCATGGAAAATGCGGTCATTTTAAAGCCGTATTCGGTGTCGATCGATACAACGCGCGACCATCTTGGCCATGATCACGACGAATGTTTTTTAGTGCTGCTTGATCGCCGCGGTCGCTGGCGCGTCAATACGATGCTGAAAGGATTCGCGACAGCGCTTGGCGGCTTGGCGAGCTCCTACTCCAACACGGGCGATCTGCTTCTGATCGGCAAACATAAAGAAGACATGATGCTTGCATTCCAACGCATGAAGGAACTGGGCGGCGGCATAGTGCTTGCCGAACGCGGGAACGTTGTCTTTGAGCTTCCGCTTCCGTTGGCCGGCATGGTGTCCCCGCTCGAGATGAGGACACTGATCGCCGAAGAGCGCGCGTTCGTTCGCCTTATGCGCGAGCGGGGGTATCGCTTCGAAGATCCGGTGTATTCATTGTTTTTCCTGCAATCGACCCATTTGCCGTACGTTCGGATTACGCAACGGGGCATTTATGATGTGATGCACAAAACGGTACTCTTTCCTTCGATAATGCGGTAAAATAAAAAAGAAAAAGGTTGTGTGTCCATTGAAACGTTGGCTGTTCATCATCGGGTGCACGGCGCTTTTGCTCGGTGGCTGCACGACGGAACGAGAGCAGAAACAAGCAAAACAAGCCGAGCCACCAGCTTCTTCGCTGACAGAACCATCCGCGCCTGCGGCCGAGGAAAAACAACGATTTCCGCTCACCGGATTGCCGGCTCATGAAGATTCCCAACAGCGGGTGGTCGGCGTCATGATCAACAACCATCCGAAAGCCCGGCCGCAATCAGGGCTAAGCAAGGCCGATATCGTGTATGAAGTGCTTGCTGAAGGCGACATCACTCGCTTTTTAGCTCTTTATCAGAGCGAACGGCCCGAACGGGTGGGACCGGTGCGAAGCGCACGTGATTACTATATTGACTTGAGCGAAGGCTACCATGCACTGTATGTATGCCACGGCTGGAGCCCAGAAGCGAAAGCACGTCTTGAAGGAGGCGGCATCGACTATTTGAACGGTCTGTTTTACGACGGTACGCTGTTTCACCGCGTTTCGTTCCGCAAGGCGCCGCACAACTCGTACATTACATTCGCCAACATTGAAAAAGGGGCTAAACAAAACGGATACGCGTGGACGGACGAGGTCGCCCCGCTGCCGTTTCGCGATGACGAGCCCCGCGGCGAGCAGGCCGGGACGATTCACATCGCTTATTCGCGTCAGGCGTATGCCCAGGTGGAATACCGGTATGTACCGGAGCAAAAAGGATATGCTCGATCCAGCGGCGGCGAGCAGACGATCGATTATGATACGCATGAGCCGATTGTCGTGCAAAACGTGCTGATCGTCGCCGCCCGCCATCACGTCGTCGATCACTACGGGCGGCGCGCCATCGATTTGGCGGCAGGCGGCCAAGGCTATTTGTTGCAACATGGCGTTATCCAGCCGATCGAATGGAAAAACATTGATGGGCGGCTGCTGCCGTACCGCGACGGGCGGCCAGTCGGATTTGTGCCCGGGAAGACATGGATCAATATTGTTCCGACGCTGGACATTGTCCACTGGAAATAAAGCAACAATGGCGGGGCCCGCCTAGCGGTGGGGTGGAGCAAAGAGGAAAGCCACTCGGCCCGATCCGCTCGCCCTCACAACAGATTCGGGGCCGGTTAGAGAAAAACGAGGCACGTTGCGCGGCGGCGGGAACGTCCCCGTCTCAAGCAAAGGAGGAAGACAAGGATGCAAATTGACAAACTGCGCGGCAGAGAGCTGGATCAGTTGTTTAAAGCGATTTTGTCGTTGCGCGATGTAGAAGAGTGTTACCGCTTTTTTGATGATTTATGCACGGTGAACGAAATTCAGGCGCTCGCCCAGCGGCTGGAAGTCGCTCGCATGCTGCGCGAAGGGTATACGTACCATAAAATCGAAACGGAAACCGGAGCGAGCACGGCGACGATCTCGCGCGTCAAGCGCTGCCTTAATTACGGCAACGATGCTTATGCCATGGCGCTTGACCGCATCAAAGAGGAAGAACGTCAAGAGGCAAGCGAACCGATCATCGACTGAGGCCAAAAGGAGGTTCCTTCCATTTGCAAAGGAACTCCTTTTCTTTTTGCGGATTTGTTATAATGAAACAATGGAGACGGAGTGGAGGGGATTTTGCGATGGAAGAGATTCGCGCCTGGCGCCATGTGTTCAAACTCGACCCGAACAAACCGATCGATGACGAGCGCCTAGAGCGTCTTTGTGAGTCGGGAACGGATGCTGTCATCGTCGGCGGCACGGACGGGGTGACGATCGATGGGGTGCTCGACTTATTGGCCCGCGTCCGCCGCTTTTCGGTGCTGTGTGCGCTTGAGGTCACGGATGTCGAGGCGCTAACGCCGGGATTTGATGTGTATTTGATTCCGATCGTTTTGAACAGCCGGCGAACGGAATGGATCATCGGCCGTCATCACGAGGCGATGAAGCGATACGGCGATGTGATGAACGGAGAGGAATTGGTTGCCGAAGGCTATTGCATTGTCAACCGTGAATGCAAAGCAGCAAAGCTGACAGAGGCTGATGCAGCGCTCGCTGACGAGGATGTCGTGGCGTATGCTCGTCTCGCCGAACAGCTGTATCGGCTGCCGATTTTTTATCTCGAATACAGCGGAACGTACGGAGACCCCGCTTTAGTGGACAAAGTCAAACGGGTGCTTAGCCGCGCGCAGCTCGTCTATGGCGGTGGCATCACGACGCCGGAACAGGCGGCGGAAATGGCTCGCTATGCCGATACAGTTGTCGTTGGCAACGCCATTTACGAGTCATTCGAAAACGCGTTGGCCACGGTGGCAGCCGTCCAACAGATGGCAGACCGGCGTAAGTTCGGCGCCGGAACATAGAACTTATGTTTGTTGGTGGTGGAAACGATGAATTTTTTATCGGAAAAGCTGCTTGCTCATTTAAATAAGGAGCAGCAAGAAGCTGTCAAAACGACGGAAGGGCCGTTGCTCATCATGGCGGGAGCGGGGAGCGGAAAAACGCGCGTGCTGACGCACCGGATCGCCTATTTGATGGCCGAGAAACAGGTGGCGCCGTGGAATATTTTGGCCATTACGTTTACGAACAAAGCGGCGCGCGAAATGAAGGAGCGAGTGCAGGCGCTGTTGGGCGGGGCGGCGGAAGACGTATGGATTTCGACGTTTCACTCGATGTGCGTCCGCGTGTTGCGCCGCGACATTGACCGCATCGGCATCAACCGCAATTTTTCCATCCTCGACCCGACCGATCAGCTTTCGGTCATCAAAGCGATTTTGAAAGACAAAAATATCGATCCGAAAAAATGGGAGCCGCGGACGATTTTAGGCACGATCAGCGCAGCGAAAAACGATTTGCTCGCGCCGGAACAATTCGCGAAGCGGGCGTCGACGTATTATGAAACGGTCGTGAGCGACGTGTATCAAGAGTATCAACAACGCCTTCTCCGCAACCATTCGCTCGACTTCGACGATTTGATCATGACGACGATCCAGCTGTTTGACCGCGTGCCGGATGTGCTTCAATATTACCAGTATAAATTCCAGTACATTCACATTGATGAGTACCAAGATACGAACCGCGCCCAATATACACTGGTGAAAAAGCTCGCTGCACGGTTCCAAAACATTTGCGCCGTCGGCGATGCCGACCAGTCGATTTACCGGTGGCGCGGGGCGGATATTCGCAACATCTTGTCATTTGAACGCGATTATCCAAACGCGAAAGTGATTTTGCTTGAGCAAAACTACCGTTCGACGAAGCGGATTTTGCAAGCGGCAAACGAAGTCATCGCTCATAACGTCAATCGCAAGCCGAAGCGGTTGTGGACGGAAAATCCGGAAGGGAAGCCGATCACGTATTATGAGGCGATGAACGAAGTCGATGAAGCGCGGTTTGTCGCCGACCGCATTCAAGAGGCGGTCGAACAGGAAGGGCGGCGCTACCGCGATTTTGCCGTGTTGTATCGGACGAATGCGCAGTCGCGCGTCATCGAGGAAGTGTTTTTGAAAGCCAATATTCCGTATCAAATCGTCGGCGGCTTAAAGTTCTATGACCGGAAAGAAATCAAAGACATCCTCGCTTACTTGCGCGTCATCGCCAATCCTGATGACGATTTGAGCTTGCTGCGCATCATCAACGTGCCAAAGCGCGGCATCGGAGCGTCGACGATCGACAAGCTCGTCCGCTATGCGGTGGAGCATGGGCTGTCGGTGTTTGCCGCGCTCGGTGAACTGGAGATGATCGGATTCAGCGCCAAAACAGCCGGAGCGCTCGCCGCCTTCCGCGCCCAGCTGGAGCAATGGACGCAGCTGCAGGAATACGTTTCTGTGACCGAGCTCGTCGAAGAAGTGCTCGATCGGTCCGGCTATCGCGCGATGCTGGAGGAGGAGCGGACGATTGAGGCGCAAAGCCGGCTTGAGAACTTGGACGAATTTTTGTCGGTGACAAAGCATTTTGAAAATGTCAGCGATGATAAGTCGCTCATCGCCTTTTTGACCGACTTGGCGCTTGTTTCCGATTTGGACGAGCTCAACGGCAGCGACCAAGCGGCAGAAGGGGATGCGGTTGTGTTCATGACACTTCATGCCGCCAAAGGGCTGGAGTTCCCGGTCGTCTTTTTGATCGGCATGGAAGAAGGCATTTTCCCGCATAACCGTTCGCTTAACGACGAAGATGAGATGGAAGAAGAGCGACGATTGGCGTATGTCGGCATCACTCGTGCCGAAGAAGAGCTCGTGTTGACGAGCGCGCAAATGCGGACGTTGTTCGGAAACATTCAGATGAATCCGCCTTCGCGTTTTTTAAACGAAATTCCACCGCATTTGCTAAAGGCGGCTGTCCCCCGGTCTGTGGCCGCACCGCGTCCGGCTGCTGCCCGCCCAGTCCATGGCGTTGTCGGAGGATGGAAAGTGGGCGACCGCGCCAACCATCGAAAGTGGGGAGTGGGCACGGTAGTCAGCGTTCGCGGCGACGGAGAAGATCAAGAGTTGGACATCGCGTTTCCAAGCCCGATTGGCGTCAAGCGGCTGCTTGCGAAGTTTGCGCCGATTGAGAAAGCATAGAAAGGAGAACCGGTGACGTATGGATCGCCAACAAGCCGAACAGCGCGCAGCCGAGCTGCGCGAGCTGCTCAACCGCTATGGCTACGAATATTACGTGCTGGATCGTCCATCTGTTCCAGACGCGGAGTATGACCGGTTGATGCAAGAGCTCATCGCCCTTGAGGAACAGTATCCGGAGCTAAAAACGAGCGATTCGCCGACTCAACGCATCGGCGGACCGCCGCTGGAGGCGTTTCGCAAGGTGACGCATCGCGTCCCGATGATGAGCTTAGCGAACGCGTTTCACGAAGGCGATTTGCGCGATTTTGACCGCCGCGTCCGCCAAGAAGTCGGCGAAGTGGCGTATGTGTGTGAATTAAAAATTGATGGTCTTGCCGTTTCGGTTCGCTATGAAGAAGGTTATTTCGTCCAGGGGGCGACGCGCGGCGACGGAACGACAGGGGAAGACATTACGGAAAATTTGAAGACGATCCGCTCGCTGCCGCTGCGTCTTAACGAACCGGTGTCGCTTGAGGCGCGCGGCGAGGCGTTTATGCCGAAAGCGTCGTTTCTGCGCCTGAATGAGGATCGGAAAGCGCGCGGCGAGGAGCTGTTCGCCAACCCGCGCAATGCTGCGGCCGGCTCGCTCCGCCAGCTCGACCCGAAAGTGGCGGCGTCGCGCCAGCTCGATTTGTTCGTTTACGGATTGGCTAATGCCGAAGAGCTTGGGATTGCGTCGCACAGCGAGGCGCTCGACTATTTGCAGTCGCTTGGGTTTAAAGTGAATCCCGAGCGGCGGCGCTGCGCCACGATCGAGGACGTGATCGCGTTTGTCAACGAGTGGCATGAAAAACGGCCACAGCTGCCGTACGAGATCGACGGCATCGTCATTAAAGTCGATTCGTTTGCGAAGCAGCGACAGCTTGGCACGACAGCCAAAAGCCCGCGCTGGGCGATCGCTTACAAGTTCCCAGCTGAAGAGGTCGTCACAACGCTGATCAGCATTGAAGTGAACGTCGGCCGCACCGGTGTTGTCACCCCGACGGCGATCCTCGAGCCGGTTCGCGTCGCCGGCACGACCGTGCAGCGCGCCACTCTTCATAACGAAGATTTTATCCGCGAAAAAGACATCCGTATTGGCGATGCCGTCATCATTAAAAAAGCGGGCGACATTATCCCGGAAGTCGTCGGTGTCGTTGCTGATCGGCGCGATGGGGATGAAGTGCCGTTTGTCATGCCAACGCATTGTCCGGAATGTCAAAGTGAGCTCGTCCGCCTGGAAGGAGAAGTGGCGCTCCGTTGCTTAAACCCGAACTGTCCGGCCCAGCTGCGCGAACGGCTCATCCATTTCGCCTCAAGGGCAGCGATGAACATTGAAGGGCTGGGGGAAAAAGTCGTCACCCAACTGTTTAACGCCGGTCTTGTCCACGATGTCGCCGACTTGTACCGGCTGACGAAAGAACAGCTTGTCGGTTTAGAGCGGATGGGTGAAAAATCGGCAGCCAATTTGCTGGCGGCGATTGAAGCGTCAAAGCAAAACTCGCTTGAGCGGCTGCTGTTTGGCCTCGGCATCCGCTACGTCGGAGCGAAGGCCGCCCAGCTGTTGGCCGAACATTTCGAAACGATGGAGCGGCTGGAGAAAGCGACGAAAGAGGAATTGATGGCCGTTCCGGAAATTGGCGAAAAAATGGCCGACTCGATCACCGCTTTCTTTTCTCAGCCGGAAGCGGTCGAGCTGTTGAATGAATTGCGCTCTTACGGTGTCAACATGGCATACAAAGGACCGAAGCGGGCGGTTGAGGTACCGGCAGACTCCGCTTTCGCCGGCAAAACGGTTGTTTTGACTGGAAAGCTGATGTCTATGTCGCGCAATGAGGCGAAAGAACAAATCGAGCGGCTCGGCGGACGCGTCACTGGCAGCGTCAGCCGCAGCACTGACATTGTCATCGCCGGCGACGACGCGGGGTCAAAGCTTGATAAAGCCCGACAATTGGGCATCGCCATTTGGGATGAACCACGATTTTTGCAAGCGATAAGCAGGAGGGAATCATGAGAAGAAATCCGATCATTCGCAGCGTCGGGGCTCACCGTCAAACGAAACGGGCGCGAAAGCAGCTGGCCGCCCTCGGGCTCGCCGCTGTCTGCCTGTTGTCTTCGTGCGCGCCCAAATTCAACGAAGGCGAGGAAGTAGTGCAGAATAAAGGAAACAAAGAGCAAGAAGCGGTGATTCCGAAATACAACATCTCAGATTCGTATTATCGAGTCGTGCTGCCGTTTAAACCGTCCGGGGCGCGCGGACACGTGGTCAACGACGTCAATACGCGCCTTGACGTCGACGAATTTGAGACAGGGCTGATGCGTCTGGCTTCCGAGCGGTTTTCGCCCGACGATTACTTGTTTCAAGAGGGGCAGTATTTAGACAGTGAAACGATCGATAAATGGCTTGCGCGCAAGAAAACAGACCGCCAGTTGAAAGCGGAAAAAATGAAACCGGAAGACAATATCGGCTTAAATCCGGCGATCAACGATACAGGGACGAACGAGCAAAAAAATACGCAGAGCCCCATTTATTTGGCAAGCATTTTGGAACATGATTATTTAGTCAAGGCGGGCAATGATAAAGTGAAGCTTGGCGGCGTTGCGATCGGCTTGGCGTTAAACTCTGTCCATTATTATTCAACCGAACAAGGTTATCCGCGCGAGGTCAAAATCAAAGACGATGTCATTGAACGGGAAGGCAAGCGAATCGCCGCCGAGGTGTTGAAGCGGCTGCGAAAGATCAAAGGGCTCGGCAGTGTGCCGATCACGATTGCCTTATACAAACAGGCGCCGCGCTCGTCTGTGACTCCGGGGCATTTTTTTGCTGTTACCTACGTCGATGAAGGAAGCAGCACGATTGATGATTGGGAGGCGGTGCATGAGGAATATTATTTATTCCCATCCGATGAAGCGGAAGAAAACCACCGTGACGATTGGCTAAAATTCAACAACTTTAAATCGGACGTGGAAGATTTCTTTCCGAACTACACTGGCATTGTGGGTCGAGGATTGTACGTCAATGACCAACTTCAGAAGCTGACGATCAACATAACAATGCCGTTTTACGGCAAGGCGGAAGTGATTGGCTTCACCCAATATGTGACCGGTTTGGTGATGGAAAAATTTCCGGATTACATCACCGTCAACGTCTACATCTCTTCAGCCGGCCAACCTGAAAGCCTCATCGTGCGCCAAGCGAAAGCAGATAAGCCGTTTGTGCATATTTATCAATAAGTTAGCCGGCCAACCGCGGGGCAGCATGAGGGTGTCCCAAAAATCGGGATACCCTCTCTCAACGTTATATATAGACACTAACCATCGCCTCCATACTGCTGTGTCTTTCTTGAGGGGAGATCGCCTTTTGGGTCATCCCCATGCTTTGTTGATGATGAACCATTGCTAAGCGAAGCACCGTCCTGCTCTGACTTGCATCAGCGATAGGATGTTTTGTGGATAGAACGCGTTGGAAAAGGTGGTGAAAAACCCCTGTTTGCCTTGATCGGTGATGGAACGTGTGAACATAGAGGCTGATGCAGTAAGCTTTTTCTACTTGAGAAATGATCCTAAGAAGCGGTGGCGCGAGTAAATCACAACTCTCCTAGGGGGCTGGTGATTTAAGGGACAAGCCGTTTATCAAGCCCGTTTCTCAAATAGAAAAGCCCTGTCGCATCAGGATCGCCTTTCAAATGTTCCCCCTTTGCTCAAGAGAAACAATCGTTTTTCACCAACCATCTAGCTAGAGGGTTGGCGAAAAACGGCTGCCAAGAGCAAATCTGCGGCATTTCGCCAAAAAAGAAGGCTGATTTCACCCGGCTTTTCTAACGGAGAAGCAGATGGAATCGCAGGATGTTGTACGAAATCACCGTCTCTCTCATGAAAGAATCGGCGCAGGGGTTTGGAGTGTTTTTCCCCCGCTGTGGCATTGTGCGCATTTACGGCGGCGCGCTCGCTGTTTTAGCACTGACAAAAGAGGTGGGGCTGCCGCATATCAGGCTGGCCCTTCATTCACACGCCGCTGGCCAAATGGAGTGGACGGTGCCACAGCGATTCGTCAAGCCGGTGCTTCATTCACTTCATATGCGGCGCAGATGCCCGATTCAATCGCTCCTTGAATCCAGCCATGGTGGGTGGACGCATGTTCGCCAGCAAAATGGATCCTTCCTTCGGGGAGCGCGATGTACGGCGACAGCTCTGTCACTTGGTTCGGCTTCATCATCGTGAAGGCGCCGCCCGAGTACGGATCGCGCACCCAACTGTGGCTTGTTCCGGTTTCAAATTCGCGGTACACTTGTTCGCCATGGATGACGGCTAAGTTTTTTAACGTATATTCAAGCCGCTCTTCATCACTTAAGCTGTCCCACGGGATCGTGTCGTCTTCCCACGTATAGCTGGCCAAGACGACGCCAGGTCCTAGAGTGCCGATGCCTTGGCTTGGATATTGGGTGTATCGAATCGGCAGATCCGACACGGTTTTTCCTCCGAACATCCCTTCTTTTTCCCAAAACCGGGTTTTAAACTGGATGCCCGTTTTCGTTGAACCGGCATAATGAAGTTCACGAATAGCCTTCCATTTGTTTTCGGAAAACGAATGGCGCGGTTCGATGTCGACAAACTGCAAAACCGAGAACGGGATGGTGACGATCACCCGATCGGCGGTGATTTGAAACGGCTGAAAAATTTTCGTATGGGTCGCATGGACGGTGACGCTGTTTGGGGTTTGGACGATTTTTTGCACTTTGTGACTAAAGAGAATCTCGTCCTTCAGCTGCGGTAAAAAAGCTTTGGGAAGCTGGTCATTGCCGCCGGCGATTTCATAAAAGCGAATGTTCGGCGTAAATAAGACCATTAGCTCGCGCAACACCTCAAGAAACGACAATTCTGGGAAGCCTTCAAGCGAGAGAACGGTTTTGATCATGTCGATGGCTCCTACCGACAGCCTCGGGCCGAATGGGTTGTAGCGCAAATAGGCGTCCAGCGAGTAGCGGTCAAGCCGTTCGATGACAATCGGCCAATGTTGTTCGGGATGTTGTTCAATGAATTGAATGACCGGACGAATGGCCATTTGCAACAGCTCGGAAGCGGTTTTGCCCCGTTCGTGGGGGGCGACGGGAAAGCCGAAGAGATCGGGATGCCGTTCGTATTCGTTCAGGCGCGCTTTGACGCCGCGAAAATAGAAAATGTCGCGCGGGGTGCTGTTGATAAACGGGTGGAGCGGCAAGTTGAATTTTTTGATATATGCCAATGTCAATGGATGGGTGTGCGGGATGCGCATCGCGCCCGCCTCGAGATACTGACCGTCGCGGAAGTCCGAGCGGAGCGTGTAAATGCGGCCGCCGACCCGCTCGGACGCTTCAAGAATCGTGATGCGATGGCCGGCTTGCTTCAACAATGATGCGGCGACAAGCCCGGCCATGCCGGCGCCGATAATGACGACCGTTTTCGGAGCGGATGGTTTCTTTAATCCGTTTCGAATGATCGAGATCATCGTCTCCATCGGCAGCCTCGGAGAAACATACGGATGCGCCACGTGTCCATCCTCCTTTGCCCTCGGGTAGCTCCCTAGGTGGAGCTGCGGTTATTCCATCTTATTCCGCGGCAAAGGAGGATATGTGGGGGAGCGGTCACAATTCGGAAAAGATATACGTCCCTCCGGCCAGCTCGAGGCGACGCTGCAGCTTGCTGCCGACGATGCGGCAGGCAAACGGCCTTGTCGACGAGGGTTCATCCGCTTGGGAAAAGCGGAGGCTGACGCCGCCAACCGTGAGTTCGGCATAGGTCCCCGCTTCATCGCGCCCCACATTCGCTGCCGGCAAATCAAACAGCCGACGGTAGCTGTTGACGGCGCGGTCGAGGCTACGCACATAAACGCTAACGGACGACAATGACGGCGCCCCATTTGCATGGCGCATGAGCGGCGCCAGCTCGTTCATCCGCACGTCATCGCGCTTGCCCCACTGGATGAAAAACGGATAGCGGAACGCGCCGTCTGCATCGTCTCGGATAAACAGCATCGACCACGTTAATAACTTGCCGTCATCGCGCTGGCGGCTGCCGGGGAACGGCCCGATCGGAGTGAATCCTTTGCTTTTGAGCTGTACAGCCAGCTGTTGGATATCGTTTGTTCGAAAGGCAAACTGGGAGAAGCCATTCCCCTCTTGACGGTCAGCGACAAGTTGGGCAATAAGCGGATTTTGGCAGGCGTTCGCTGTCTGCTCATCGGCGATGCCGATCCATTCGATGTAGCTTAGCGGCGCGAAATAGCATAACGCGTTATACGTTCCCCATGCCTCATGGCGGCCGCCGTGGATGGCCGTAAACCCTAACTGTTTAAACGAGCCTTTCACCTGTTCCGGGCGCTCGGTCAGGTGGACGAGATGGTCAAACGCGACGTTCATGGCGGCGAACTCCTTCTGGATAGGGAATAGGTTAGCGGAACAGCATTTCTTTAAGCTTGTAGATGATGCGTTCGTTATCGACGGTGCGATGGGCGATAAAATTCAAGTCCAGCTTGATGTCTTCAATTTGGGCAGCCAATTGCTCGTAGCGGGAATCCATTTTCTGTTCGAGGCGGTCCACCGTTTGTTTCAATGAGGCAAATTCTTGGTGAAGATGGTGGACATCGGCGGCGAGAGCTTCTAGTTTGGCGTCTGTTTCGTCTTGGCGGTGGAGAAGAGCGGCCACGATGCCGTGTAATTCCTTTTGCCCAGCGCGAAGCGAATCTTGTTCTTGGCGCAGACGCTGCTGTTCCAGACGGATTTCCTGCTGCTCTTTCCGGATTTCTTGCTGTTCTTTTCGAATTTCTTCTTGTTCCTGACGAATGGCGATTTGTTCACGCTCGAGCCGCTCTTGCCCTTCGACAAGCAGTCGGAGCGTGCCGTCCATCGCGTTCAAGCGGTCGAGCACTTGAGCGAGCAGTGCTTCACTCATCGTCATCATCCCCCTTTTTCCTACGTTATGGCCATTATAGTACATATGTTCGAACTTGTCAATGGACAACAAAGGAAATGTTAGCCGGAATGTTGCTTTATTTCCTTTTATTTTGGTATCATCATAGTATTGTGAAAGGTCGACCATGTCGGAGGTGAACACGATGTCGCGAATTTCGCTCGAACAAGTGAAGCATGTCGCCGACTTGGCGCGGTTGGCGATTACCGAAGAAGAGGCGGAGATGTTTACGAAACAGCTTGATGCCATCATTACGTTTGCCGAGCAGTTGAATGAATTGGATACCGAAAACGTGCCGCCGACTTCGCACGTGCTTGATATGCGAAACGTGATGCGCGAGGATATTCCAGAACCGGGGCTGCCGCGCGAGGAAGTGTTGAAAAACGCGCCGGACCAGCAAGACGGCCAGTTCCGCGTGCCCGCTATTTTAGAGTAAGGAGGGGGATTTATGTCGCTCTTTGACCATACGGTGTCGGAATTACATACGCTGCTGCAGAAAAAAGAAGTGTCGATTTCCGATTTAGTTGACGAATCATACCGCCGCATCGGCGAAGTGGAAGAGAAAGTGCAGGCGTTTTTAACGCTGAACGAAGAGCAAGCGCGGGTGAAAGCGAAAGAGCTTGATGACAAGTTGGCGAAAGGCGAGGAGACCAACCCGCTGTTCGGCTTGCCGATCGGCATTAAAGACAACATTGTCACCAAAGGGTTGCGCACGACATGCGCCAGCAAAATTTTATACAACTTTGATCCGATTTATGATGCGACCGTCATGGAGCGGTTAAACGCCGCCGGCGCAATCACGATCGGGAAGCTGAACATGGACGAGTTCGCCATGGGCTCGTCAACGGAAAACTCCGGCTTTCAGCTGACGCGCAATCCGTGGGATTTAGAGCGCGTGCCGGGCGGTTCCAGCGGCGGTTCAGCGGCGGCGGTGGCGGCAGGCGAAGTGCCGTTTGCGCTCGGCTCGGATACGGGCGGTTCGATCCGCCAGCCCGCGGCGTTTTGCGGGGTTGTCGGATTGAAGCCGACATACGGCCGCGTGTCGCGCTTCGGGCTCGTCGCGTTCGCGTCATCGCTCGACCAAATCGGCCCGATTACGCGCACGGTGGAAGATAACGCCTACTTGCTGCAAGTGATTTCTGGCGTTGACCCGATGGATTCGACGTCAGCGAACATCCCGGTGCCCAACTATGTCGAAGCGTTGACGGGCGATATCAAAGGCTTGAAAATCGCCGTGCCGAAAGAATATTTCGGCGAAGGCGTCGACGAAGGCGTGCGCCAGTCGGTGCTTGCTGCGCTCAACGTGCTCGAGAAGCTCGGAGTGACATGGGAAAAAGTGTCGCTGCCGCATTCAAAATACGCCTTGGCGACGTACTATTTGCTCGCTTCGTCGGAAGCATCGGCCAACCTTGCCCGCTTTGACGGCGTTCGCTACGGATATCGGACCGACAACGCGAAAAACTTGATCGACATGTACAAATTGACGCGGAGCGAAGGGTTCGGCAACGAGGTCAAGCGCCGCATCATGCTCGGGACGTTTGCTTTAAGCTCAGGCTATTACGATGCGTATTACAAAAAAGCGCAAAAAGTGCGGACGTTGATCAAGCGCGACTTCGAAAACGTTTTTGAGCAATACGACGTCATCATCGGTCCGACCACGCCGACGCCGGCGTTTCAAATCGGCGAGAAAACGAGCGATCCGCTGACCATGTATATGAACGATATTTTGACCATTCCGGTCAACCTTGCCGGCGTGCCGGCGATTTCCGTGCCGTGCGGCTTTGTCGACGGCTTGCCAGTCGGCTTGCAAATCATCGGCAAGCACTTTGATGAAAGCACGGTCTATCGCGTCGCTCATGCCTTTGAACAAGCGACCGACTACCATAAGCAAAAACCGGTGTTGTAAGGGGGGATGGACGATGAATTTTGAAACGGTGATCGGACTTGAGGTCCACGTCGAGCTGAAAACGAAATCGAAAATTTTCTCCAGCAGCCCGAACGCCTTCGGGGCGCCCCCGAATACGCAAACGAACGTCATCGACTTAGGGTATCCGGGCGTGCTGCCGGTTTTGAACCGGCAAGCGGTCGAATTTGCGATGAAGGCGGCGATGGCGCTCAACTGCGAAATCGCAACCGAGACGAAATTTGACCGCAAAAACTACTTTTATCCGGACAACCCGAAAGCGTACCAAATTTCGCAATACGACCAGCCGCTCGGCAAAAACGGCTGGATTGAAATCGAAGTGAACGGGAAAAAGAAAAAAATCGGCATCACTCGCATTCACCTTGAAGAAGACGCCGGCAAACTGACGCACACGGGCGACGGCTACTCGCTTGTCGACTTTAACCGCCAAGGGACGCCGCTCATTGAGATCGTCTCGGAGCCGGACATCCGCTCGCCGGAAGAAGCGTATGCGTATTTGGAAAAATTAAAGGCGATCATCCAATACACCGGCGTCTCCGACTGCAAAATGGAAGAAGGGTCGCTCCGCTGCGATGCGAACATCTCGCTCCGCCCGATTGGGTCGGACCGATTCGGCACGAAAACCGAATTGAAAAACTTAAACTCGTTCAACTTCGTCCGCATGGGGCTCGAGTACGAGGCGAAACGGCAGGAGAAAATTTTGCTCTCCGGCGGCGTCATCCGCCAAGAAACGCGGCGGTTTGACGAAGCGACGAAAACGACGATTTTGATGCGCGTCAAAGAAGGATCGGAAGACTACCGCTACTTCCCAGAGCCGGACTTGGTCATGCTCTATATTGACGACGAATGGAAAGAGCGCGTCCGCGCCTCGATTCCGGAGCTCCCGGATGCCCGCCGGAAGCGGTATGTCGAGGAATGGGGCTTGCCGGAATACGACGCCAAAGTGCTCACCTTGACGAAAGAAATGGCCGACTTCTTTGAAGCGACGGTCGCCAACGGCGCCGACCCGAAACTGGCGTCCAACTGGCTCATGGTCGAAGTATCCGGTTACTTAAACGCCGAGCAAAAAGAGCTCCATGACATCGCCTTGACGCCGGAAAGCTTGGCCGGAATGATCAAGCTGATCCAAAACGGCACGATTTCGTCGAAAATCGCCAAAAAAGTGTTTAAAGAGCTCGTCGAACACGGCGGCGATCCAGAGACAATCGTCAAAGAAAAAGGGCTCGTGCAAATTTCCGACGAAGGAGCGCTGCGCAAAATCGTGCTTGAAGTGCTCGACGCCAACCCGCAATCGGTCGAAGACTTCAAAAACGGTAAAGACCGCGCGCTTGGCTTCCTCGTCGGCCAAGTGATGAAAGCGACGAAAGGACAAGCCAACCCGCCGCTTGTCAACAAGCTGCTCATCGAGGAAATCAACAAGCGGTAACCCATCCGACAAGCCTGCGATTCGCAGGCTTGTTTCGTTCATTGATTTTTTAGACTTTTAGAAAAACATGATTGACATCCCCCGATGGGAATGGTAGATTTTTATATAAAACCAACTGGATTAGTTGGATATCAACACCAAGAGGAGCGGGAGAGGAAGAAACCAAACCGAGGGGGAGGAAAACGATGAGCAATGAACGCACATTCCGCCCGGAGACGCTCGCCATCCACGCCGGGCAAAAACCGGATGGAGAAACGGGCGCGCGGGCCGTGCCGATTTACCAGACGAGTTCGTATGTCTTCCGCGACAGTGAGCACGCGGCCAACTTGTTTGGGCTAAAAGAGGAAGGGTTTATTTATACGCGCATTATGAACCCGACGAACGATGTGCTGGAAAAGCGGATCGCAGCGCTAGAAGGCGGCGTCGGGGCGCTCGCGCTCTCATCGGGGCAGGCGGCGGTGTTTTATGCGATCATCAACATCGCCTCAGCAGGCGATGAAATTGTATCGTCTTCGTCCATTTACGGCGGCACGTACAACTTGTTCGCCCATACGCTGCGCAAGTTTGGCATTACGGTGAAGTTTGTCGATCCGTCCGATCCGGAAAACTTCGAAAAAGCCATTACTGACAAAACGAAAGCAGTGTTTGCCGAAACGATCGGCAACCCGAAAAACGATGTGCTCGACATCGAAGCGGTCGCCGCCATCGCCCATCGCCACGCCATTCCGCTCATTGTCGACAACACGGTCGCCAGCCCGTACTTGCTGCGGCCGATTGAATTCGGCGCCGATATCGTCGTCCATTCGGCGACGAAGTTTATCGGCGGCCACGGCAATTCGATCGGCGGCGTGATTGTGGACAGCGGCAAGTTTGACTGGAAAGGAAGCGGCAAGTTTCCGGAGTTCACCGAACCCGACCCAAGCTACCACGGGTTGGTGTATGTCGATGCCGTCGGCGAAGCGGCGTACATCACGAAAGCGCGCATCCAGCTGTTGCGCGACTTAGGGGCATCGCTGTCCCCGTTTAATGCATTTTTGCTGTTGCAAGGGTTGGAGACGCTTCACTTGCGGATGCAGCGCCATAGCGAAAACGCCCTCGCCGTTGCGAAATTTTTGGAAGCGGAAGCGGCTGTCGAATCGGTCAGCTATCCAGGGCTTCCAAGCCATCCGTCGCATGAGCTGGCGAAAAAGTATTTGCCAAACGGGCAAGGTGCGATCGTCACCTTTGAAATCAAAGGCGGCGTCGAAGCCGGGAAAACATTGATCGACTCGGTCAAGCTGTTCTCGCACTTGGCCAACATCGGCGATTCGAAATCGCTCATCATCCACCCGGCCAGCACGACGCACGAGCAGCTGAGCCCGGACGAACAGCTGTCCGCCGGCGTCACCCCGGGTCTTGTCCGCCTGTCCGTCGGCACGGAGTCGATCGATGACATTTTGGACGACTTGCGCCAAGCCATTCGCCAGAGTCAGGGGGTGGCGGCGAGATAACGAATAGTAGGTAAGCTCAAAGGCTGGTCGGAATGGAGGCCAGCCGTTTTTGTTTTCTCTCACTACTTGATTTATATGTATTATATGTTATAATACGGTTAGGCTGACTGTAGCCCGTTCCGGGGACATAGGTCAAGATCTGAGCAAAGGGCTGTAAAGGGTAGCGTCAAAAGTTCTATGAAAACTCCACACAGACCATCCCATTGAGCATCGTGGGGCATGCAGAGAGCCGGATTCGCCCTTGACCAACACCCGCCAAAGGTGCGGAAGAGTCGTCAAGAGAGGGGGGAATCTTGCGAAAACTAACGTGTTTCCAGCGACATTAGAAAATGCTTAGGATCAGGTTTTATACTGTTTTTCACAGATGGCTGGCTTATCGAAGAGAAGAGTAGTGAAAATGGCTGTTTTTCGTTGATCAGCGAATGAATGCGATGTTGTAGGCTTTTTTATTTGAGAAATAATGATGAAAGCGGCATTCCTTCTTGAATGACCGGCTGTCTATATAGACTTCCATGACGAAACATTTTCGTCACCATCGTAAGGATGAAAATGTCCTTATGTTGAATGCTGGAACTCTACGCATTTTGGAATTCGGGTATTTTCAGGATAGATGCACCTTGAAAAGTTAACTTCTCGATTACGCTGCACACCCCAAGCGTTGCAGCACTTCCTCGGGGCGTTCATGAATGTAGTCCACAAACCGGGCAATGGCTTGGGCGATATCGTTTCGATCGTTGTGAAACACATTGGCGATGACGGTGTCTTTCAGCCATTTCCACAAGCGTTCGATCGGATTCAGTTGCGGAGAATACGGAGGAAGGGAAATGAAGTGAAAACACGGTCCTTCTTCCCGCAAACACTCTCTCACCATTTTGGCATGATGAATTCGGGCGTTATCCAGCACCAAGACGATGAGCCGATCCGGGTAACGCTCTTTGAGAACTCGCAGGAAATCCAAAAACGTTGTCGCATTGGCCGCCCCTGCTGGATGAAGAACCGTTTCGCCGTCATGGACGTTAACCGCGCCAAACAGCGATACGTGGGCATGATGGCCGAACGTCGGCACTTGCTTTTGATGGCCAACCTCCGACCATGTCGTACGCAGTACATGATACGACCGGATAGGCGTTTCATCGATGTACAACAGGACGGAATCCGGACCGATTAATTTTTTTTTATCAGATCCATTTGTCTCTCGAAGTTTTTTTGCCGGTCCGGGTCCCCTTTTGCCAACGTGTAGGTCGGCCGAGTCCAAGAACGCCCTTTTCGATGCAAGAGTTTTCGCAAGGCTTCGCGGGAAATGGAGATGCCATAACGGTGGTGCACATAGGATTGAAGGATCTTCGTAT
>NZ_JPYA01000034.1 GCF_000750005.1 Geobacillus icigianus | reverse complement strand
ATGGTTCATGCCATGTTTGAACAATTTTTTTAACTCCTAATACCTTCAATAAAACCGGGAGAAAAGAAGGGAATAAATATTTTTTATAACCAATTGTCGGATATTGAATATGCACAATATCAGGTCTAATTTTGCTCACAGTTTTTATTATCTGTGGAAAAGCCGTAAAATCCCAACGCTTGATTATAGGGTATATAGACACGCCTTGCATTTGCTCTATGCATTCAGAAGATGTGATTAAAGAGATATTTAAATTTCTCATCTTTCCCATCTCGGATAGTAGCTGATATAAATAATCTCCCACTCCGCATTTCATTGGTGGAAAGGCTCCAGAAATATACAAAACCCTCACTATCTCACCTCAATAGTTAAAAACTCATTTATCTAAGAGTTCTCAAATACTCAGAAGGATCAATAAATCTCCCACTTATTCTTCTATAAGAACAAAATAGTGTCCGAATTAAATATTTAAGACCTAAAATTCTATTGTGCTTCCACTTCATTTTCAGCATAATCCACAATGAAAGCCTAATAAACTCCAATAATAAACATAAATGCCCAATAAATAAATTTACTCCTCTTAGTTCTGAGTTAATCCAAAGACTTCTATTTCTTAGCCCGTAACAAACTTTCCAGAAATTTCTGATCGAATCAATAGGAGCTATTCCGTCTTTATGAAAAATCACAGCATCTGTGATTAAAAAACTGTTCGTTTTTTGTTTTATTCTATAGGTATATTCCGTATCATCAAGCCAAATAAAAAAATCATGTCGTGGAAAACCAACCGTCTCTACCGCCGCTTTAGAAATTAGCGGGCCAACAAATGCATTTGCATCTAACTCGATCACTTTTTGGCTATCTATAAATTCCAAAGATATTGGTATATCCCTTGTTAGTGTTCTATTAAGCCTCTTATGGTGGTAGTTTTGAATTTTACCAGAATATTTATTAACAATTAGTGGAGCGACAAAACCTACATCCTTATGTCTGTAAACAAAATCCATCAGAATCTTTAAGCAATCTGTACGCGGCTCCGCATCGTCATCCATTATCCAAATCCAATCATATCCCCGCTCAAAAGCTTCTTTTACACCGACGTGAAATCCTCCAGCTCCTCCAACATTTTCATCCAAGTGTATTGCTTGAATTTTTTTATTTTCCTTTACGACATCATCTAAATATTCTTTTGTTCCATCTGTACTATTGTTATTTATAATTATTATACCATCTAATGTATACGTTTGTTTTAATAAAGCATCAATGCATTCTTTTAGCATTTCCAGTCGATTATAAGTTACAATTACTGCACATACTGTTTCCACTTTACTTTCTCACCTTTTGTAGTCATATTTTTATTTTTTCCTCAAATACTCTTATTGCCTTAGCCACCACCATGTCCATATCATAATACTGATACTCAGCCAAACGCCCGATAAAAATTAGATTCTCATATTTTCTTGCTTCTTCTTTATACAACCTATACAGTTCTAAATTCTGTTCATTCTTAATAGGATAATACGGTATGTTTTTTCCTGGGATATACTCCTGAGAAAACTCTTTTACTGTTGTTGTTTTATCGGAAATTTGATTAGTTAAATGTTTGAATTCTGTAATCCTCGTAAAATTATAGTCATTGGGATAGTTGACCGTCCCCACTTCTTGCACTTGCTCTTGATTAAACTGTTCAAATACAAAGTTTAGTGAACGATAAGGCAACGGTCCAAATTTATAATCAAAAAAGTAATCAATGGGACCGGTATAAACAATCTCCCCGTTAAATTTTTTCCCAAATAGGCTGGCCTCGCCTGTTTCAAAGTTAAATTCCAGCACCTCTTTGTAATCAGTGTTTAGCAAAATCTTAATGTTTTCATGATCCAACATTCTTTCAAATAGTTTCGTATACCCTTCTTTCGGCATTCCTTGATAAGGATCTTGAAAGTAGCGATCATCCCGGCTAATATACACAGGCACTCGCCCTGTAACAGAGGGATCCAATTCTTCCGGTGTCACTCCCCATTGCTTTGTTGTATAGCCAAGGAACACCTTTTCATATATATAATCAGCTAAAAATTTCAGATCTGGGTCTTCTACTTCTCGCAATTTTAAGATAGGCACTTTTTTATTATAGCCAAAGTTTTCAATCAGCTTTTTCTCTAAACGTTCTGCTAAACTTTTAGGGAAAACTTGATGAATTGAATTCAAGTTAAATGGAATAGGCACTTTTTTCCCATCAATGACCCCTAGCACTTTATGATGATATAAATGCCACTCCGTAAAGTTTGATAAATAATCCCAAACCTTCTTTACCTTTGTATGAAAAATATGTGGGCCGTAGTTATGAATTAAAATGCCCTGGCTGTCATAGGAGTCATATGCGTTTCCACCAATATGATTGCGTTTTTCAATCATTAATACTTTCTTGTTTAACTGCGTTGCAATTCGTTCTGCCAATACACTGCCGGCAAATCCTGTTCCAATGATCACATAATCAAACATGTTTACCCTCCAGAAGTTTAATCCCTTTCGAATACAAATAAACGAACATGGCCGAAGTCACAAAAAGTTCCGAAATAACAACTCCAATAGCTGTTCCTACATGCTGCCAAATAGGAACCAAAAAAACGGCTAAGGAAATATTTAGAACACTCGCTAACATTAAAATGTTGGAGAAAGCTTTCTTATACCCTAACGTCAGCATTGTCTGAATCCCTAAAATATTGCTCAGTCCTATCACAAAAGGCAAAAAGGACAGAATTTCCAAAACTATGACGGATGGCTTATAATGATCTCCTAATGCGATGTCCACAATGCCGTCCGCAAGCATAAAAATCCCGAAAGATATTATAAGTGTACAACTGCTGATTATAAGTAAAATCTTTCTTATAAATATTAGTCCTTTTTCATAGTTTCCTAATATTAATCGGCTAATATATGGATAAATCGCCTGTGAGACGGGATTGATCATCCCATTTGCAGCATTGATGATTTTCTCGGCACTAGCATAATATCCAACAATCGTATTATTGGTAAATAGACCAAGGATGAACGTATTACTGATAGTATATAGACTAATAGCCACTGTCGAAATGAATACATGCCATCCTTCTTTTAACTGATGCTTCACATCGCTCCAGCCAGGGAGAACAACATGTATACCAAACGTTCCTTTGATCATGACTAGAGACAGAATTCCGACTAACATCGTTCCGAGAGAGTTGAGCAAAGGAACCAATAGTATATGATCCCGTTGCTTTACCAATAAAAACACACCTGCCGTAAACAGTGTTTTTGAAATAATATTTAGAACGGTTATGTACCTCATCCTCTCCATTCCTTGGAAAAACCAGACAGGAAATAAGACATTGCCAATAACCGTTCCAAATGTAAGAATATATACTAATTTATGTTCTTGGAATTTTGGCACTAAGAAGACTAATAAGCACAGTACCGCAAAACCGATTACCGCGAAAAGAGTTTTGATCGCTATCACTGTACTGAAAATTCTTTGAACCTTTTCCCTATCCTCTCTATAAACAGCAATTTGATTTGTAGCAGACAGGTTAAATCCATAGTCAACGAAAATAACGAAAAACTGAATAAATGATTGGGCAAATGCAATTAACCCATAGTTGGCTGGCCCTAAGACCCTTACTAAATAAGGCAGTGTAAGTAAAGGAAGTATATAGTTGAACCCCTGTAAAGTTGCCAAAGAAAAGAAATTCTCGAGCAATCGTTTTTTATGGGACATACATTTTTTCTCCTGTTTCATTCAATAGGTCCTTAGACCCTTTTTTCAAAAGATCTAAAGACCATTTTTCCAAAGATGAACACAGTCAAATCGTTATACGTTAGCAGTTCCTTTGGTTATCGCGTTATTTCTTTACTCTATTTCTCTTACACCTTCTCTGCTACACTTTCCAACAACCGTTCCATAAACGGAATCAGTTCCTTCCGCAACTCTTCGTTTTGCACCGCAAACTCGATCGTCGTTTTGATGAATCCGAGCTTCTCGCCGACGTCGTAGCGTTTGCCTTCGAATTCGTAGGCGAAGACACGTTGGATTTCGTTCAGCTTTTGGATGGCGTCGGTGAGTTGGATTTCGCCGCCCGCGCCGGTTTCTTGTTTGTCAAGGAAGAGGAAGATTTCCGGTGTGAGGATGTATCTTCCCATGATCGCTAAGTTGGACGGCGCGGTGCCGGGCGCCGGTTTTTCGACGAATTGGCGGACTTGGTAGCGGCGGCCGTGTTGTTCGATCGGGTCGATGATGCCGTAGCGGTGTGTTTCGTGATCGGGCACTTGTTTGACGCCGATGACGGAGCTCAGCGTTTGTTCGTATTGGTCGATGAGCTGCTTCAAACACGGCGGATCGGCTTGGACGATGTCGTCGCCAAGCAAGACGGCAAACGGTTCGTCACCGATAAAGTTTCTTGCACACCAGACGGCATGTCCCAACCCTTTCGGCTCTTTTTGGCGGATGTAGTGAATGTCGACTTTCGACGGTTCTTTCACTTTCTCCAGCAAGTCGTATTTGCCTTTTTCCATTAAGTTTTGTTCGAGTTCAAAGGCGATGTCAAAATGGTCTTCGATGGCGCGTTTTCCTTTTCCGGTGACGATGATGATGTCTTCGATTCCTGAGGCGATGGCTTCTTCGACGATGTATTGGATCGTCGGCTTATCGACAATCGGCAGCATCTCCTTCGGCATCGCCTTGGTCGCCGGAAGGAAGCGCGTCCCTAAGCCCGCCGCCGGGATGATAGCTTTGCGTACTGTTTTCACGTATGTCACCCCCTAATCGATTCGTTGGCCTATGTGCCCCCGCGCATCGGTACAGCAGAGGCGATACTGATGCGCCGACGCACATGGGCAAAAAACGGTCCCTTTTTGGGACTTTATTTGGCATTCTCGATTTTAGATTTAAAATCTCTTTCTCATGATCGATCAATTGGTCAACCATGCCCTCCAATCTCCGCTGCAAGTAATCTTCCACCATGTTTGTCGGTTTTTTCATAAAAGCTTGGCTCAAGGTGTTTGAGGTTATCCATCCTCTCCATCCTCTTCCCCGATCTGAAATGCATACGTTTCGTCATTTAACTCTAAAATGACTTTATTAAACGTCTCAGCTGGAAAACCGTTTTCCGTTGGGATGATTGGCGTGATGACGGTTTCCTGGCCTTGAAGGCGAAACTGATACGCCTTCACTTTTTTTGGTTCTAGCGCATCTTCTTCTAGGTAGCCGTATTTCTCCATTAATTGTTCTCTGTTCGGATGTTGATGTAATTTGATCAAGTTGTTGACTTGTTGAAACAAAATATCACTGTGCGTTGTCAACCATACTGGCATCCCTCTGTTCACCAGCTTCACAAGCGCGGTTGCTAATATGCGTTGAACGCGGGGATGCAAATGAGCTTCCGCTTCTTCAAAAAACAGCGAACGATACGTTGTTTTCGATTTTAAAAATAAAATGAGCGGCGACAGTTCTGTCACAAGCGACGATGTAACATATAAAGGTAAGCGCTCCGATTTACCTTGTGGGCAATAGTAAAACGATGGGATTGGCCCTTTTTCTTGATTCATCGTGCCATTGGTGATCTGCATTTCAATAAATCGTCCGATATCGGCGTACTTGGACTGTCCGCTTTCCTCTAGACGCAACAGCGCCTGTAAAAAACGGTAAACCGGCAAGGTGAACTCAAGAGGCGCATCCTCACGTTCTTCTCTGATCATTCGCTCCATCATTTCCTGCACGAGCGCCTTGTAAGACAACATGAATCCCGTACGCGAAGCCGGCAAATACAAGGCTTCACCAATGGCCCTTTCTTGGATACTGTTCCGCCTAGCGGGAGGGTAGAGCGGCGATGTAAGCCCATCCATAAGCAAATTCCACGTAATATATTGAGCCATACGATAGCGTTCTGTTACCTGTCCTTTGCTTCGGTCTGTATACGGGATACGGATGTAGTCTTTTCCTGTTGAAAAACGAGTGCCCTGCAGGGAATCTTTTTTTTCAAAAATGACTCGCAACGGTTTAGAGCGACCGTAACGTTCAATGCTTAACGAACCAATCGGAATTTTACGGCGGAAAATCGTTTTGACAAACTCACTCTTTTTGGTTCGAAGCACATCATTAAACCAAGTGACAAACAACTGCGCTTCTTGGTCGCCAATCAGACAGCCGCGATCAATCGCCGATTCGAGAAACTGATCAATTTCCTTATATATCGAAGTCGCCGGAGGATCTTTCGGAAACAGTTTACGCCCCTCGGACAATACTCCCCAAAGAAGCGACATGATGTAGCTTTTCCCACTGTTATTGTCTCCGACAAATAGCATCAATGGGGCAATATCGATTTCCCCTTGTTTGATTTTCCCGAATCGCTCCACTTTTAACGCCCAAGTTTGTTTCATGCGCGTATCGCCTCTCTTTACAAATTACAAATCCTCTATCTTTCTATTATAAACGATACGCTTCACCTGTAATCAACGATGACACAGAAAAATAGCCTAAAAGCCGGGCATCTAACCCGCCCTCACGCCACACCCTCGACGACGGGCGTCTAAGGTGCTAGGACTGTCATCGTCCCCACCCACGGCATGGCCGAGTGCCTCCGTTGATAACGGTAAGGAGACATCACCGTCTCTTCTTTTAGCAGTTGACTACTTCGATGATTTGAAACTTATCCATTAGGATTCGAGCTTTCTTTCTTGGCCAGTTTCCTTCCAATAACGCCAGAAAAAAACTAGACCTGTTCCTACCATGATGCCCACCACGAAAGCAATGCCCATATTTAATAATGGTTTAGGACTGTCCGGCGCTTGCGGAACAACCGGTGCAGAAATGACTAATATTTTATTCTCAATGGAAAATGATTGCAAAAAATCACGCAGCTGCTGCTCTTTATTAACATATTGACGGTAACGGTCAGCCAACGATTTGATTTGATTACTCAACTCATTTAGAGCAATTACCTCTTTTTCTGAAAGAGCTGAAATATCACGTAGACGCTCTGAGTCTAAGGTGATGATGTACTGGTTGTTATACGAAACGACTGCATCAAGCAAAAGGGACGGTGGCAACTTCAAAGCCACTGCTTGTTGACGATAAAGTTTAATGGCTTGCTGCAGCTGGACTCGCTCTTTTTCTTTCAATTTCGTAAAATGATGGAGATCTTTTTCAACACCGGTCTGAATATCTTGCCATATCGACTGTTTCACAGCGCTTAAAATCCCATCCAACAACTTTTGGGTGTCAGAGGGATTGGCTGCTTTTAGAGTGATACGAATCAAGTTGGTATTAGGCACATTTTCAACGTTTAGATTCCCTTTGACTTGCTCCGCGCTATACTTTCCTTGCAAATGCGCTTTTTTGATCCCCTCTTCGATCACAGCAATGGATTGTACACGCTCCATATAGGCGGAGGGCGTAATGATTTCATTGAAATAACTATCGGTTTCATCGAGTTGTTTTCCCGGCACGATCCCGTTATTCACGGATATCGTAGCGTTTGCTGAATAGGTTGGTTTGATCCATACAAAGCTAGCCAACATAGAAAAGAGTAGTGCTACAATCGTTGTAGCCGCAATCATCCATTTTCCTTTCCATATCGTTTCAATGAGTTCTCGCAAGCTGATCGTTTCATCCATCATTTGTTCCTACCTTTTGATTGATTTGTTTGTTGTGTGTAAAAATCCGATGGAAACACCTAATCCTACCCAAAAGAATACCGCAGTTCCAATAATCGAATCGTTAAACATCCCTTGAATGACATAAGCCATGAGCCCCGCGCAAAGCGCTGCAATGTGTACATTAAAGCACTCGTGGATCGAACGCAGCAGCTGTATAAGCCCTCCTACCATGACCATTACCAAGGCAGACAGTGCTACAATCCCCGCTCCAAAGGCCATACCGATATACATGTTGTGGGGTTTATCGACAATAACACTATATCCCTCACCTAAATTCGAATTTTTTTCCGGATCATCTTGATTAAAGAAATAAGGAAACGTATCTAATCCATATCCTAAAAACGGCTTGTCAGAAATAAGTTCTAATGCTTTTTCCCAAATAAAGGCCCGCCCAGATCCCGGCGCTACCCCCGGTCCTGGCAGCTTTGGCAGTCGGTATTCTTCAGCATCTGCATAAGCGGTTGAACCGCTCACCACCTTTTCGGTAATATACCCGACCACCTGCTCTATATCTTTGAATGCTGTATTCAGCCCTGCTTGTTGATGATCCTGTTGAAAGGGATTATATGGGATGAAAAACCCAATTGTCTCGTCCCAAACACGGTGATTTTGTTTCACAAACGGCACATAAACAGCAACAAAAACAACCATCAAAACCAGACTTGAAAGAGCCGCGACCTTTCTCTTTTCTGCTTTCACGATCATATAGACGAACAGTGGACTCATCAATACTAGCGTCACAAAACCATTACTAGATAGTGACGAAAGAAGCAGAGCAAAGGCTGCTGAGGCGATCAAACCATTCAAGATTTTCTTCGATATCTTTTCCTCCAAAACAGCCAAGCAGAAGAAAAGAGCAACAAAAAACGCCGAAACCCCACTCACATAGTTTCCATGGTTAATCGTAGCAAGGAAGTATGAACCTTGAGCAATTTTCGCCCCCTCTGGAAGACTGGAATATAGCAGTGTCCGCACCCAGTGAAGCTGTAAAACATCATAACCAAAAAAGTTCAATGTTCCTAATATCGTGTTTATAATGATGAAAGGGGTCAAAAAGTAAATGAATTGCTGAAATCTCCTTACAGTATACCGTATATTCGAAGCGATGAAGAACAACATCAAGTAACATAAGTACGTCAATGTACCCTCATGGCGATTGTGCAATCCGTACAGAGCAAGCGTTTTATATGGAGCTAAAACAGCTGACAAAGTTACACAAATACCGAGCACAGCGAGAGCTATATTAATTTTTGTTTTCGGAATTTGGTAGTTAAGCACTAACACTTTATATAGAAAAACAAGACCAAGAAACGCTGTAGAGACAAGGAGCGCAACAAATTTATAGTATGTAAACACATCCGCTTTCTTTCCCGTATCCAATACATCAGTTTGAGTGATCGACGGGCTGATAAAATCGCCAATATGCACTCTAACGATCAATGGAATGACCAGCACAATCAATGCCAGCCCCCAAAACAATATGGCATCGACCCGCTCCATATCCATTTGATCCTCATGCTCATCACGTTCAATAGTCAAATACTTATACCAATCAGACATGTTCGCTTCTCACCTTACGATGATTTTTGATGTTGGATTTGAACCAATAGTTGATCGATTGTAGCATGATACATTTCTGATCCAGGCAATTTTTTACTTTGTTCGAGATATGCCTTCGCTTTTGCATATTCCCCTTTATAATACAGGATCTCACCAAATTGTAGCGTGAAAATCGGATCCTGCTGCAGGAAAGGCCTTTTTCTAATCGCTTTTTCATAATAAAAAGCAGCCTTATGAAAATCATTTTTCATCGCATACGCTAACCCAAGCGTACGCATGATGTTATAACGGTCCGGATATTTGCTTGACAATGACTGCAAAATTGGCAAAGCCTGCTCTACTTGCCTTTGTTGCATCAACTGAATCGCCTGTTGATACTCCGTATAGTCTTTTCGAAATTGCTCATCCTGTTGTTTTCCTTTCCAGTGCGCATAGCTGATTCCCGCTAAAACAAAAACTAGCAAACCAAGAAACACGTATCGACCCCATTTTCCATACATAAGTAAATTCCCCTCATTTTGCAACAATCGACAACCTCCTACTTGTAAATTCTAGTTCATCTTGCACCATAAAGCAATAGAATAGTAGAAATGTCAGTGAAGTAGGGGTTTGTTTCAAAACGGTTCATCATGATCACATCATTCATCATTGATAAACGAAAATAGTTTTTGAATCATCATTCATCGTTATTCATTTATCACTTCTCCGTGAAAATGCCGAACTGGCGCGGATTTTCATCCCCGGGTGGAGGACAGATCGCGCTGCCCATGAACCTTTTCCTTGAAAAGGAAAGTAAGAGCTATTCCCAAGCAGACAAGCACAACTTTAGATGAAGAACGTTTGCATTCAGCCATCTCTAAAACATATTATTTGGAAAATCATCTCACAAAAGACCCTCCCTTGACAGGGAGTTCCCCACTGTCTTGGGAGGGTTGCTACATTGCTATAGATATACCGCTTATTTGGCCACGTTTACAACAGCATCGGAAACGTCGTTGCCAACTTTATTCGTGTCAGTAATCGAATCAACTTGATCCACATCTACAATGCCCGTTGCGGACAGCGTAATCGGTTTAGACAAGTCGGTTACAAAATTGTTCAGTTTCAGGTAAACCGTTTTGTATCCTTTCGAACCCTGTACTTGTTTAGTAGCATTGTTGTCTTCGTAAACACCCAATACAGTGACACGATTACCATCGACTTTTACGGTAAAATTGTTAGCAGAAAGTGCTTTATCGATCGTCGCATTTGCCACCGGTTCGCTGAAGTCGACACGGATGACGTCTGCGCTGGTTAAGGTCGCTGTGAACGTCGGAGCCACGTTTTCTTTCATGTATTCATATACGGTCACGGTATCCATAACGAGCCCAGACGTATTCTTAATGTTGCTGATCGTAATGACGTGCGTGCCTGTCCACGTATTTGCCCCGGGTGCGAGCGTCACGCGAATGCGTTTCGTATCTTCATCAAAGACTGCTTTCGTGACGGTCAAACCGTTGATGTTGAAGTTGGACAGGTTCAATGCAGAAGCGTCCAAGTTTTGTGTGAACGCAAATACTAATTCGTTGTTGTTGTCCGCTTTAACACCATTGCCGTCATAAGTTAAATCAAGAGCTGGCTTCGTCGTTAAGCTGTCAGAGCCGCGAACGAACGTAATTTGTTTACGCTCGGCATATGAGTTGCCAGCCAAATCGCTTACTAAACCGTCCGGCAGCGTCACGGTGTACGTGCCTTTTGGCAAGGAAGAAATGTTCAAAGCAACCGATTTCGACGATTTCGATTTTCCGTCTGTCGGCAGATATAATTTGAAATTGTCGCTAGTTGTTGTCAAAGTTGTGTTGACAGATTTAAGTACGTTGTTTTCGTCAATATACTTATCGTTCGATTGAACGACTGTAATGTTGCTGCCAGTCGTGACTTCTTCGTCAAATGTCAGCACAAGATGCTCAACACCGCCAATTTTCACCACTTGGCTGCTGACGAATTTCGGTGGTGTGGTATCTGCCTTCAGCTGAACAACTTTCGTGTACGTATCCCCTTGATTACCCGCCAAATCCTTATAATCACTTACCTCAACTGCATACACACCTTCCGACAGAGCATTCGCCAACGTTGCCGTGTAGACTAAGCCGGTCGAATCAACCGAAACAGATGCTGTTTGGCCACCGATTTTGATGGTCGGATTGCTCAGCAATTTTTCGCTGAACGTTACTTTAACTGTTTTCGTATTGACCGCTTCGATGTTTTGAACCGTCGGCTTCGTGGTATCTACGGTTGTCTTTTTGACCGTCAATTCAGCCGGGTTCGGATTGATGACATTGCCGTTGTAGTCGACAGCACCGAAGATTTTCAATGTCAAGTCTTTATTCACGGGCACAGATGAAGATGCGAGATTGATCGTCATTTCATCGTCGCCAGCCGTGAACTTCGGAGAAACGGAAATTTCGGTTGTTCCGTCGTACAGTTTTACTGTTCCGACACTGACAAGAGGTTCAGAGAACTTCACTTTCAGCGTCAAGCCGTTGTCGGCGTAAGAGGACGACAGAACGCTCGGACGTACCGAATCTGTTGTGTCAATCGTCGTCGTGTAGGATGGAACATCTTTGCCATCCAACGTCTTGACATTTTTAATGTCGACGACATAACGTTTCGTGAAAAATTGACTGCCGTCAGCCACCAACTTCAGCGTTTTCTTATCATCGCTCAACGATGCTTTCACGGTGGAAACCGATCCTTGACCATCAATCGCTGTGAGTGTGATAGCAGTCGCTTTCACGACGTCATCGGACGTATCGCTTGTGCCTTTGTTGTCGATTACCGTTGCAGCGTCGACCGCTTTGTTGAATTTGATTTCCAACGTTTTGGCGTTAACGGCTGTTACACTTTCCACTTTTGGAGGCAACGCCGCTTCATACGCCGCATTGGCGTCTTGTGCTGCTTTTTGCAGTTCAGCTTTGAACGCATCGGTTACTTTCGATACATATTGGTTGACTTGGTCAAGCGCGGCTTTCGCTTTGTCCAAGTTGCCGGCTTTGACAGCGTCTTGCGCTTCACGCGCTTTCATGGCAACGGTGATGTCGTAGATCAAGCTGTCGCGCAGTTTTTGCGCTTCGGCTTTGAATTGCGAGCGAAGCAGTTCGCGCGTCGATTGGCCGTAGACGCGGTCGAGAATGACCGTGCGCGTTTTGAGCTCATAGGAGATTTTGTGGTAGAGCTCTTCCGCTTTTTTCAGGTCTTTCGCTTTGATGGCACCGTCTAAGTCTTGGCGCATTTTGTCGAGCTTGACGGCATAGTTGTGAGCGTCAATGTACGTAGCGGCACGCGCTTCGCCCGATTTCGGGTTGGCTTTGAATACATACGTTTCGTATGTAGCTTGCAAGTCAGCCAAATACGCGTCTTTTTTCGCGCCGCCGGCTTTGTTGACGACAGCGACAGCGTTCTTATACGCTTGCTTCGCTTTGTTGTAAGCGGAAACGACATCGCTGATGTTCGGGAGTTTACCCGTTTCCGTTACCGTGTGGCTGTACGTATAGTACGCTTGCTTCATTTGCGCTTTCGCTTGGCTTACGACCGTCGCAACGTCCGTTGCTGCTTGGGAAGCATGCGGGTTGGCTGCGACGAAAGCGCTCGCTGCGACAGCGCTGGCTGTAGCGAGTTTGACTGCTTTCTTTTTGTCCATAAAGCTGAAAATCCCCCTTCATTGTTTATAAAACTTCAGACAATGACTACTAAACTTAGTAGTAGTTTAGTAGATTCACTGTCTAAAAGGTGCTAACACAATCCACATTTCTCCTCACTGACTAAATCCCAGCGAGGCTAGTGATAGTTTCATCGGTTGCTAACACCTGAGCACAATTCCTCAATGCTCCACGTATCCTATATTAATACATTTTTCTTCTAATTTCTAGCCCTAAATACAAATTTTTTAGAGAATAGGTTATTGAAATTATTGCCATCGACGGCGACATTGATATGAATATGCCGGCAATGGAAATTTAGAACGATATTTTTGCTGTTTTGGTGGTTTTGGTTGGCAAATATGTTGTACAAAAACATCAATCATTTTTCTTCACTGTGACGTCCATCGGTTGGCCCAGCGTCATTTTGACGACGTCATAGCGATCATTCAAGTACAGATCGAGAAAGCGGAACTGTCCTGAAAATTGTTCCGGGCTGTTGGTGATGAAAAATTGCAGCTGCATGGCGTAATCCCCGCTGTTGGCAAGCTGTTCGGCAATTTTCTCGATCTCTTCCTTCGGCACGTTGTATGCTTTTAAGTAGGAGATTGAGTCGGCAATCGCTTTGACGTTGTCGTTGAAGAAAATGGAGAGCGTCACCGTCGCACCGTCGATTCGCCCTTCAACCGGCAAGGACATACGTTGGCCGTATAAGTACCAACCGAACAGACGGCTGCCTTTTTTCTGCTCAATAACGAACGGCGCGGATTCATTCCCGGCCTGAAGAATGTACTGCCCTTTCAATGAGCGGGCGACAAGAGAGAGAAGCTCGTCTTTAGTGAACGGCACGTATTGGATGGCGTCCCCTTGTTTGGCATACAGCCCCCCTCCTAAGCTGTAATAGACGGCGGTGCCTGCCCGTTTTTGGCTGTAGACGCGATACTCGCGCCCTTGTTTCGCCGTCATGGCGGATTGCCATGCCATGCCGTTCAAGCGATATAGGGGCGTGTCACGCAAAATGACGACTTTGCCGACCATGCCTTGTTTCCATTGAACGTGTCCCCATTGGACGGCGGCGTCAACCGCTTGCCCGTTCCCCCCTAAGGCGACAGCGGCTGCAAGGCAGATGGCGGCTGCCGTTTTGGATGCATGTTTCATCTTCGTTTTCCTCCTCATTTTGGTCATCGTTATCGTTATGCTAAAACAACCGCTTCGCCCCCAAGTACCGCTGCTTCCAATACGATTGGTCGAGGCGGCTGATCGTGACGCCGGTCGAGGCGCCGCTATGGATGAACTGGCCGTTACCGATATAGATGCCGGCGTGCGATGGGCTGCTCGCTGTCGTGGCGAAAAAGACGATGTCGCCGACTTCCGGGGCGGAAACCGGTGCGCCTGCCTTCCACATCAAAGCGACGGTGCGCGGCACGGTAACGCCTTGTTGCTGGAACAGGTAGAAAATGAATCCGCTGCAGTCAAATCCCTCTTCCGGGGTATCGCCGCCCCAAACATAGGGAGCCCCGAGCAGTTCAGCCGCATCGGCGACGAGCTCAATGACGTCCAGTTTCGCTGCCGGGGCTTGTCCGACCAGGCGTTCGTAGGTTTGGCTGTCAACGACCCCGGTCACGGGGAGTTTGGCCGCTTGCTGGAAACGGCGGACGGCATCGGCGGTGACGGTGCCATAGTAGCCGGTGATGTCCGAATTGGTGAAGTAGCCAAGCTCTTTGAGCTTCTGTTGCACTCGCTTGACTTCTTCACCCCGCGAGCCAATCGAAAGAAGAAGCGACGGCCGTTCACTGGTCGACGGTGGGGAAATTTTGGCCTTGACAGCATTCGCCAAGCGGGCGGCCGTTCGACTGTCGACCACACCGGTCGTCGGCAGGTCGTTGGCTCGTTGAAAGCGGCGGACCGCCTCCGCCGTTATTTCCCCGTAGTAACCAGTGATGTTCGGATATGTAAAGTAACCAAGTTGTTTGAGGTGCTGCTGCAGCTCGCGGACTTGGCTGCCGCGCGAACCGACTGACAATCCAACGGATGACGAAACGCTCCCTTCGGTTTGCTTCAGCCGCTCAAGCGTCGCCTGATCAGCGCGTCCCGTCACCGCAAGCCTATTGTCTCTCTGGAACTGCTTAACCGCCTCGGCGGTCACAGCGCCATAGTAACCGGTAATTTGCGGGTAGCGAAAATAACCGAGCCACTTAAGGCGCTGTTGCAGCTCACGCACCTCGTCTCCGCGTGAACCGATCGCCAAGGTACGGCTTGATGCTGACACGGTTAATTTCGCATAGGTGGCCGGATCAACGATGCCGGTGACCGGCAAGTTCATCGCCCGTTGGAACGCTTTGACCGCTTCTTCGGTCACGGCGCCAAAGTAGCCTGTCGCTTGCGGATACGCGAAAAAGCCTTGCGCTTGCAAACGCAGTTGAAGTTGTTTGATTTCAGGGGAGCTCATGCCTTTTTTCCATTCCGCCGCTTGGCTGTCGTCGGGGGCAAGAAAAAAGGCGGAGGCCATCGCGGCTGTAAAGACGACATGACTTGGTTTCACGGGTTGACCCTCTCCCTTCGCCCTTCCATTTCTGTCTGTTCCGCCCGTTGACCGTGACAGGCAGCTTGTCCAGCCCACGACAAAAAACGGCAGTATTCTTTCTTTTTAGTATAACGGACAAAAAGGGCCAAAGGAAATGATTTTTTCATTTGGAAAAGGGAGGGCAAATGGTGCTTGTCTCATTTCGAGCGTGATGGACAAGTCAGCCAATACGATACCCGGCGATCTTCGACAAGGTGGATCGACTGCAAAATTTCATAAATGAGCTGTTTTTCCATCGCCAACCATTCATCGACGCGAAGAGGGATGTATTTCTGTTGCAGACTATTCCACTCATAGAGGGCGACAGTGAACTTTTTCTGGCGGAGATCGAGCTTGACGATAAACATATACAACTGGCTTATGCATTTTAAGACAAAATAGAGCTGAGCATCAGGCGAGCAGGTGATGGTCCGAAACGTCGTCTCCTCCTCAAAGGGCGCGCACTCCCGGCTGTTTGCGCTTTTTAAGGAGCGAAGCGAATCCGTAAAGCTGGATGGGGCGATCGTTTTCAGCTGCACGGAAAACGGGTTTTTCATTTCTTTAATGTAGATGCGATATACGGGTTTCGCCCGCTTCTGATTGTTCCGTTCACATACGACAATATCAGCAAGATAAATATGCACCTTAACCCCCTCTTTTAGTTTTTGATTTCCCATTTTTACCTATTGTACTATGCCCTTCCTAAAAAGAGAAAGATGTCGAGGCGTGAAAGAATACGAAAAGACGTTCTAATTTAGAAACTTTAAAAACATTGATCAAAAAAGGAACAGAAATCGTTCGCGCGCTTTTCTATCTTTAAAGAGTAACGAACGAAAAGCGTGGTGACTAACGATGACAACTCTCGGAGAAACGCTCAAGCAATTGCGAAAGCAACGGCGCTGGACGCAAGAACGACTCGCAGAGCAATTGAACGTGTCGCGTTCGCAAATCAGCAAATGGGAAAATGGCAGCTTGCTTCCGGATGTGCAATCGCTGGAGAAACTTTGCCGGTTGTTTGGCGTCAGCGCTGATTTTTTGCTCGGCGGCGAAGCGCGCCGGCGGGAACTATTGCGCGAAGTGGCCGACCAATACGGGGCGGTGGGTGTGAGCGACACAGCGCTCACAGCGTTCAGTTATCTGCTGCAAAATGAAGAGATGAGCGCGGCCATTTACGCCCTAGCCAAACTGCCCGATAAAAAACGCAAACATGTTGAAACGATGATTGCCACCATCATTAAAGAGTGCTCAGAACTCCTCTAACTGGGAAAAAGGATGTGTTCCTTGAACAGAATCACGGAAACCAAATCGCCAAAGCGCTAGGACTTCACCCGCAAAAAGGATGTGTTCCTTGAGCGGAACCTAGAAGACTGGTAAAAAAAAACAAATTGACTCGATTGGGGGAGAAGTCACAAGGAATGAAATGATGACGTTGCAACGTTTTTTGGTTTGGGAACACTGTCGGAGAGCAGTATTTCTCCTTAAATCACCGGCCTGCTAGGCTGATATTCCCTCCGTCTTCACCCGTCCTCTTATTGTCCGGGTTAAAAAAAGCGCTAACAACTAGTGCTAGCGCCATCCATTGGGGAGTCTGTGAGGATCCGTTGTCTCTCTTGGGGATTCGCTTGGAAAGGCATGATGGGGAAACCATCAGACGTGCTCCGGCCATTCAGGTTGTTTGCCGGAGTGCAGAAATTGAACGGACTGCGCCACCACCTCGGTGACATAGACGCGCTGGCCGTCTTTATTGTCGTAGCGGCGCGTCTGAATTCGCCCGGTCACCGCCACCATTGAGCCTTTTCGGCAGTAATTGGCGGTATGCTCGGCTGTTTTCCGCCATAAAACACAAGGAACGAAGTCGGCGTCAATCCCTCCTTCCGCATTGCGGAAATTTCTTGCCACTGCCAGCGTAACCGTTGCCACAGCGGCGCCGTCGGCCGTATAGCGAAGTTCCGGATCCTTCGTCAATCGACCGACCAGCACGACTTGATTGATCATGCCTCGACACATCCCCCCTTTCCGCCCATCGCATTTTTATCATAAATGATCCCGTTTTCTGCCGTAAAATCGCGATTTTTGCATTTTTTCGCGCATTCTATGCGTAGAAGGCCGCGAAACATGCCGATTTTTCGTTCAAAAAAGCAGGCAAAAATGCTGTTTTTGTCACTAAACGACAAAAATGCTAATCGATTTGCGGTTTTTCCTCTCCCGATCGCCTATGCTATAATCGATGTAAGACAACGGGTAATGAGGTGGACGACATGAAAACGTTCAAGCTCGTCGGGCTCTCGGTCATCGACAGCGAAAGGCAGCGCCAAGACATTCCTTTTATCGACGGGTTGATTATCAACAAAGAGGATGGGCAAAACCGCTGGCTCGTGGAAGCGTATTTGGACGATGAGTATGAACCGGTGTTTGCGAGCCTACAGCAGCAACCGGAGTTTCAGCTGCAAGTGACGATCACCAATCCAGGCAATGATCCCGCCAACATGCTGGTCGCTGTCCGCTCGATCACGAAAATGAACGGCCATATTAGCGTCTTGATGGAAGGGCTGATGATTCCGAGACGAACCCGCCTAGCAGAAATCGTATTGGAAGGGCTCGTAGAAAAAGGGCTGCAAGGCGAGGCGCTGCTGCAAGCGTTTCGTCAGCAGTTTCGTCAGCAAATGGAAAAGCAGCAAAACGCCAAAGCGCCGCGCGAAGCGAAACGGTGACGTCCCACGGCTCCTTGGACGGGAGGCGGTCGCCGTTCTCCATAAATTTTGGCAAGGGTGTCCGAAACGAAGCGGAACACCCTCGTTTTGTTTTCAATTCGGTGAGAGCCCGAAAAAAGCGGAACACCCTCGTTTTTTTGTGAAAATGCCGAACTGACGCGGATTTTCATCCTCGGGTGGAGGGTGGGGCGCGCTGCCCATGGATCTTTTCCGAATGAAAATGCCGCCGCTTGGTGTGTGGCAGCGGTTTTTCACCGGCTCTCGAGGAGGTTGGTGATTGACTCGTAGATACAGCTTTACCATGTCATTTCTCCATTTAAAAAACCGTGTTGCATCGGTCCTCGTTTTCGCTCATTCTCCCATTGATGAAGGAGATCAGTCGTTTTTCACCGGCTTATAGAGACGGGAAGACAAGCTCAAAGTTTCAAACGGTCGACGCGGACCGGGCGGGCGATGACGACATAGCGTTTTGGAGCGCGGCCGATGAAATGAAACGGATAGCACGTTGTCACCGTCAAGGTGGGACGCGCTTTGTCGACAAGAACGGTCCGATCCTCGTCATCGACAATGCGTACGTTGACAACGCGATAATGAACGGCAGCACCTTCTGTCCGGAGGATGATGGCATCGCCAATTCCCAGTTCACCGAGGCGGCGTAGCACCGTATCGCGATGCCCCGATAACACCACATGTCCCTCGCCTCCCGGCCACGCGCTGTTTGGATAATGGCCAACGCCACGGCGCAGCTCCTGTTCACGAACGCCTTCATACACCGGAATGACCACTCCGAGTCTCGGAATCGTCATTTCACCGAGATAAGCGCCAAGCGCCGAGGAAGGAGAAGACTTCGCGCGCTTGCCGGCCCAGTCAGCTGAAACAGGCGTGTTGGCGTTCGAACCGGACTCTTCCTTTAGCGAAGAAAGGACTCGATCCGGCTTAGCGGCCTTCCAGCCCACCATGTACCAATACCCGTTCCAGCCGACCAGGCAAATCCCGATGACGAGCAAAACGAGCGCCGCGCAACGAGATATCGGGCGAAGCGAAGAAAGGAAAGCAGCCGCTAGTTTGCGCTTCATCCGCACTCACCCCCGCCACCGCGCGGTCCGCCGATAAAGGTAGAGGCCGGCACAGGCAAGCAGCGCCCCAGCCAACGTGCGCGCCAAGTACGGTGAAGCAGTTTCCGGCAGTTTCTCGCCGTACATCTCCCCTTTCATCTCCAACGCCAGCAGACCGGCCTCAATTCCTTTTTCCCCAGCCCGGACGATATAGCCCGATGAGAGCATCTCCCTTGTCAGGGCGACATCAGCGACTTGTTCCCCTTGGCGGTTGTATAGCCGCACGTGGAGCGGTTCGGCCCCCGCTGCCTTGATGCCGGGCCAGTCAGCGGAGCGATGGGCGTTTAGCTCCAGAAGGGCGAGCGCTTCTTGCCAAATCGCCTTCAGTTCGCGGCGCTGTTCACTCGTCCACGGCCCTTCGGTTTCCTCAAATGGGCGCAACCGCGCACGGAGCGCCCGCAATTTGCCCGGCAATTGCGGATCGGAAAGCGAAGCGACATGGCGGGAAAATTGCCGTACCTCCTGCTCGTTCATGCCGAGCGCTCCAAGCAAGTCATTGATTTGCTGCATGGTGGCGTTATGTTGCGAGTAAAAGCGAATGGCCCGATCCAAGTCCTCGACGAAAGGGTAATCTTGCACCGTTTCACCAAACTGGCCAAGCAGCGCTTCCAGCTCCTCCACAGTCAGCCGATGACGGCGCAGCACGTCATGAAAAAGCGGTTCGGTCAGCGGCGTGCCCACCCACTGCTTCAGCTCATCGATCGTGCGGAAGTCAGCGGCCGTCAACCCGTATCGGTCCAAGTAAGCCAACAAGTCGCTCACCGTCCAGCCGACGCTTGCGGCATACTGCTCCAATTCGCTCCGACTGATGGCGTCCGCTTTCAAAGGAAACGCGCAGAGCGCCACCACCAACGCAATGATGATCAGCCTTTTCGACACCATTGTTTCCTCCTTTCACCTGCTTTCTTTTCTACTGGTAGTATTTTCCGAGTTTTGTCTTCTTATGTACAGCAGCGCAAAAAAATCGCACCGATCCAAACGACCGCGATTTCCCACCGCCTACGACACCCGTTGGCTAAGCCGGTTTTCCGCGCCGGCGCTTTCCCCGCTCTATCCCCAAACAAAAAAAGAGGTCCGCTGACATCGAGCAGAACCTCTTCGCGATTTTCGCTATGTTTTCCTTGAAAAAGCCATGCTGACGCGGGATTTTCATCCCCGGGTGGAGGGCAGATCACACTGCCATGGGTCTTTTCCTTCAAAATGCCGAACTGGCGCGGAATTTTCATGCCTAGGCGAACGACAGATCACACTGCCCATGGATCTTTTCCGTCTCGCGCCTCCCGGCTTTTTGGGCGCATCAAGCGCGGGCGAAAGAAGGCGGTGAACACGGCGGCCATAAGCAAACGAGCGGCATGTCGCCATAAAGAAGACTGATTCCGTCAGGCTGTTCGAACTGAGAAACCGATTGTACGAAATCACCGCTCCTAAAGGGCAAGAACCAAAAAAGTCAGTGCACCTATGAAGGTTGAGTGACGGTCAGCTCCTGAAAGTACGCATGATACAAGGCGCGCACCGCCTCGTTGACGACTTCTTCCTTGACGCCGAACATCATGCTGACCTCGGACGATCCTTGGTTGATCATCTCTAAGTTGATGTTCGCCTTCGCAAGCGCCGTCGTCGCTTTCGCCGCCATCCCGATCGTTTTTTCCATCCCTTCGCCAACGACCATAATAAGCGCCAAGCCGTGCTCGACCGTCACTTCGTCGACGGCCAGCTCCTCGCGGATGCGGGCGAGAATGCGCTCTTCTTTTCCTTCAGCCAGCTGATCGGCGCGCAAAATGATCGACATGTTGTCAATACCTGACGGCGTATGCTCATAGGAGATGCCTTCGTCTTCCAAAATTTGCAGCACGCGCCGGCCAAAACCGATTTCGCGGTTCATTAAATATTTGCTGATGTTGATGCTGCAAAAACCGGTATCGCTCGCGATCCCGGCGACCGGTTCATCGATATGGTTGCGCTTGGCGACGATCCATGTGCCCGGGGCGGCGGGGTTGTTCGTGTTTTTCACACAAACGGGGATGCCGGCGCGGTAGACCGGTTCAAGCGCCTCATCATGGAAGACGGAAAAGCCGGAATACGACAGCTCGCGCATTTCGCGGTACGTAATTTCTTTCAACTTGCGCGCGTCCGCCACAATCGATGGATTGACACAGTAAATCGAATCAACGTCTGTAAAGTTTTCGTACACGTCTGCTTGGACACCAGCCGCTACAATCGAACCGGTGATGTCTGACCCGCCGCGCGGAAACGTGACAATATGACCGGATAGCGAATAGCCGAAGAACCCAGGGATCACCAATACCCCACGCCGGTCGCGCAATTGGTTGAGTTTGTCGTACGACTCCGGAAGCACTTGGGCATTGCCTGGCTCATCCGTGACGATGATGCCCGCCTCGAGCGGGCTCACATAGCTCGCCTCCAGTCCGCGATCTTGCAAGTAAAGGGCCATGAGGCGGGCATTGTGATCTTCGCCGCTCGCCTTCATGGCATCGAGCAAACGAGGCGGTTCATGGCGATAGGCGCTGATTTTCGATTGCAAATCATCGTTGAGCTCGCCCAAAAAATGGCCGGCCTCAAGCCCAAGCTCGTTGACGATGTCCGCATACCGCTTTACGATGGCCTCGACCGTCTGCCCGTATGGTTCGCCGGCCATCACTTGTTCGGCTAGACGGATGAGCAGATCGGTGACCTTTACATCGTCCTTATACCGTTTCCCGGGCGCCGACACGACGACGATCCGCCGTTCAATATCCGAGCTGACAATATCGGCCACTTTGCGGAATTGGGCGGCGCTCGCCACCGAACTTCCACCGAATTTGGCTACCTTCATCGTGCATGACCCTTTCTGTCGAAAGTCTTTATAATTGTTTATCATATCACATTTTTCCGCCCATGGAACTATTCATTTTTTAGAAATTTCCGCGAACGCCTCCTCGCCACCATGATCCTCCTTCCAACCGCTGGGGCGATGGCGGAAAAACGGCGATGAAACAGGCCGCCTTGATTCAACAGGCGATGGCTCAGCGTCTTTTCATCGGCCTTCCTGTTTTTCGAAAACCTCTAGAAGGCTGGTGAAAAACCGCTGATTCCCTTACTCAATGGGGGAATGGGCGAAAAGCAAGATCGATGCAACAAGGTTTTTCTAATTGAGAAATGACATGGTAAAGCTGTATACGCCATTAAATCACCAGCCCCCCTAGAAGGCTGGTGAAAAACATTGGTTTCCTTTGGTCGATGAATAAAAGTGCGCAGTGTTGCAAGACTTTTCCATTTGAGAAATGATGCCAACAATCGGTATACACGATTGAATCACCGGCCCCCTAGGAGGCTGGTGAAAAACGGTTGTTTCTCTTGAGCAATGGGGGAACGCTTGAAAGGCGATCCTGATGCGACAAGGCTTATCTATTTGAGAAACGGGCTTGATAAGCGACTTGTCCCCTTAAATCACCGGCCCCCTAGAGCCTCACGTTTGCGCCACATTGCCGCGGCGGACGTTAGCGATTCCTTCTTTACAGACGCCATATGGCAGCCACGAGCAGCCGCGGCATAATTCATCCAAATCATCCGGCTTGACCCGCTCCGCCGTCCGCTGAATCAGTTCGGACTTCCAGTACACGCTGCCCGGTTGTAAACCTAAGTGGCGAATGACATTGCCATCGAGCGAACGGACATGAGCGTCAGAATCAGGACCTGCTTCGCATGTCGTTTCCCCATGGTGCGGGCAGACGAGGCACGCCTCGTCGAGCGCCGCAACGACTTCAATCGGAAAATCGTCGGTTTCATCCCGAATACGGGCGACGATCTCCGACATTTTTTCAACAAACGATGGGCTGTAGCCCATGCCGCGAAATCCGTGCACACAAAGCAAATGGTGACCGCGCAAACGCAACGGTTTCATCGTCTCTCCCCTCTCCTGTAATAAGCGTTGGACCGAATTCACTCTTTTAATCTCCAAGTTCATCGGTAAGGAACTATCGTTTTCCATCGATCTTCCAGACGCAGCCCTTATCCGTTTGTTCCTAATCTTATCATACGTCAACGTTCCTCACTCGGCAATGGAACATCGTAACGCTCTGCCGCTATGTTTCCCAACTCCATCGCCCGTATGGCCTGTCTCATGCATCTGTCGCCAGCAGTAGACTTTTACAGTCGCAAGTTTGTAAAATGAAAAAGGAGACGAACTTTGTCGCGAAAGGACTGGCGGACGATGACAAAAGAGGAAGCGGCCCGCTTACTTTCCATCTTGCTTCATGATCTGACGAAAGAATGGCGGAAGGAAAAAATTCATTCTGATGTGCTCGAAGTGATTATGCAGCTCCGCATTCAGGCTGCCGACAACGAGCGCTACAGCGCAAATTTGCTTGACCAAATCGCGTTTGCCGGCGAGTCCGCCCACGCGTTGAAGCAAATTTGGGGTTACATGCTGCGAGAACGGACATTTTTATCACCGACCACGATGGAAGCCATGCTGACCGACGCCCAGCGTGTGATCCACCGCCGATTGCCAGAACTGGTCGCCCGCTATGGACGGGCGTTTGCCGAAATCGCCGATGAAACAGAGCGAAAACGCCAACTGGAGCGCTCTTACAGCGCGCTCTTGTTGTTCAACCGCATCGCCACCGATTTTTTATTTCAATTCGTCCGTGAAGAAAACGAACGAGAAGCGAGCGCCTTTTTCGCCGCTGATCCGAACGAGCTGCTCGAAGTGTTTCATCACCTTTGCAGCGTCTACGCCAGCCGCTTGCTTGAAGGGCTCGAGGTCGATTAACCGCTGCTGGCGAAAATTGTCTCCCGGTGGCGGGAAGCGCGGCATGAGAAGACCTATAGAGCTGGTAATTGAATCGGGGACACGGCTTTACAACGTCATTTTTCAATTCGAAACGCCTTGTGGCACGGTCCTGCTTTTTACGCGTTCTCCCATTGATAAAAGGCAGCAGCGGTTTTTCATCATCTTCCTCGATGGCTTGGTGGAAAACAGCTGTTTCTTTTGAGCAATGGGGGAGCGTTTGAAAGGCGATCCTAATGCGACAGGGCTTTTCGATTTGAGAAATAGGCTTGATAAGCGGCTTGCCCCCTTCAATCACCGGCCTCCTAGGAAAATCACGCTAGGCACCCTACTTCTTCCCTATCGTTCTCGACGACACGTCCGTTTTTCTGTTTGACAATATTGTCCAGCCATGCTAATCTAATCATCGGAAGGAATTTTTAAAATATTCCTACCATTGAAAGCGGGTACAAAAACAAAGGAGGAGTCGGGGGATGATCTACGCACAACCCGGTCAGCCAGGCGCGCTTGTCACATTTAAAAAGCGCTACGAAAACTTTATTGGCGGCAAATGGGTGCCGCCGGTGGACGGCGAGTATTTTGAAAACATTACGCCGATCACCGGGCAGCCGTATTGCGAAGTGCCGCGCTCAAAAGCGGCGGACATCGAACTGGCGCTTGATGCCGCCCATGCGGCAAAAGAGGCGTGGGGGCGCACTTCACCTGCCGAGCGTGCCCGTTTGCTGAACAAAATCGCCGATCGGATGGAAGAAAACTTGGAAATGCTCGCGGTCGCGGAAACGTGGGAAAACGGCAAGCCGATCCGCGAGACGCTCGCAGCTGACATTCCGCTCGCCATTGACCATTTCCGCTATTTTGCTAGCTGCATTCGCACCCAAGAAGGAACGATTTCGGAAATCGACCACGATACGGTCGCCTATCATTTCAAAGAGCCGCTCGGCGTTGTCGGACAAATCATCCCGTGGAACTTCCCGATTTTAATGGCGGCTTGGAAACTCGCGCCAGCGCTCGCTGCCGGCAACTGCGTCGTGTTGAAACCGGCGGAGCAAACGCCGACGTCGATTCTCGTCCTCATCGAACTCATCGAAGATTTGCTTCCACCTGGCGTCGTCAACGTTGTGAACGGCTTTGGCTTAGAAGCCGGCAAGCCGCTCGCCTCGAATCCGCGCGTGGCGAAAGTGGCGTTCACCGGCGAAACGACGACCGGACGGCTCATCATGCAATACGCCTCGCAAAACATCGTACCGGTCACGCTTGAACTTGGCGGCAAGTCACCAAACATTTTCTTCCCCGATGTGATGGACAAAGATGACGAGTTTCTCGATAAAGCGCTCGAAGGGTTGACGATGTTCGCCTTAAACCAAGGTGAAGTGTGCACATGCCCGTCGCGCGCCCTCATCCATGAATCGATTTACGATGCCTTTATGGAACGAGCACTTGAGCGCGTCAAACAAATCAAGCAAGGCAATCCGCTCGATACGGAAACGATGATCGGCGCGCAAGCCTCCTCTGAACAGCTTGAGAAAATTTTGTCGTACATCGACATCGGCAAACAAGAAGGTGCTGAACTTTTGATCGGCGGCGAACGGAACATGCTGGAAGGGGAGCTCGCCGGCGGATATTATGTGAAGCCGACGATTTTCAAAGGACATAACAAAATGCGCATTTTCCAAGAAGAAATTTTCGGGCCGGTGTTGGCCGTCACGACATTCAAAGACAACGACGAAGCGCTCGCCATCGCCAATGAGACGCTGTACGGCCTCGGCGCCGGCGTCTGGACGCGCGACATCAACACCGCGTACCGGTTCGGCCGCGGCATCCAAGCCGGCCGCGTGTGGACGAACTGCTATCACATTTATCCGGCCCATGCGGCATTTGGCGGCTACAAAATGTCCGGCATCGGGCGCGAAACGCACAAAATGATGCTCGACCATTATCAACAAACGAAAAACTTGCTCGTCAGCTATTCGCCGAGAAAGCTCGGCTTGTTCTAACAGCCAGCGCTCCACTTTCCCTGTTTCCAGTGGGGCAAGCGCTCAAACCACTCTTCCTCGCCTTTGTCGCAATCGAGGCGAAGCAGCCACCCGTTTTGATGAGAGGGTGTCCCAAAAGGATCGGGATCCCCTCTTTCGTTGCTATATACACACGTGCCGCACGATATGTTGTGCTTATCTTGAAGGCCGACAACCTTTTGGGCCAACACCCTCTTTTCATAGGAGACTGAAGGGGGAGATGGAGCGGATGAAAAAAAGCTTCGTTTGTTTTCTTTTCGTCATATTTTCCTTTTTGTGTAATGGATGTGAACTTCGGGCGTATCACGCCGATGAGAACGAACATCATGACAAAAATCCACTTACGGTGATGAAGTGGAATGTTTCGGCGCCCAATTGGACGCATGCTTCCTTGGTTGGAAACGAACTGTTTATTGCTGTCAATGCCGATCAAACGAACCGGGCATCGGTGAATGAATTGCTGGCTGTCAATGTGAAAACCAAAAAGCAACGAATGTTGTTTCAATCGGCTCATGAGGAAGCGATGGTGCAGTGGGTTCAAGCGAATAATCGTTGGGTTGTTTGGGAGGATTCTACATCGTTTGGGGCCGAATCGACCATCTGGGTCATGGATCGCAAGACAGGTTCTACATTTTTAGCGGCTCGGTCCAACTCCTCCCCACCAACAGTGTTTAACCCTGTGTTAGACGGAGAGTATATAGCATGGACGGAAAAAGGTTCTCAGTTTGGGCAAGTGAAGCTATTCCATTTACCAACAAAACAAGGAAAAACCATTGGCCGCCTTGTTTCCCAAGGGTTATATAATGAATTTGTTTCACTCCGGAACGGAAAAGTAATATGGACCGATTCGCACGATGGCAAGGGATATTATTATGTTTACGACATTCGCACCGGTAGGAGCGCTTCATATGAATCGCCTGCTCCGTTCCCCGCTTATGCAGAATACGATAATGGTTTGATTTATGCTATCCATTTAGAAGATTTGGAATACCCGGATCAGCAGACATTTGGATATTTTGATCTTAAAACGAAACGTTTTTCTCGTTTCCCTGTTTCTCATGGAATCATTCAATATTTTGATGTTTCTAACGGGAAGCTTGCCTTTTTGGATGATCGCGGAGCTGTATCGGTGTATGAGCAGCGAAACGGGAAATGGAAGGCGGTAAAGGTTTCTCTCGATCGTTATCCTAGACTGCTTTATTTTGATCAACAGGATCATTTAATCGTGGAGCAGGAAGATACAAAGCGGGACCGGCGCTGGTTGAATATTGTGAAATGGCCATGAGAATGGAAAAGACAGCCTCCCGGCCAAGCGCCAGGCGAAGGATCCGGCTCAAGAACGCAACGCCAAGCGAACGTCCGGGACGTCATCCGCTGCGAATGAGGGGCGTGCTTGTTTTCCTTTCTTTTGTTTGTTGAGGGCATCGACCTCAGGCAAACAGCGGGGGCATTCCATTTGGAAAGAACTTACTAGGCAAAGGAGGAGAGCAATGGATGATGGAAGAGCCGAAAGTGATCGCAACGGAAGCGGCGTTGGCATTAATTGACAAGCTAAAAGCGAAATACGGACCGCTCATGTTCCATCAATCGGGCGGGTGCTGCGACGGCAGTTCGCCGATGTGCTACCCGCTCGGCGAGTTGATCGTCGGCGATTCCGACGTATTGCTTGGCGAAATCGCCGGCTGCCCGTTTTACATCGCCAAAGCGCAATACGAATATTGGAAGCATACTCAACTGATTATCGATGTTGTTCCCGGGCGCGGCGGCATGTTTTCGCTTGAAGGTCCGGAAGGTGTTCGCTTTCTCACCCGCTCGCGCGTCTTCGGACAGGGCGCGGATGCAGGCGCGCCGTAGCCGCCCTGCGGGATGCTGCTGTGAGGCCGCCATGTGCGCCGCATGAATCGCTTAACCAATAAAAAACACGGAAGCTGCCATTCGCCCCCGTTCCCAGATGCTTTATCCGCTTCGGAGCGGTTTGTTCGTCGCAGCAAAAAAATGGCGGTCCGCCACCTGACCAAATGAGGCGCGGTCCGCCATTTCCCTTTCTTTACTCCGTCTCTCTTGCCTGCTTCATCGCCTCTGCCCGATCAGACAAGACAATCCGTTTCAAGCCGAACACTAACAGCAAGCCGACCGCGATAAACGCGAGCCCGAACCAAAAGACGGCTTGCAGGGAATCGACAAGCGATTGCTTCAGCACCGGCACGAACATGTCGCGCAGCGGCGCTGGAATTTTGGCCATCGCCTCCGGACTGAAGAGAACAGAATACAGCCCTTGCGGATCGCTGTGAATCATGTCCGCAAAGCGGTCGACAAGCCCTTTCGCCTGTGCTGGCAACGCTTCAAGTTTCGGCATCAACCGCTCATCGAGCAACGCGCTTGACCGCTCGTTCATCACGGCGCCGAGCACGGTCATGCCAAACGTTCCGCCAATGGAACGGAAAAACTGGCTCGAAGAGGTGACAACGCCAAGTTCCGATTTCGAGAAGCTTTCTTGCAAAGCAAGCGTCAAAATCGGCATGACCAAACCGGTGCCAAGGCCGAGAATCATCATATATAGCGTTGCCGTCCATTTCGACGTGTCGATTCCCATCGTGCCAAGCAGCCCAAACGCGGCAACCATCACGGCCATGCCTATGATCAACTGCGGTTTGACGCCAATCCGATAAACGAGCCGGCCGCCGATGACACTGCTGATGATCATCGTGATCATCATCGGCGTCATGATCGTTCCCGACTGGGTGGCGCTCACCCCGATGATGCCTTGCATAAAAAACGGCACGAACATAATGGCGCCAAACATGCCGATGCTCATGAAAAAGCCGATGCCATTGAGAAGCGTAAACGCCCGATTGCGGAACAACCAAAGCGGGATGATCGGCTCCGCGGCCCGCTTTTCCGCCAAGGCAAACAAGACAAAACCAGCCGCCGCCAAAGCAAACAAGGAAATGATTTGCCAAGACCCCCACGGATAGCGGTCGCCGCCAAACGTTAATCCGAGCAATAGACTGACAACTCCGACTGTCAAGGTCGTCATCCCTGCGATGTCAAATTTGACCGGCCCTTCGGCTTTGTATTTGCTTAATCCCATGGCGATCAGCACGGTGGCGACAATGCCGACGGGCAAATTGATATAAAACACCCAACGCCAGCTCAAGTGATCGACGATAAAGCCGCCGACTTGTGGACCGAGCACGGAAGCGAGGCCGTACAGACCGCCGAACACCCCTTGCCATTTGGCGCGCTCTTTGCCCGTAAACACGTCGCCGATGACCACCATCGCCATCGGCATCATAATGCCGCCGCCGATGCCTTGAAGGCCGCGATAAAGAATAAGCTGGGTCATATCGTTTGCCATGCCGCAAAGGGCTGAACCGATCATAAAGATGACGAGCCCGCTCACGTACACGAGCCGCCGCCCCAACAAATCAGCGAGTTTCCCAGCGATCGGCACGACTGTCGTTGATGTTAACATATACGCCGTCGTCAGCCACGTCATGATCCCCAACCCGTGAAGCTCGCCGACAATGCGCGGCATCGCGGTTCCGACAATCGTCCCGTCCAAAGCCGCAAACAACATCGCGATCACCAGTCCGGTAATCAACAGCGAACGATGCCGGATCGTACCGACCGGCGCCGTCAATGCTTTCTCCATGTTTCCCTCTCCCATCGCTCCGATTGTTGATACGCTTGAATTTCGTCGTTGAGCGCCGCCAAAGCGTCGGCGAGCGGAGGAGCCGCGTGTTGCCGCAAATACAACCGCAACGCCTCCACCAAATACGCTCTTGGCGACCCATCGCGGCCAAGCAGCTCCTCCTCCAACGCCGCGATCGCCTCAAGCACCTCCCGCGCCTGTTTCGAGCGAAGCTCCCGCGCCGCCGCGCGGGCAGCGGAAAACGCTGAAGCGAGCCGCTCGCGCTGCCGTTGTCGCTCCCGTTCTTCGAGCTCCACCCACGGTGCGAGCGATTCTTTCGTGAGCAGCGGCGGCTCATCAGCCGCAAAGCTGGCGACAATCGCATCGAAGCGGCGCGCGAGGAAGCGAGCGATCTCGTCCGCGTTCAACGCCTCCTCGTGAAAAAAACAATAAAACAAATATTGCCGGACAATGCCGTTGATCATCATGGCCACATCATACACGTACGGACGAACCGCCTCGCCGTAGACGTCTTCTAAGCGGGTGCAATACCACCAAAAAAGACGACCGTGCTGGCGGAACATATAACGCTCGACTTCCGGATTCACTTTCGGCAGCTGTTCCGACATGATCATGCGCAAAAAATCTTTATACTCATGAATATGGGAAAAGTGGGCCGACAGCTGGCGAATCCATCGCTCTTTTTCCGTCCCTTCCCCGTCGTCCGCTGTCAGCTCAGCCACCATTTTTTCGCTGTAGTGGCGAAGCACCGCCAAAAGCAAGTCTTCCTTCGAGGTAAAATGGTGGTAAAACGCCCCTTTAGAAATGCCCCAAGCATCCACCAAGTCCTGAATCGATGTCGCATGGTAACCTTTTTCGGCAAACAATTTCATCGCCATTTCAATAAATTGCGTGCGCCGTTCATCCATGGCAGCGGCTCATCCCCTGTTTGCCTGCCGTCAGCCAGGAACGATCCGACCGCAAGGCGATCCTCGGTTTCACCAAGCTAGCGCGCACGCCGCGCCGCCGCAGCCACTCCACCAACTTTCGCACATCCGTCATCGTTCTCGCCTCCACTTTTGACCGAATAGTCAATGTTATTATAAACGATCGTTATCGATTTATGCAAACATTTTACCAAACTTCTTTGACCGAGTGGTCAAAGATCCACAGATATTGTTTGAATGGGTAGTCATATGATGAATAGCGGCAAAATGACAGCGGTCGAGCGTCTCACGGACGCCGACCGCCCCTCATTGCTTGCTCCGCGGCGAGCGCCAACGCCCCGGCCACACCGGCGTTGTCACCTAACCCCGGAGATACGATATATTCCCCTATATTCTCCAACACCGCCTCATGCTGCACATAACCGTTCAATAGTTCCTGTACACGCTGGCGCACCAACGGCAAGATGGACGTCTGTTTCATCACCCCGCCGCCAACAATGACCTTCTTAGGAGATAGGATAAGCACATAGTTGGCGATGGCTTGGGCGAGATAAAACGCCTCGAGCTCCCAGACCTCCTTCCGGTCGGCCAGCTCCGCCCCCTTTTTCCCCCAACGCCACTCAAGCGCCGGGCCGGACGCCATGCCTTCCAAACAGTCGCCATGATACGGACAGATGCCGGCAAACGCGTCATCCGGATGGCGGCGAACGAACATATGGCCCATTTCCGGATGAAGCAGGCCGTGAAGCAGGCGACCTTCCACGACGGCGCCGACACCAATACCCGTCCCGACCGTCATATACAGGCAACTGTCAAGCCCTTGCGCCGCCCCCCAGCGCTGCTCGCCAAGCGCCGCGGCGTTGACATCCGTGTCAAAACCGATCGGCACCGGGAACGCTTGTTTTAGCGTGCCGACAACGTCGAAATTCGCCCACGCCTGTTTTGGCGTACTCGTTATGTGCCCGTACGTTGGACTGTCCGGACGCAAATCGACCGGGCCGAACGATCCGATGCCGATCGCCTCAACGTTGTGCGGACGGAAAAAGTCGATGACGCGCCCCATCGTCTCGTCCGGCGTCGTCGTCGGAAACACCGCCCGTTCACGGATGTTCCCTTGTTCATCGCCGAGGGCACAGACAAATTTCGTGCCCCCGGCTTCAATGGCTCCTAGAATCATACCGATTTCCCTTTCCTTCTCGTAGTGTTGATGTTCGATTTTGACGGCAGCCACCCTCTTTTTCTATGTTCGTTCTACCACCTTCGTCGGTTCCACTCGCCCACGAAAGGATCACCGACGGTGCCTTTCTTTATCGTATCAACGGTTCGCCCGAATTGTAAAGCGTGCGGCCGCGAACCTAGAGGAGCGGTGATGTAAGGCAACAGGCTGCTTACCAACCTCGTTTCTCAAATCGAAAAGCCCTGTGCCTTTCACACGCTCCCCCATTGCTCAAGAGAAACAATCGTTTTTCACCAGCCTCCTAGTAATTTGAAGAAAACAATCGTTTTACAACTTGTCCCGTTAACGTTTTTAGGCGCACCGATGTCACAACGATATCGTTTTACACGGCGCTGGTAGAAAAAATCTACATATCATGATTGACATGGCATTTATCATCATGATACGATGATCAAAACAAAGTATTCCTATATGAATTAACAAATATAGAAGGGGGAGGTGAAGCCGTGTCCACGATCGTTATTGTTAATGGAAATCCATCGCCGACATCGCGACTCAATGGACTCATTGACTATGCGGAACATGCTTTGCATCAAGCGGGATTCACGACTGAACAGATTCGTGTGGCCGATTTGCCCGCTGAGGATTTATTGCGGGCTCGATTTGACGGCCCCGCCATTGTCGCGGCCAATCAAAAAGTGGAGAAGGCTCAAGGCGTGATCATTGCCAGTCCGGTTTACAAAGCGGCCTACACGGGAGTATTGAAAGCGTATTTGGATTTGCTCCCGCAAAAAGGGTTACAACACAAAGTCGTTCTTCCGTTGTTTATTGGCGGCTCTCTCGCTCACCTGTTAGCCATTGACTACGGATTGAAACCCGTTCTGTCCGCCTTGGGTGCACGCTATATTTTGAGCGGCGTATACGCTGTCGATCAATGGGTAAAACGCCTCCATGAAGGCGGATACTCGTTGCCCGAAGAACTGACGCGTCGGCTCGATGAAAGCATATCAGAGTTGGAGTCTGCCATTCGGCGCCTTGCGATTCCAAGTTTCACAAACTAGCTCCATTCCACCTACTCTTCCTGTCATGATGAAAGCAGATTGACTTCAGCTGAAGGACAATCTGCTTTTTTGTGATCGAAAAAAGACGGGACAAGAAGGGAAAGAAACCCTATGGACTTACGCACCATTAAAACGTTCCAAACGGTTGTCAAACATAAAAGCTTCCAGCGAGCTGCTGAAGAGTTGAACTACGCGCAATCGACTGTGACGACTCATATCAAAAACTTAGAAGCAGAGCTCGGCATCACGCTCATTAAGCGAGGAAAACCGTTCCAATTGACCGAGGCAGGCAAATTGTTAAGTGAGAAAGGGGAATTTTTGCTCAAAAGCTTCGACCATTTACAAAAAACATTGAAAGAATGCATTGATGGCGAAAGAGGACTCGTCCGCATCGGGGTGATGGAGCCGACAGCCAGTCACCGTCTTCCTGCATGGCTCAGCGCCTTTCGGGACAAGCAGCCGAACATTCTGTTTACAATCCAAATTCATAGCAACCAAATGCTTGTGGACATGGTAGAGCGGGGAGACATCGATGCAGCCATTTGCGCAACACCCGAAACCATGGCAGGAGCGAGCTTTGAACCGTTGTTTTCCGAAGAAGTGGTGCTGCTTTCTCCGGCCTCTCACCCATTAGCGAAACGATCTGTCGTTTATCTTCGCGATTTGGCCGATGAACCGCTGCTTGTAACGAGCGCCGCCTGCCCATTTCGACGCAATTTGGAAAAACGCCTGGTGGAGTTAGGCATTCAACCTTTATACAAAACCGAGATTAGCAACATGTTGGCGCTGAAATATTATGTCCATGCTTCGCTTGGCATCGCTGTCGTGCCGAAGATTGCTGTCACTCCTCCTCCTGCAGGAACGGTGGCACAACCGATCGCCGATTTTCGCGATGGACTGACCGTTGGCATCTTACGGATGTTTACGAGTGAAGCGAGCCACCCCGCAACGGAAAAATGGATTCGCTTTTTGCTTGATCAATGTGCTGGCAGATGCTCTACGGATCTTCACATTTTTTGAACGATCACTTCTATTTTTTCAATTTTACAAATGGAAGCAGCTCCTTTATATTTTTTATTAAACCTATAAAGTTACTAGGAAATGATATGGAGGGGAACATTGATGATCATTGCCCTTGTTCTCGATGAGCAGGAAAACGTTGTCCCCATCATTGAAGGAGCGACCATTCGCCTTTATCACACGAGTTCGCAAACGTACGAAGACTATCCGAATATCGCCAAGCAGTTGCAAGGGGGACGCCGAAGCGCGGTTCTCCGTTTCGCCAAAGAAAAAGGAGCCGACGCCTTCGCTTCCCCGCCGAATATGTTTTGTGAACGCTCTTACGCTCAAGCAGTCGAACAACAAGTCAAATTTTATTTGTTGGAACAGCCGATTCCGTTCCGAGAATTCGAAAAGCGGTGGCAAAAAGGCCTGCTTTCATCAAGTGATCGGTTGCCTTCGGAAATGATTGTCGCCAGCTGACAAGCACCGCTCACGAACAACGATCAAAACGAAAAGCGCTCTGTTCTCTTTGACGGTCCCGCGATGATCCATCCCGATCACAAGGAGGCGGAAACATGATTGAATTTATTACGATGGCCCCGACATCTGGAGACAGCACATTCGTCGGTCTTGGCAGCAATTCGACGAACTTGAACAGTTGGACCGGAACGGACGAAAATCCAGAGCGTCCACCGACAGTCGAGTACATTGAGGCGATTGCGAAAGCAGCGGAAGCCCATGGCTTTTCCACGCTGCTGTTGCCGACAGGCGCAGGTTGCCTCGATTCGTTGGCCGTCGCTGCTTATCTGGCAGCGCGGACGACTAAATTGCACCTTCTGTTCGCCGCCCGTCCTGGCGCCACTTCACCTGCTATTTTTGCCAAACAAGTGGCGACGATCAATTGTTGGACACATGGGCGGGCATTGCCCAATATCGTGACAGGCGGTTCACCAAAAGAATTAGCGGCTGAGGGGGACTTTCTTGACCATGATACGCGATATGAACGAACGAGGGAATACATCCATCTGTTGAAGCAACTGTTTACTCTCCCTTCCGTCACGTATGAAGGACGGTTTTACCGTCTCGAAAACGCCTCGCTGTTTCCGAAACCCGCACAGCGCCCACCCATTTATTTCGGAGGCGCCTCGGACATTGCCAAAGAAGTGGCGGCGAAAGAAGCGGACGTGTACATGATGTGGGGCGAGACGTTCGAACGGATGAAAGAACGAATCGAGGAAATGAAGCAAAAAGCAGCGCATTATGGCCGGACGCTGCGTTACAGCATCTCGTTTCAAGTCGTGTTGGGCGAAACGGAAAAAGAAGCATGGGAGCAGGCCGATGCGTTGGTCAGCCATCTGTCGGAGTCAGCGAAACGAAAAAAGGACGAGCTGATTCAAAAGGGAGATTCGGTTGGTGCGAAACGATTGCACGAATTGATGAAAACGAGCGCCGAGCGGCGTTTCCAAATCGGTCCGAACTTATGGGCCGGGCTCACTCAAGTGCTGTCGGGCAACTCGATTGCGCTCGTCGGTACTCCCGAGCAGGTGGCTGATCGGCTGATTGAATTCATCGGCCTCGGCTTTGATTACGTATTGTTGCGCGGCTTTCCTCACTTAGAGACGATCGAGCAAGTAGGAACTTCCGTGATCCCTCTTGTTCGCGAGCGCCTTCGACAAACGGAAGTATGGATCTAATCGCGATTTGCAACAACAAGCCGGTGATTTGCGCGCTATCGGCTTGATCAACAAAGAGGTTCCTATTGCAAACCACATCTGGACACCGTCATCTACGAAAGGAGAGTCCATGGCATGAGTGTGCGGCAAATGAAATTCGGGCTGTTTCTCATGGGCGTCGGCCATCATATCGCCGCATGGCGACACCCGGATGTGCGGCCGGAATGGTGCGAAGATTTCACATTTTTTCGCCGCATTGCTGAAATAGCGGAACAAGGGAAGTTGGACATGCTGTTTGTCAGCGACGGGCTCGCTATTGAGCCGTTGTCTCACCCTGCCGAGATCGTCCGGCTCGAGCCGTTCACACTGCTCGCGGCTTTAGCAGCTGTGACCCATCGCATCGGGTTGGCTGGCACTGCTTCCACCACATACAATGAACCGTTTCACATCGCGCGAAAATTTTCCTCGCTCGATCATATTAGCCGCGGGCGAGCAGCTTGGAACATCGTAACGTCTTACTATGAGGAAGAAGCGTACAACTTCAGCCAAACGGCCCATTTGGAACATCGGCTGCGCTACGAGCGTGCGCGTGAATTTGTCGATGTCGTCAACGGGCTGTGGGAAAGTTGGGACGAAGAGGCACTGATTCGCGATCAATCATCCGGAATCTACTTTCATGCCGAAAAGTGGCGGCCACTAAATCATCATGGAACACATTTTTCTGTGCGCGGACCGCTGAACTCTTCGCGTCCGCCGCAAGGAAAACCGGTCTTGATTCAAGCCGGCTCATCACAAGACGGCATCCGTTTCGCCGCCCATGTTGCAGAAGTCGTGTTTACCGCCCAATCGACGTTGACTGACGCCCAGCGGTTTTACCAAACTGTGAAACAGGAAGCCGCACGCGCCGGACGCAACCCTGACCATATGTTGATCATGCCTGGCGTAGCCCCTTACATTGGCCGAACCGAACAGGAAGCAAGGGAGCAATATGAACAATTGCAGGAGCTGATCGTACCAGAGGTCGGGCTGGCGTTTTTATCCGACTACTTAGGCGGCATCGACTTTTCGGGTTATTCACTGGATGATCCGCTTCCCGACGACATTCCAGAAACAAATGGAAACCAAAGCCGGCGTCAACTCATCATTGATCTAGCGCGCCGCGAACGATTGACGATTCGCCAATTGTACCAACGAATCGCCGGGGCGCGAGGACACTTTACGATCATTGGCACTCCCGAACAAGTCGCGGACCAACTCGAACACTGGTTTCTCCAAGGGGCAGCGGACGGGTTTAATCTCATGTTCCCATATTATCCAAATGGACTGCAGTCATTCGTTGAGCATGTGATCCCAATTTTGCAAAAACGCGGGTTATTCCGTCGCAACTATGAAGGAACAACATTGAGAGACCACTTAGGATTGCCGGTGCCAAAGTCGATCCGCGTGTGAGGAATCGAAAAATCAAGACCAATCGTCGAACATCGATCGAAAAGGAGAGATTCCATTGTCGTTTCCCGATGTCATCCCACAATTAGCCAATGATTTATCACAACTGTTTGTGAAAACGGAACGTCACGAACAACTGTTGCACCAAGCTGCCCTGCTTGCAGAACAATTTCGCCAGAACATGCGGCAAATCGATGAAGAAGCGATGTTTCCGTTTGAGCATTTCAACCGTTTGAAAGAAACGAACTATTTGTCGTTGACCGTGCCCAACCAATTCGGTGGGCAAGAGTTGTCCTTATATGAATTGATTCTCATTCAAGAACGGCTTAGCCAAGGGGATGCTTCCACCGGGTTGTGCGCCGGTTGGCATTTGGGACTTGTCTACGACATTCGCGAACGCAACACATGGAATCGGCGCACCTTTGAATGGCTTTGCCGCGAAATTGTCGAACGAAAAGCGGTCATCAACCGGCTCGCCACCGAAGAAGCAACCGGAAGCCCGACACGCGGAGGAAAGCCGGTCACGACGGCAGTGAAACGCGATGGAAAATGGATTCTCACCGGAAGAAAATCATTTGCTTCAATGGCAGAAGCCTTGGACTACTCATTGGTGACCGCAACGATCGCCGATACGGGAAAAGTCGGATTTTTCCTCGTCGATCATCGACTCGACGGCATTCGCATTGAACAAACGTGGAACATGATCGCCATGCGCGGGACAAGAAGCGATGACGTCATTTTCGACCATGTCGAACTGCCTCAAGATGCTTTAGTCGAACTCGATCAATTGGAATTCGTCAAAGGAGGAGGAAGCCGAGCGTGGCTTTTGCATATTCCAGCCTGCTATTTAGGGACGGCCATCGCGGCGAGAAATTACGCCATTTCGTTTGCCTTACACTATCAACCGAACAGCGTATCCGAACCGATCATCCATCTATCGCACGTTCGGCAAAAAATCGCGCAAATGGACATGGAATTGTTTCAAGCTCGACATTTTCTTTATTTTGTGGCCGAACGATGGGATACGCTTCCAGAAAAACGCCCATTCATGGATCGGGAATTGGCAGCCGCCAAATATATTGCCTTAAACAGCGCCAACCGAGTCGTCGATTTGGCCATGCGCATCGTCGGCGCCAAAAGCTTGCAGCTTTCCAACCCGTTGCAACAATATTACCGCGACGTTCGGGCGGGATTGCATAATCCGCCGATGGAAGACGCTGTCTTGGAATTGTTTGCGTCCCAAGCCATTTCCAATGGAACGACAACCGCCAAAAAAGCAAACACAAATCCACATCCTTCTCCGACCATTTGAAAGGAGGAACGACATGATTGACATTGAACAGTTGACGAAAATCTACAACGTTCATCGGAAAGAAGTGGTCGGCGTCGACCATGTTTCCCTTTCCATCCAAAGCGGAGAAATCTTTGGCATCATTGGACATAGCGGCGCTGGAAAAAGCACCTTGCTCCGATGCATCAATTTATTGGAGCGACCGACATCCGGCCGCATCATCGTCGATGACACCGACATCACCGCCTTGTCTGGAGCCGCATTGCGCGAAGCGCGATTGAAGATCGGTATGATTTTTCAACAATTTTGCTTAATTCGTTCCAAAACGGTGTTTGAAAACATCGCCTTTGCCTTGCGGGCGGCAGGCAAGACAAAAACCGAAATCGAAACTCGCGTCCACGAGCTGCTAGAAATGGTTGGACTTTTGGATAAACGTGACGCTTATCCGTCTCAATTAAGCGGAGGGCAAAAACAGCGCGTCGGTATCGCCCGCGCCTTAGCCAACAATCCGACCGTCCTGTTGTGCGACGAGGCGACATCCGCCCTCGATCCAGCGACAACGTCTTCTATTTTGCAGTTGCTCAAGCAAATTAATCGCGAACTCGGCATTACCATTGTCGTCATTACGCATGAAATGGAAGTCATTAAAGAAATTTGCGACCGTGTCGCTGTGATGCAAAACGGCCGCATTGTCGAAATCGGCCGCGTATACGATCTGTTTACCCAACCGCAGCAGCCGTTGACCCGCTCGTTCGTTGAGCATGTGCTGCGCCTAGATGTTCCAGAACGTCTGCTTCAAGCGCGAACCGGAACGTTAGTGCGAATTTTGTTCCAAGGGCCTGCCGCTGAACAAGCCATCCTATCCGACACGCTGCAAACATTCCGTGTGCGCGGGAACATTTTGCACGGAAAAATTGAGTACATTAACGACACACCGCTTGGGGTGCTGCTGTTAGAATTGAGCGGAGATGAACAGGAAGTCGAGCGCGCCATTCGCTACATGGCCGAACGGACAAAAGGAGTCGAGGTGATCGATCGTGCCGCTTGAAACGCTGGCTCCAGAACTATTAAAAGCGTTCTGGGATACGTTGTACATGGTGGGCATTTCTCTGTTAGCCGCCGTCATCGCCGGGCTTCCGCTTGGGGTGCTCTTATTTGTGACAGATCGCGGTTTGTTTTGGGAAAACAAACCACTGCAAACCATTCTCGGTTTTCTCATCAACATCGTCCGTTCGATCCCATTTATCATTTTGCTAGTCGCCTTGCTGCCGTTGACAAAACTGCTCGTTGGCACCACCATTGGTCCAACAGCAGCGGCCGTCTCGCTGTCCGTGGCCGCCACGCCATTTTTCGCCCGCATTGTGGAAACCGCTTTGCGGGAAGTCGATAAAGGCGTGATTGAAGCCGCTACCGCCGTAGGAGCCACTCCGTGGATGATTATCAAAGATGTTCTGCTGTCCGATGCTCTTCCCGGCATCATCCATGGACTCACCATTACGGCGATCAGCTTGATCGGCTACTCAGCGATGGCCGGCATTGTCGGAGGCGGCGGTGTGGGGGATCTAGCCATTCGTTTTGGTTATTATCGATACGACAACACGGTGATGATTACAACGATTATCATTCTTCTCTGCTTAGTGCAGGTCGTCCAGTTTGTCGGCGACTCGATCGCCCGCTGGATCGATAAGCGATAAACGTTTCGCATGAGCGAAGCGCCTGTTCCGTCAAGCAACACTAGCCTCGCTTTCAACCGATAATGGCTGCCTTTTTTGCGGCATTGACCAACCTTTTTATGAGGAGGAATCGTTCATGAAGCGTTTTTCTTTTCTATTCGCCCTTATTGTATTGATCTTCGGAGCAACAGGCTGCTCATCATCCTCTTCCTCGGCACAAGAGGAAAAGAAAACGATCACGATCGGCGCCACCGCCGGTCCATACAGCGATCAAATCCGCGAAGCCATTCAGCCTTATCTAGAAAAGAAAGGATACAAAGTGAAATTAATTGAATTCAATGATTACGTGCAGCCCAATATCGCACTAGATCAGAAAGAAATTGACGCCAACGTGTTTCAAAACCAGATGTATCTTGAAAACTTCGCCAAAACACATCAAATGAAATTGCAGCCCTTGATCTCGATTCCGACCGTTCCTATCGGTTTATATTCAAAAAAACATACGTCCCTCGATGACATTCGGGACGGAACGACCATCGCCTTGCCGAACGAACCGGTCAATCAAGCGCGGGCGCTGACGATGCTGCAGCAGCTCGGCCTCTTAGAACTAAAGAAAGATGTCGAACCAACAAAAGCATCGGAAAAAGATATTGCCAAATTTCACAAAAACATCATTCTCAAACCATTGGATCCCGCTCAACTGCCGCGGGCGTTGGGCGATGTGGACTACGCCTTGATCAACGGCAACTTCGCCTTATCGTCTGGGTTAAAATTAACCGAAGCCGTCGCCTTAGAAAAAACGCCTGATTACTACTTGATTGTCGTCACCATCCGTCCGGAGGACAAAGACAAACCTTTTGTCAAAGATTTGATCGCCGCTTACAAATCGAAAGAATTCGCTAAATTGATCAAAGAAGATCCGAAGTACAAAGGATACGTATGGCCCGATTGGTTCCAAAAACAATGACCCATAGCAGCCGGCGGCTCGTCATCACGAGAGCCGCCAGTCTTGAAAGGAGGACAAATTGATGGATCAACCCCTATTATTCAATGCCTTTGAGATGGCAAGCGCGATGCATAATGCCCACGGTTTATGGAAGCATCCCGACAGCGAGCGCCACCGCCGCTATAAAGAGCTCCACTACTGGATCGAAATGGCTAAGCGCCTCGAAGCCGGGCTGTTTGACGCTGTTTTCTTTGCTGATGTGCTCGGGGTGTACGACACGTATCGACAAAGCAAAGATCCATCGATTCGCGACGGGATGCAATTTCCACTAAACGACGCTTCCTTAATCATTCCAGTCATGGCGAGCGTCACGACCCATCTTTCATTCGTGTTAACGGCAAGCACCACTTATGAGCACCCGTTCCATATCGCAAGGCGATTTTCCACGCTGGACCATCTGACAAACGGCCGCATCGCGTGGAATATTGTCACCTCTTATTTGCCCAATGCGGCCAAAAACTTTGGATTGGAGAGAATGATCGCCCATGATCAGAGATATGAGATCGCGGATGAGTGTTTGGAAGTGACTTATAAGTTGTGGGAGGGAAGCTGGGAAGAAGGTGCCTTCCTCGAAGATCGCGAGACAGGCGTGTTGATTGATCCTGGCAAAATTCATCCGATCAACCATCACGGCGCCTTTTTCTCTGTCGAAGGTCCGCATTTATGCGAGCCTTCCCCGCAACGCACGCCAGTGTTGTACCAAGCTGGTTCATCCGAACGCGGGAGGGCGTTCGCGGCCAAACATGCGGAGTGTGTTTTCGTCGGCGCTCCGTCCCCCGAACGGCTGTCATTCTACATTCAAGACATTCGCCAACGAGCCGAGCGATACGGAAGAGATCCGCAACAACTGAAATTTTTCACCTTTTTGACGGTCATTGTCGCCAAAACGACGGAGCAAGCGGAAGCAAAATATGAACAATTGCGCCGCCTATGGAGCACGGACGCCGCCAAAGCCCAATTCAGCGGGGCGAGCGGCTATGACTTGGCTGAATATGAAGCCAAACCAGCCGATGAACCGTTCTTGTTCCGCGCCACGGATCATGGACACTACAAAGCTGCTTCATTAACAAAAGACGCCACAAAACCGCTAACGATCGGTGAGGCGCTTCAAAAAGCCGGAACGCTCACACGGGAATCCGTCATAATCGGCAACCCGATACAGGTCGCCGACGCCATCGAAGAGCGAGCTCGGCGCTCGGGGGTGGATGGATTCAATTTAACCCATCTGATCACGCCCAAAGATTTGGACGATTTCATTGAATATGTCGTTCCCATCCTGCAACGACGCGGTCTATACAAAACCGCCTACACCCCTGGAACCATGCGGGAGAAGCTATTCGGGAACGGCCCGCGCCTGGCGCATGATCATCCCGCTGCCGCGTTCCGCCCGATCGGCTCACGAACAGACGGCTAGTCCTAGGACAGCCGTCTTCTTTCGCGACCAAGTCCGCCGCTTCAACGAGAAGATCAGAATAACGACAGCACAGACATTCGAAATGATAAGGTGCCCGCTCCTTCGTGGGCACCTTCCCTTGCTAGACGACCACCGCACGTTGGAAAAGCCAAGCCGTCGTGATCTGCAGCAACTGTTCTCGCGCGGAGACGGAAGAAAACGTGTGATCCGCTTCTGGGATGACTTGTTTGGCAAATCGTGAATCGGCTCGTTGCCCGAATGCTTCCCCATAGACATCTGCATACGTGACAGGAATTTCTTGATCAGCTATTCCATGGACAAGGAGGACATCACCCGGAAACTGTTTGGCCGCCTGCAACGGGTCGATATCAACGAGCGAAGTGAAAAAGGAAGGGGACAATCGATATCCGCGGTACTCAATCGTTTCACCATCCGAGCGGCCATACCCATCTGTGGCAATGCGGACAATATCTACATGTGGATACGCAACAGGCGCCCAAAGCACCAATCGTGCGACTCGCCGATCCAATGCAGCTGTGACCGTCGCCACCGCCCCTCCCAAACTATGGCCGAGAAGCACAAGCGGCCGACGCTGAAACGACGGAAATTGTTCCACTGTACGAATGACATCTCTCGTTTGTCGAATGAAATCATCAAATCGGTTTTTTCCATATTCTCCACTGCTCTCCCCACAACCAGCATAATCAAAACGGACGACTCCGACTCCGGCCGAAGCAAATCGTTCCGCTGCTTGGACAAACAACCGATCCACACCAATCCTCGTACCGATAAACCCATGACAAATGACAACAACAGGCACATCATCACGATCAACCGACACAGCTGGATCATGAATCGAAACCGCCAAGCGTTCCCCTCCGCTCTCAATATACTGGAATCGCATCAACTGCTCTCTCCCCTTTCATCATCTTTTAATTCATAGTAAATAAATATGAATAGTATGTTTTGTGTTATCTTACCACGTTTTTGCATGACCGTCAACGTTCCCTATCGCTGCCCTACTCCACCAATCAGCTGGCAAGCAGGAGGCATGGAAGAGAAAAGAGCACACCCCCGACTGGAATACCAAGCATTCCCAATGCAATACGCGCAAGGGCCGGAACAAAGACACCGCGGCCACTCTTTCACTTTCATCATCCCCCATTTTGCTTACCAGAGCGGCCGCGACCGGGTTGTCGCGGTGAATGTACTCACGCCATGGCAACTTGCGCAGTTCAACGGTAAGAAAATGGAAACCAACAACGGTTAGGAACGAAAACTGGATGGTGAACGAGGACGGTTCATTGCGGATGGTGTCATAGCTGAAGATGGCAATGGGCAGAATGCGGCGGCGGTATTTTTGAAACAATCGGCTGACATAAAGGAACATGCGCTCGGGAAACGCCGGCTGCGTGTAGCGCTGCGAAGCGATCGCCTCCCTCACCCTCAAGGCTCAACTATTCTACAAGACAAAAGAGAAAAGCCGCCATGATGGCGGCTTGACGGAGACGTTTTCCGTTTTTCGCCCGTTCAACCCTTCACCGAACCAGCCAACAGCCCACGGACAAAATATTTGCCAAGGAAGATGTACACAAGCAAGGTCGGCAGCGCTGCCAACAGGGCTCCCGCCATTTGCACGTTCCATTGCACGATTTGGCTGCCAGATAAGTTTTGCAAGGCGACCATGATCGGCTGTTTGTCCGATGTCGTGATCGTCACGGCGAACAAAAACTCGTTCCAAATGTTTGTAAACTGCCAGATCGCCACGACGACAAATCCAGTGATGGACAAGGGGAGCATAATATAACGAAAAATGCGGACAAACCCAGCGCCGTCGATTTTCGCCGACTCAATCATTTCATCGGGAATCGCGGCGTAGAAATTCCGAAACATCAGCGTGGTGATCGGAATGCCGTAGACGACATGAACGAACACAAGTCCCGGAATCGTGTTGTACAGCCCGATTTCGCGCAAAAATTGGATCAGCGGAATGAGAATGCTTTGATACGGAATGAACATTCCGAACAAAATGAGCGTAAAAAGCGTATCCACTCCTTTAAACTTCCATTTCGAAAGCACGTAGCCGTTGAGCGCCCCCAGCAGTGCGGATAACAACGTCGCCGGTACGACGAGCAGCAGCGAATTCCAAAAGTTTGGGGCGAGTTTGTCAAACGCTGTGGCGTAGCTGCTCCAATCGATGGTCGACGGGAGCTTCCACATATCGGCCAATGTCACTTCATCAAGCGGCTTCAAGCTCGTGATGACCATGACATACACCGGCATGAGGAAAAACACGCTCATGGCAACGGCCAGCGCATACAAAAACGGCCGGGCCCATACGGATCTCGCCATCACGATCCCCCCTTGCGGCTCGAGATAAGGTACGGAACAATAAAGATGGCCACCGATAGCAGCATCACCATGGCGATCGCCGCTCCGTTCGCATAATAGTTGCCGCGGAACGTCGTTTCAAACATGTACACGCCCGGCACATCGGTGACAAAGTTCGCCCCCGGCCCGGTCATGGCGTAAATCAAATCGAAAATTTTCAGTGAAATATGCGCCATAATGATGATGACGCTGACCGTGATCGGCCGGAGGAGCGGCAAGATGATTTTCCAATACAATTGAAACTCGGTCGCCCCGTCCATCCGCGCCGCTTCCCGCACCTCATCCGGAATGGCGCGCAGGCCGGCGAGATACATCGCGACGGCAAAGCCAGTCATTTGCCAAACAGCCGCCACGACCACCGCAATGATGGCGACCGGGATGCCAAATTCAATCTTGCCCCAATGAAATCCGAACAAGATGTTCGTATCCGTATACCATTTTCCATCCAAGCCAAGTGGTTTTAAAAACAAGTTGACGCCCGTTGACGGATTGAACAGCCATTGCCATACGACCCCGGTGACGACAAAGGACAAGGCCATCGGGAAAAAGAAAATGTTGCGAAACAACGACTCGCCGCGCAGCTTTTGGTCAAGCAAAATGGCAAGGAGTTGGCCGAGCACAATGACGGCGGCGATAAACAGCACCGTAAACACAAGCGTATTGCGCAAGTCGGCTTGAAAGCGGAAATCATGAAACAAATACAAATAGTTTTTCACCCCGGCAAACGACCAATCCGGCACAAGGGAGTTCCAGTTGCTTAACGACACATACCCGGTCCAGCCGATAAACCCGTACACAAATAAGAAAATCAATAATTGCGGCGCATGTCATTAAACGTGATCGTCAACAGCCGCAACTCATCGTTGGTCATCGGCTCAATATCCGGCCCGTCCAGCCGCCCGTCAGCGATGGATCGGGCAGCGCGCGAGAGAAGAATGATCGGCTTCGTTAAGTGGCCGGAAAAGAACACCGCCAGCAAGGCACCAAGCAACAACGTCGTGACAAACAATCCCATTCCCATATAGCGGAAATAGCGGTTGCGCTGCTCCACTTCATCGTACCGCCGTTGGTAGGCCGTCAGCTCATCGTCAATCAAGTTTAACGTTTCCTCTTGCAAAAAGGACGCAATGTTCATCGTTTCATGCAAGTGAGACGAGTACAAGCCAATATTTCCAGCTTGAAAATGATAGACGGTCAGCGCCGCCTCCTCCAGCAAACTTTCAATCATATGTTCATAGTTTTCCGCCGCCAGCCGGTCGGACAGCACCGGCAAGATGGCGCCGAGCTGCCGGCAGCGTTGCTGCAGCCAGCGGAACTCCCGCTCATAAGCGCGTGCATACCGTCCTTCTTTCTCCGAGACGTACGCATTGAGCTGTTCCATCATTCGGTTTGCCCGCTGCGACACCTCATTGAGCAACAACAATCGGCGCATCCGTTGATCATAATCGCTCATCATCTCTTCGCTCGTCTCATACAAAAGAAATACCGCTCCGTTCAGCAAAAGCAAAAAAACGGTAAAGCAAAGCAGCATCTTCGTCCGAATGTTCATCTGAATTCCACCCCGCTGTCACCGGCGCTTTGTCGCCTGCATCGTCCTGCCGCTTCCAGCCGAACGTGGCGAACGTCAAGTAGATCACCCAACGTTCTGAGACTGGGACGCTGGAAGCTTCCAGCCGAACGTGGTCGAACGTCAAGGCCGACCATCTCTCATGCTTTGGCGGCGTTCGCCAACCTTTCTCCGCTTTCCGCCTTCTCCCGACGGAGGCTTGGCAGGCACCTTCATGGCGTGTTGACCTCATAATTGCGCGCCGGGCGCAGCGGCAAGTCTTTTTTCCGAATGACTTTCGTCTCCGTATTCGTCATCGCCGGCACGTCTTTCCCGGCGACGATCTCGGCCATCAGTTGGACAGCCTTGTATCCCATTTCATACGGCTCCTGCACCACGGTCGCCGCAATCGTTCCTTTTTGCAAATAGCGGATCGTCTCAGGAAGCGTGTCAAAACCGATAATATACGTCTTTTGCTCCCGATGAAACTGCTCGACCACCTTGGCAACGCCAATCGCATCGAGCGCGCTCGTGCCGTAAAACGCATTCACATCCGGGTGCTTTTTCAAAATCGTATACGCCTTTTCCGCGGCTTGCACACGCGTAATGTGCGACTCTTCGATGGCAACGATGCGGATGCCTTTTTCCTGTCTCACCGCATCCTCAAATCCGCGCACTCGCAGCTGTTGGTGCGCCGCCGTCAAACTGCCGGTAATAATCGCGACCGTCGCCTTGCCCTTCGTATCCTCAGCTAACGCTCGTCCCGCAAGAAAACCGGCATAATAATTATCCGTTCCCACATAGGCGACACGTCGGCTCGTCGGGGCATCCGTATCGATCGTCACCACAGGAATATTTTTGTCCGTGATTTCGTTAATCACTGGGACAAATTCCGCTTCCGTCAACCCTTGGGTGATGATCCCATCGACTTTCGCCGCCGCGGCTTTTTTCAAAATGCGCAAATGCTCATCAATATTCGCCTGCCGCGGGCCGATATACTCAAGGTCAATCCCCAGTTCTTTCGCCGCCGCTTTCGCTCCTTTTTCCACGAGCCGCCAGTAATCATTATCGAGTTCCTCCGGCACAAGCACGAAATGATAGGCCTCTTTCGTTGTTTCCGGAACCCGTTCCTTCTCTGATTTTGGATACGCATACACGTTCCAAGCGCAATAGGCGGTGAAGGAAGCGCTTGCAAACAGCGCGGCGATGCCGCCCCCGTAAAACAGCCGTTTCCACCAATGGCGCATCTTGATCCCTCCTACCGCCATTGTACACGAACGTCGGGGCGCTAGCCTAGAAGGCCCGTGAAAAACCGCTGTCACACACGAATCGGCGGTATTTTCATTCAGAAAAGAAAGTTGATTCTACGAGGTTTCTCTAATTGAGAAATGGGTGGAATCAGCAGTATTTTGCATTAAATCACCGGCCTCCTAGAAGGCCCGTGAAAAACCACTGATTCCCTTCATCAATGGGAGAATGAGTGAAAAAACAGATTGGCTGCATCGGAACAGCGTCCCCTCCGCTTTTTACTCTTTCAACTTTTCCACCGCCTCCACTGGCAGTCCGGTCAACTCACAAATCGTTGGCACGTCATATCCTTTCTCTAGCATCCGTTTCGCAACGTCCATCTTGCCTTTTTCGATTCCTTTTTCCATTCCTTTTTCCATTCCTTTTTCAATCCCCTTTTTCATCCCCCGTTGCTCGTACGACACGATGAGATCCATCACTTTTTTCGCTTCCTTCGTTTCCATTTCATTCACCTCGTTTCGCAATTCGAGCTCCTCTTGTTCGGACAACCGCAAATACGTCTCAAAAAAGCCAAACAACAGCCGCTGTTTCGCTTCGTCAAGCTCCAAGCGGACGAGCATGCGCAAAAATTCTTTTTTCACAACCACTCTTTCACTTTCATTATACCCCATTTTGCTTAACAGAGCGGCGGCGACCGGGTTGTCGCGGCGAATGTACTCGCGCCATGGCAACTTGCGCAGTTCAACGGTCAGAAAACGGAAATCAACAACGGTTAGGAACGGAAACTGGATGGTGAACGAGGACGGTTCATCGCGGATGGCGTCATAGCTGAAGATGGCAATGGGCAGAATGCGGCGGCGGTATTTGATTTTGGCCTAGAATAAGGGGAATATGAATGGGAAAAAGCCCTTGTATTGTGCGGCTTTTCACGATGAAATGACAAAGCCGCCTGTCGCCGAGGCAGCTTTGTCCATCGTTTTCGAAGCGGCCGTTTAGCGCCCGGCCGCTGCTTTGGTCTGTTTGAAAAACTGCGGCAAGTATTCTTTATGCGCTTCCAGCATTTCGTCCAACATTTGTTTGGCGATGGTGTCAGACGGGACAAGCGGGTTGATCGTCATGGCGACGAGCGCGGTTTGGTAGTCGCCAGTGACCGCGGCCTCGGCAGCGACGCGCTCGAACGACTTGATTTGCTGGACGAGGCCGCGCACGGCGACCGGCAAGTCGCCGACAGCGATCGGCTTTGGTCCGTCTTTCGTGATGACGCAGTTGACCTCAACGGCCGATTCTGGCGGAATGCTGGCAATGGCGCCGTTGTTTCTCGTGTTGACCGGCTGAATGTCGCGCTTGTCGTTGTAGATGGAGCTGATCAAGCTGCAAGCGGCGTCGCTGTAGTACGCCCCGCCCCGTTTCTCGAGCTGCGGCGGCTTGATGGCCAAGTTCGGATCTTTGTACAGCTCGAACAGTTCTTTTTCGAGCTGCTGGACGACTTCGGCGCGCGTTCCTTTCGTTTTCGCCGCCTCGAGCTCCTCAGCCAACATTTTGTCTGTTTGATAGTAATACCGGTGGTAGGGGCACGGCAATACGTTTAACCCTTTCAAAAAGTCCGGCTCCCAGCCGAGGTCAACGATGTTTTTCATTGTCACTCCGGACCGATCCGGATGGGCAATGAGGTCGATTACCTTGTCGGTCACCTCGACGCCGTCGAGATAAACATGCAAGCCAAACACCATATGGTTCAAGCCGGCGAAATCAATGTGCACGCGGTCAGCATCAACGCCAAGCAGCTTGGCGACGCCCATGCGCATGCCGATCGGCACGTTGCACAAGCCGACGACTTTTTCCTGCTTCGTGTAGCGCAAGACGGCTTCCGTCACCATCCCGGCCGGGTTCGTGAAGTTGATCAGCCACGCATCGGGGCAAAGCTCTTCCATATCGCGAATGATGTCCAAAATGACCGGAATCGTCCGCAATCCCTTAAACAATCCACCCGGCCCGTTTGTCTCCTGGCCGATCACCCCGTATTTGAGCGGGATGCGCTCGTCTTTCGCCCGCGCCTCTAGGCCGCCGACACGAAACTGCGTCGTGACAAAGTCTGCACCTTCCAAAGCCCGGCGACGGTCGAGCGTCAAATGAATCTCGATCGGCACGCCAGCTTTTTCGACCATCCGTTTGGCCAGTGCGCCGACGATTTCGAGTTTTTCTTTGCCTTCCGGAATATCGACAAGCCACAATTCCCCGACTGGCAATTCATGATAACGCTTGATCAACCCTTCGACCAATTCCGGCGTGTAGCTCGACCCGCCGCCAATGGTCGCAATTTTCAATCGTTTATCCATGCTCGTCTTCCCCCTTCACCGTGTTAGACGTGATATAATGAATAGATGACGCAACCGTTGACCATCGCCCGGTCTCACGCGTCCTGTTCTGAAAAGCGAGGTGTAGGCATGTTTACCCCCGAACAAATCGCCCGGTTTTCCGAGTTGGATTATGCCATTTACGATTACGTGATGAAACATCCGCATGAAGTCGCGTACATGCGCATTCGCGAGCTCGCTGAGGCCGTCCATGTCTCGCCGCCGACCGTGCTCCGCTTTTGCAAGAAAGTCGGCTGCGACGGGTTCAGCGAGTTCAAAACGAAATGGAAGCTATACTTGCGGGAAAACGAACGAACGTCAATCATCAGCAGCCAAGAAGCATTGCGGGAGTTTTTCGAGCGGACGCTGACGGCCGACTACGAGCGGGCGATTTTTGCCGCTGCCGCCGTGATCGCTCAAGCGGATCAAGTCATTTTTGTCGGTTCCGGCAGCTCCGGCATTTTGGCCGAATACGGCTCGCGCTACTTTTCTGCCTTTCAAAAGTTTTCCGTCTACATCAAGGATCCGTTTTTTCCGATTTACGGCCATTATTTCAACAACTGCGCCGTGATCGCCTTGTCGGTGTCCGGCGAAACGCCGCACACGCTCGCCCAAGTGCACCGCTTGAAAGAAAAAGGGAGCACGATCATCAGCATCACCAACCGGAAACATTGCACACTCGCGAACATCTCCGACTATAACTTGACGTATTACGCCACCGCGGAGCGGATCGGACAGACAGATGTCACAACCCAGCTCCCGGTCATCTACTTGCTCGAACGGTTAGCGAAAGAAATGTATCGACTGCTAGGACGAGAGACGGAAACGATCGGAAAGGACAGCAACCCAACCGTTTGAGCCCAACTCTGCTGATTGCGGCAACGCCATCGCCTTGTTGTTGGCTCCATCTACTATTACTAAACCGCGCCTGAGGGCAAAAGTAAAGGGCATGGCACCCTGTTGTAACAAAAGGAAAACGAAAAACAACTGTTTCTGTATTGTAACGATATGTTACAAGAGCGAGAGCGGCTGGGCAGCTCACATTTCCCTTTTGAACAAGGTCAAAACGTTTATTCACTCACATTTCGCACCGTAACAAGGTAGAAACAGCGGATTTTTTATTTCAGAATCACTGTTTGACCAACACGACAAGTGATGGCAATCCTTTTTCTGCCATCGCTTGTCGTGCCGTATGACGTTGCACGTAAATGCTCTCATCCATGCCCAATCCCTGCAGAATCCTTCGCTGATCAGGATTGAGGAAGCGATCCAGTGCGCGTTGGATGCGTCTATCCGGCGGCTTGAACAGGACGACTTTCACATACTCAAACAAAAACCGCCTGTCCCGTCGGCCCGATCAGCTTGCGGCCTCCAGCCCCCTTTAGCAGGCTTTCCGATGCGGTGAACAGACACACAGCGCGAACCGGATTGGGCATCCGCTTCCGCCAGAGCGGCTTTGACGATTCGAAACAGCAATGGGCCTCTGGTGATCAAAGAGGAGTTGGCGGCTTTCGCCTTCTCATACTACCATTGGAGGTGAATCAATCACTGCACTTGGATGCATACGGATTACAATTATCTACTCTCTCTACGTCCCTTGATCAAACCAATGAAATTAGTGATGACAAGAAAAGTAGCAATGATCCACGCCGTATTGCTAATTGTCTCCCTAGAAACCAGCTTGTACAAAATAAAAGAAATGACCGATAGAATAAATACGATATTCATCCACTTCATCATTTTCACGCTCCACATCTTATTTCTTACTCATGTCGCAATGCTTCCACAGCAGGTTGTTTTGCTGCTTTATTTGCAGGGACAAAAGAAGCTAAAACACCTAACAGCCCGCTAAACAGAACAAGAAGTACAACTTGAATAAAACGAAACTGGAAAAGGTCCAAATTACTCTTTTTCATTACCGTCATTACAACATAATTTGCTGCTTTTCCCACTGTGATTGAACCTAAAATTCCGAATACTCCTCCAATGATGCCGATCAACATTCCTTCTGTGACAAATACGCGGCGAATATCTGAACGAAATGCACCGATTGCTTTTAAAATGCCAATCTCTCGAGTTCGCTCTAAAACACTCACGTATAAGACGATGCCAATCATAATCGATGAAACGATAAGCGATATGCCAGACAACATTCCCAATGCAATACTTGCGAAGGAGACATACTCATTAATTTCATTTTGACTTTCTTCATCTGTCTGCACTTTATATCCCATCTCCTTAATTTTACTCTTTAAAGGTGCTATATCCTTGATGGACGATGGGATAATTGTGAAAGATAGAGCACTTGTACTATTGCCTATCGATTCTTTCATAATCTTCTGTGACAATCCATAAGAAATTCCTACCGTATCGAGCAGAGGGATCGAATTATTCTTTACCACCCCTACTACCGTCGCATTAACGTTCACTGTCGGATAAATTTCTTTTAAAGACATTAACTGTACAACAAGTGACACATTTTTTCCAACAGCCTCTTTCGAATCTTTAAACAGTTTTTTGGCTATGCGCTCAGGTAGCACAATTTCATCTCTTTGATCGTCTGGAAACCTTCCTTTCACGATATATTTTTTCCCATATATGACCTCAGCATATCTTCTAGGAGACAAACTCTCAGCTGATGACGTAGCTTTTGCTCCTTCTTTCGTTTTCATACTTATTTGAAATGGATTGTACGGATAGATGTCCCTTACTCCTTTGATTTCCCTCAACCGGACAATGTCGTTCTCATTCAAAACCGCAAACTGTTCATTTGCTACACTTAAAGATGATTTTGCTGTCGCTTCATCTATCGAACTAGATAACTTTTCTTTAACACCATTGCCTAAAGCCATAATGATAGATAACCCAAAAATTCCGATTGATGCGCCTATAGCAGTTAAAATATTTCTCCATTTTTTATTTTTTATATTTCGAAATGACAGTTTGCAGGTGGTAAGCAAGTCTAGTTTTTTGCCTTTGCTTCCTATCCACTTATCCACATCTTCAACTTCTACTGCATGTGCAACATCCTCATCTTCAATAATTTTCCCATCTCTCATCCTTATGATTCGATCTGCATATGAGACTAACTCTTGAGAATGTGTAACAACCAACACGACTTTTCCCTGTTGTGAAATTTTCCTTAGTATTTCCATTATACGTGCTGAGTTTTCTGAGTCTAATGCTCCCGTTGGTTCGTCTGCTAATATAATGTCTGGATCGTTTGCTAGCGCTCTCGCTATTGCTACACGTTGCTTTTGTCCTCCACTCAACTGATTAGGGAGATAATTCAATTTATCTGCTAATCCTACCATATTTAGAAGCTCTATCGCCCTTCTTTTTCTTTCTTCTTTCGATTTCCCTAACAAAGTCATGCTCATCTCTACGTTTTCTAGAGCGCTCAAATGGGGAATAAGGTTAAAGCTTTGGAACACAAACCCGATCTTTTCTCGTCGTAGGCATGCCCATTCCTTTTCATTGAACTCCCGAACATTTATCGATTGAAAAATGTATTCTCCCTCATCCGCATAGTCTAAACCGCCAATAATATTTAATAAGGTCGATTTTCCACATCCTGACTCCCCTAATAAACAAATGAGTTGCCCTTTTTGAAGATACAGAGAAACCCCTTTCAACACCTCAATGCTTTCACTACCTAATTTGTAGTACTTTTTTATATTCTGCAGAATGATCAATGATTTCCATTCCTTTCAACGTAGAGATTTCTGTTTAGACAATTTATAAAGAAATAACCCAAAAAATATCAAAACTAAAAAATATGTTATTCCTTCGAAGAAAAGAATTACATATTGAAAATATC
>NZ_JPYA01000032.1 GCF_000750005.1 Geobacillus icigianus | reverse complement strand
ATGTAAAACAAAATTTCAACTTATTATATATACATACAACATAAAGAGTTAACCTCTCCGTTATCCTGCACACCCTAAGCGCTGCATCCTTTTGTTCCAACGATCCTGTGACTCAACCTACAAGCTGAGCCCTCGGGGAGAAAGCTCGTTGCAGAAGAAGCCGTTCATTTTTCAATGAGCATGTATATAGCATGTCGCCGCTATAACAACTTTCACGCTTAAGAATCTTTTGGCTTAATACGCCCATTTATGTATATCATTCATCGTTTAGTCAAAACCATCGACAGCACGGTCTGGCCCAATAATAAAAAGAAGCCAGCGAGCCCCCCATTGACTATCGCTTTTGACATTACGTCACGAAAGGAAAAAGGGCTTGAGACAAAAGCCATCGCATGATACCATGGCATTACTTCTCCATTCGTTAAATACTCCGTTACTACATAAGTAGCAATCATAACGATCGACACCATGACATTCCGAAAAATCGCAACTAACAAAAAACCGACTGTCGCAAATAGCAAGCTTAGTGTTCCAATATAAACAAGCAATGGGGCATAATCTTGATTTTCCACTACAGAATGCACCATCCATAAACTTCCTATCAACAGCAATAAATACATGAGTATAAACGGCAATACACGGTATATCCCATGATACCACCTCGATAATGGATAGCTGGGAAGAAGTTCATGTAATCCTCCCTCAAAATATTCATCATATAAGTGAATGATCCACCAGCACGCAAGAGGAGCAACAAGAAATTCAATCGTATTATAAATATATAAAGAAGAACCTTGATATGTAGCCAATTGGTACATTAACAACAGAAAGACAATAAGAGGGAGAAAAAATGACCAGCCCATTGATTTTATTTCAAAAACAAAATTTATCTTTTTCAATGGTTATCCCCCTTCATCATATAAAGGTAAGCATCTTCCAATGTCGGATGAACACGTCTCGCCTCTTTTATGCTTTCCTGCGATAACATTCTAATAATATAGCGATCCCCTGCTTCTTTCACCGAAATAATTTTCGATTCGGGAATTTGCTCTAAGTCGCGTGAATTAACGTCTTTTTCCCACACGAGTCCGTCTACTATTTTCAACACTTCCTGTCTTGATCCTTCCAACAGAATTGTCCCCTTATTCATCATAGCAACATAATCGCATGTTGTTTCTAAATCCTCGACAATATGGGAAGAAATAATAATAGTTCGGTTGACGGAGATTTTCCGAAGCAAATTGCGAAACCTTACCCTTTCTTGAATGTCCAATCCAGCAGTAGGTTCATCTACAATCACAATTTTCGGATTGCCCAATAAAGCTTGGGCAATCCCAACTCTTCTGATCATTCCACCTGACAAATCCTTCATTTTTTCGTTTCTTTGTTCATAAAGATTCACATTTTCCAGCACTGCATCAAGCTCCGATATTCGGCGTTCTTTATTAATAATTCCTTTTAAAACAGCAAAATGATCAAGCACTTCATAAACCTTCATCGTTTTATAAGCGGAAAAATACTGCGGCAAATAGCCAATTAACGGTTTCACTTTTTGAGGGTTTTCCCATGAAATATCGTCGAAAGTAATTGCCCCTTCTTCCAAAGGAAGCAAAGTTGCTATGATCTTCATTAAGGTTGTTTTTCCAGCCCCGTTAGGACCGAGCAAACCATAAGTTCCCTTGATATTCAATGAAATATTATTTAATACAACCTTGTTTTTATACCGTTTTTTCACATTTCGAATTTCTAGTACAGACACTTATAAATCCTCCTTGATGACGATATATTGCTCTATAAGCTCCTTTAATTCGTTCCAATCCTGGCTTCCACTTTCAATAAGCTGGAACCACTTTTGGCAAAAGCGATTTTTCATTTCCACGTTTTCTTCCCTCTTTATCCACTGGACGATACTGCTTTTAATTTGATCCTTTTCCGATTTTATCGCGTCCATACGAGGCAAAAAACTGCCGTCATCTGGAATACCGTATTGTTGATTATAGACGTAAGCATAAACGGAATCGAATAAATGGAGATACTCCATATCTTTTATCGGAATCCCTTTGTATTTCCAAGTAAGAGCAGGAACGAGCATATACGTATAACTGGCCTCATCTTGCGGAAGAATCGTTGCCTGATACTGCAATGATGTCCCATAAATAAAATGATCGGAGGCAAACCATATGTACTCCTCAGCAACGAAATCATTAATCGAAAGAATGGGGACAAAAACAACCAATTTTGGAAACCCTTCATATGAAATATGAAAGTTGCGTGAAATGGTTTCCATAACATGACTAGTGCGCTCTTTAAATTCAGGATATTGGTACATATTCTTCTCCCAAGTCATCGGTTGCACAAATCGCGTGCCATCGTTCTTCCTATTCATCTCCGCTATCTTACCAACCACTACCGATAATCCAAATGAAGATCTTCCATGCCATTTCTTACTTCCAACCTTTTTTATATTCGTATATAAAGGAGTAGGACCGTCATAAGTTAATGTAATTTCGGCATCATTGTTCCACTGATGATTATTTCTAATCAGCCCCATTTTCGTATATTGAAAAGCAGGTTCTACATTGCTCGATGGCAGCCATGGAAAATAATACGGCAAATATACTGCGCGTGAATTAGCGAAGAACAACGGCGAACTCAATCCTTGATAAGAAATGGAAAGCTGACAACTTTGCTTAGGTGGCAATTCGCTTGGCAGCTCAATGTTTAAAAGATCGTTTTTTTGCTGGAATGACAATTTTTTATGGCTGTTCGAAACGTCTATCACCTTAAATCCATGGTACAAGGACAAGGATATATAGTCTAACGGATGTTTTTGATTGTTCACTATTGTAATAGCGGCATCGATCTCTACTAACCGTTTTACCTTCATATGGACATTATACTTTGAAATCGCAATCACTTGATGCTGTACAGAATTCTCATGAGACAAAGCCCGATAGTACGTTTCATCGACATGTTCCCTTGTTCCTGCCAGTAGAGAATTGCTAATATAGATTTGTCTGTCTAAAGTAAAGTAATAAATCAAAACTCCTATACTTCCTATACATACCGCAACATACATAGAAAACCGTTTTTCTATATTGCCTCGTTTTCTTAAAAAATGGGTGAAAAGAAAAAGAAAACTGATACATAGCAACATAAATAATCGTTTCATCCAATGGTAAAGAGAAAGTTCAAATCCATATAAATCGTTAAATAACGCATAAGGGTTTGGTTCTCCAAGATTGATCCACGCAAGAAAAGCAGAGAACATCGTTTTGGATACGGCTGTACCAAAAAAATAAGAATTTGCTGGCCCCATTAACACCCAAACGAAAAGAATAAGAGGGTAAATGATTTTTCCCTTAAACCAAGATGCCAACAAAGCTCCTATTAGCACGGATAAAAAGAAGGAAATCCCCCAGTATAGGACAATATAAAGAAACGCATCATAATAGAAAGAAAGAAAAGATATACCCTTTGGCAAAAACAAAAAGACATAGATGGAAAATACAAATAAACAAACCAATAACACAAGGATTAAAAAAAAGAGCAATTTCCCCATAAACTTAGAAAAAATTGCATTTGGGATCGATGAAAATATATCGTGCAAATGATTATTTTCTTCCAGTCTAATCAATAAAACCCCAAAAAATAAAAAAGCAAGCATTCCCCCTTGTACTGCAAAACTCATCCTTACTAATGCTTCCCCAGGAGAAAAGTTATATCCCGTAGAATAAAAATGAAAACCGCAGTACACATACACAAGAAAACAAACTAGCAAAATCCAAAAAAGCGGATTTCTCCGAAAAAGGATCCACATGACGTTCATAGAATTGAAAACCTTCATATAGTACACCTCATTCTTAACGATCAGATGAGGAAAGCAATACAAGGTTGACATTACCTTTATATTACTTTCCCATTATCATCTACTGATTTTCGATATATGTTAAACCATTCGCATAAGCCGCTCCGCTTTCGCCAGCCCATTTCGAGCGCGGATAATACTTTCCATTAGTTACTTTTAAATTATATACGGAGCCTTCTTCATAATCGTAGACTCTTCGATTAAACACTTCTGGATCAAATCCTATAACTTCACGCGACACTATAGCATAGAAGTCAATATGACTGTTATTTTGGTACGTAACCTCATTCAGAACTCCATCACCGACAGAAATACTTGAGCCAGAAGCATCTAAATGTGAAGAGTCAATTCTGGCAATAGAAGATGCTGCTAGAACGCTCGCACCTATTAACAAGGATAGACCTAAAGATGAGACTATTAAAGAGAATTTGTTCAATTTTTTTCCTCTTGTCATCCTTCTTTCCCCTTTATTTTCATAGTAAGCCGGCCGACTCACCCTTACTGTATCAAAATGGATAAGAAAAAACATCCGTATTTTCCACAATTTTTTTAATGAAAAAATTGATAAAAAAGCCCCCAATTAATTCCGTCGATTTTCTAAGTA
>NZ_JPYA01000031.1 GCF_000750005.1 Geobacillus icigianus | reverse complement strand
GAGATTTCCCATCGCGTTAGGCGAGTAAGATCCCTCGAAGATGACGAGGTCGATAGGTCCGAGGTGGAAGCGTGGCGACACGTGGAGCTGACGGATACTAATCGATCGAGGGCTTAACCTAGAAAAGCGGAGGCCGCCCGCCGATCGGCGAAACGCGCTGGAGGGCCTGCGAGGAGGCTATGCCGCCACAGCAGGACCGAAGCGTCGCGAGCCGATGGCGGTCGGAGCTAGACCGGACGATACGCGGCTTCTTCCGACGGTTATCTAGTTTTGAAGGAATGCGTTCCTTCTTGACAGGAATTAATTTTCTGGTATAATGATTGATGAAAAACGGAATCGCTTGCCTAGTGGTGATAGCGGAGGGGAAACACCCGTTCCCATCCCGAACACGGAAGTTAAGCCCTCCAGCGCCGATGGTAGTTGGGGCCAGCGCCCCTGCAAGAGTAGGTCGCTGCTAGGCAAAAAATCCCTTGTCGATGTTCATATCGACAAGGGATTTTTTGTTTGGTTTGACCGTTATGTTTCGTACTGTAAAGAAATAGTTTGTTCTCAGCCAACGCAGAGTGGCAGCCGTTACTGCGGGTTGGATCATAACGGCATTTACGCATCGGCTGAGCAGCTGTTCCATTTTTGCATCAAGTATTCATTCACGAGCCATGGAACTTTTTTCGCTGACACGGTGAGAAATTCGACAATAAAAATATACGCTTTGCTTGGATAGGAGTGAAGAAGCTCGCACCACCACTCGGTTTCATACCGAGAAATCATGCTCAAATTGTACAACAATAAATAGTGAGCATGTATTTCCGGTAACAAAAAAATTTTTTCTTTCTTGACCGCGATTCGATAGGTGCCATCAAGCTGAAAGAAAAATGGTCCCTCCCCGACCGGGGAAAGCGGCGCTGTCAGTTGAAAACGTAGCCATTCTCCTTCTTCATTGACAAATGTGATCGCCTTTCCTTGCCCCTCTTCCCGTAGGTATTGAAGGAAGCGAGTCAATGGCATGTGATAATAGTCTAAAATGGCTTTTGGGATGGCTACCATTGGAGGGGAGACAGTATGTACAACCGGCAAAGACAACTGCTTTTTTCGTCCACTTAAGAGGAAAAAGGTGTCATGCAATTCGCCGATCCGTTGCAACAACGCCCCCATCCGAAACTTCTCCCCGGCTTCCTGTTTCACATGAAACATTTTTTCAGAAAAATGAGTGAATAAACCGTTTTTTTGTACTTTTACCTCATCATCAAGAAATTCATAACCTTGCTTTTTCCGTTTCCTTGCTGATACACCGTGGGCGAGGACTGACGTCGACTCAGGATAATCGGGATCAACGGTAAGCAGACATGCTTTTAAAAGCTGCACCATACCATAAAACAACAACACAGGCTTGATTGACAGCGGTGCCTGTTGAGCTGTAGCATAAAAGTTCTGCCCGTGCTCCAAATAATATAAAAACGGGTAGCAGTTCGTATAGCTGCGCTGAACAGCATCTTCGCGATGCAATTGTTTGTAGCATTGCTGCAAAAATTGGCGAGCGGTGTCAGCGGATTGGAAAACGGAAAGGCGGGGTTGTTTGTTGTTATTTCCGAACATTTTATCCCCCCTGTCACTAGATGATGAACAAATAACTGAAAAGTTGAACATTTCCCTGATTCCTTGACAGTAGTTTAACCAGTTGTTAAGCTACTAATAATATTTCCGGACAAGGGGGAGAAAACATGTGGGAAACGAAATTTGCAAAGGAAGGTTTGACGTTTGACGATGTTCTTCTCATCCCAGCCAAATCAGACGTATTGCCGCGCGACGTTGATGTGACGACAAAATTGAGCGATACCCTGCAGCTGAACATCCCCATTATTAGTGCCGGCATGGACACTGTGACGGAAGCCGAGATGGCCATTGCCATGGCTCGGCAAGGAGGACTTGGCATTATTCATAAAAATATGTCCATTGAGCAGCAAGCCGAACAAGTGGACAAAGTGAAACGCTCAGAGCGGGGGGTTATTACCGATCCCTTTTTCTTGACACCTGACCATCAGGTGTATGACGCGGAACATTTAATGAGCAAATACCGGATTTCAGGTGTGCCGATCGTCAACAATGCCGACGAACAAAAGCTTGTTGGCATCATTACGAACCGCGATTTGCGCTTCATTCAAGATTACTCGATAAAAATTTCCGAGGTAATGACGAAGGACCATTTAATCACTGCTCCGGTTGGAACAACGTTGGAGGAAGCGGAGAAAATTTTGCAAAAACATAAGGTTGAAAAACTGCCTTTGGTCGATGAAAACGGAGTGTTGAAGGGGCTCATCACCATTAAGGATATTGAAAAGGTGATCGAGTTTCCCAACTCGGCAAAGGACGCTAAAGGACGGCTTGTTGTCGGTGCAGCCGTAGGGGTGACAGCCGACACAATGATCCGCGTCAAAAAGCTTGTTGAGGCGGGAGTCGACGTCATTGTTGTCGACACAGCGCACGGTCACTCCAAAGGTGTTCTTGAGACGGTAGCGAACATTCGTCGTCAATACCCAGACTTGAACATTATCGCTGGCAATGTCGCGACAGCTGAGGCGACGCGCGATTTAATTGAGGCGGGGGCGAACATTGTCAAGGTTGGAATTGGACCGGGATCCATTTGTACGACGCGGGTTGTCGCCGGGGTCGGTGTTCCACAAATTACGGCGATCTACGACTGTGCGACAGAGGCGCGCAAACACGGCGTTCCCATTATCGCTGATGGCGGGATTAAATACTCCGGTGACATCGTGAAGGCGATCGCAGCTGGAGCGCATGCCGTCATGCTTGGAAGCTTGCTCGCCGGCGTTTCGGAAAGCCCGGGAGAGACAGAAATTTATCAAGGCCGCCGCTTTAAAGTATATCGGGGCATGGGATCGGTCGCGGCGATGGAGCGCGGCAGCAAAGATCGCTACTTTCAAGAAGATGCGAAAAAGTTCGTTCCCGAAGGCATTGAGGGGCGCGTGCCATACAAAGGACCGCTCGCCGATACGATTTACCAGCTCGTCGGCGGACTGCGCGCCGGTATGGGCTATTGCGGGACGAGAAACTTGGATGAGTTGCGGGAGAAAACGCAATTTATCCGCATGACGGGCGCAGGGTTGCGCGAAAGTCATCCGCACGATGTACAAATTACGAAAGAGGCGCCAAACTACTCCGCGTTTTAAGCGCAGTTGCGCCAATCGTCCTAAGTTTGACGGAGATTCGTCCTCCGTCTATTTTTTTGGCTGTCCATATGTTACAATAACGGTTGTGTAAGGAGGGTGCGACGTGAAAACGAAAAAACAAACTTGGTTTTTTTGGCTGCTATCGATTTGTCTTTGTTTGACCGTTTGGCCGTTCCAACGAACGGTGCAAGCGGAAAGCGCGCCGCTTGACATTCGAGCCGATGCGGCCATTTTAGTGGACGCGCAAACAGGAAGAATTTTGTATGAAAAAAATATTGATACAGTGCTCGGCATTGCCAGTATGACAAAAATGATGACTGAATATTTGCTTCTTGATGCGATTAAGGCGAAGCGCGTCAAATGGGATCAAACGTATACGCCGAGCGAGTATGTATATCGGCTTTCCCAAGACCGTGCCTTGTCGAACGTCCCGCTGCGCAAGGACGGCAAATATACGGTGCGGGAACTGTATGAAGCGATGGCGATTTATTCAGCTAATGCCGCAACGGTTGCCATTGCTGAGATCATAGCTGGATCGGAAAAAAATTTTGTAACGATGATGAACAAAAAAGCGAAGCAGCTTGGGCTCAAAGATTATAAGTTCGTCAATGCGACCGGGCTCAGCAATCAAGACTTAAAGGGCTTCCATCCAGATGGAACGAACACGGATGAGGAAAATGTTATGTCCGCACGGTCCATGGCGATGCTTGCCTACCGGCTGTTGAAAGACCATCCCGAAGTGCTGGAAACAGCGAGTATTCCCCGAAAAATATTCCGGGAAGGAACAGAAGATGAAATTCGAATGGACAACTGGAATTGGATGCTTCCTGGCCTTGTATACGGATACGAAGGGGTTGACGGGCTGAAAACTGGCTATACAGAATTTGCCGGCAACTGCTTTACCGGAACGGCAAAGCGGAACGGGGTGCGCCTCATTTCTGTTGTTATGAACGCGAAAGACGCGAGTGGAAAAACGACAAAAGAGGCGCGCTTTCAAGAGACGGCCAAACTGTTTGATTACGGATTCCATCAATATTCGCTTCAAACACTTTATCCGAAAGGATATGAACTGAAAGGAAAAAGCACAGTTCCGGTAGTCAAAGGGAAAGAAAAAGAAGTGCGCGTCGCTACGGCGAAAAAGCTGGCACTGCTCGTCAAAAACGGTGAGGAAAAACAGTACAAGCCCGTCTATGTATTCGATAAGAAAAAAATGACAAAGGAAGGGAAACTGCTCGCTCCACTGAAAAAAGGAGAAACTGTCGGGTATATGACGCTCGACTATAAAGGAGATGACTCCCTTGCCTTTTTAAGCCCGGACATGGAGAAAAACATCCGTGTTCCGCTTGTGACGACCGCTGAGGTGGAAAAAGCAAACTGGTTTGTGCTCTCCATGCGCGCGATCGGCGGCCTGTTCGCCGACTTATGGACGAGCGCTGCGAAAACGGTGAAAAGCTGGCTGTGAAGCGACTCCCCTGCTTGGGGAGCTTTTTTCCATTGTGATTTTTGTAAAAATTGAGGTAAAATAAAACAGTGGAATCATCCTTTTGCGTATATGACTAAGCATAAGGATAGGAATAGGGGGAATCAACGTTGGCATTGACAGGCACAGACCGCGTCAAACGCGGCATGGCAGAAATGCAAAAAGGCGGCGTCATCATGGACGTTGTCAATGCGGAACAAGCGAAAATTGCTGAGGCGGCAGGGGCTGTCGCGGTCATGGCGCTTGAGCGCGTCCCGGCGGACATTCGCGCTGCCGGCGGCGTCGCGCGCATGGCGGACCCGACGGTGGTCGAAGAAGTGATGAACGCCGTTTCCATCCCGGTGATGGCGAAAGTGCGCATCGGTCATTATGTGGAAGCGCGCGTCCTTGAGGCGCTCGGCGTTGACTACATCGACGAAAGTGAAGTGTTGACGCCAGCTGATGAAGAATTTCATATTGACAAGCGGCAGTTTACGGTTCCGTTTGTATGCGGGTGCCGCGACTTAGGTGAGGCCGCCCGCCGCATCGCGGAAGGGGCGTCGATGCTGCGGACGAAAGGGGAGCCGGGGACAGGCAACATCGTTGAAGCGGTGCGCCATATGCGCAAAGTCAACGCGCAAATCCGCAAAGTCGTCAGCATGAGCGAGGACGAGCTTGTCGCTGAGGCGAAGCAGCTTGGGGCTCCGGTCGAAGTGTTGCGTGAAATTAAACGGCTTGGCCGCCTCCCGGTCGTCAATTTCGCCGCCGGTGGTGTCGCGACACCGGCTGACGCTGCTCTCATGATGCACTTAGGCGCAGACGGCGTCTTTGTCGGGTCAGGCATTTTCAAATCGGAAAACCCAGAAAAATATGCGCGGGCGATCGTTGAAGCGACGACTCATTACGAGGACTACGAGCTGATCGCCCACTTGTCCAAAGGGTTGGGCGGCGCGATGCGCGGCATCGATGTCGCGACATTGTTGCCGGAGCACCGCATGCAAGAACGCGGTTGGTAAGCCGGACAAAGGAGCTAAGGAACGATGAAAATTGGAGTGCTTGGACTGCAAGGGGCCGTGCAAGAACATATGCGCGCCATTGAGGCGTGCGGCGCCGAGGCGGTCATCGTGAAAAAACCGGAGCAGCTCGCTGGACTCGATGGGCTCGTGCTGCCGGGTGGCGAAAGCACGACGATGCGGCGCCTGATTGACCGGTACGGACTCATGGAGCCGCTGAAGCAATTTGCCGCCGCCGGCAAGCCGATGTTCGGCACGTGCGCCGGACTCATTTTGCTGGCGAAACGAATCGTCGGTTACGACGAGCCGCACTTAGGGTTGATGGACATTACGGTCGAGCGGAACTCGTTCGGACGGCAGCGGGAAAGCTTTGAAGCGGAGCTGTCGATTCAAGGGGTCGGCGACGGGTTCGTCGGCGTCTTCATCCGTGCGCCGCACATCGTCGAGGTCGGAGACGGGGTCGATGTCCTCGCGACATACAACGACCGCATTGTCGCGGCCCGGCAAGGCCAATTTCTTGGCTGCTCGTTCCACCCCGAACTGACCGATGACCATCGGTTCATGCAATACTTCTTAAATATGGTCAAGGAAGCAAAAAAGGTATCAAGCGTATAATAAATGCGAACGCGATGAGAGGAACTAGTAGCAGGCATTCCTCCTTTCAGAGAGCCGGTGGGTGGTGCGAATCGGCAGGCGGCGCCTGTGAATCCATCCTCGAGCAAAATGCTGAACACCTAAGCGGTCAGTAGGCGTTTTCGGCAGCCGCCGTTATCGGCATGAGCGGAAGGCATGATGAGCCTTCAATAAGGGTGGCACCGCGGGATGGCTCCCGTCCCTTTTTTGGGACGGGAGCGTTTTTATGTATAATAAATGGTGGGTAAGGAGGTAAAACAAATGCTGGATGTCAAATTACTGCGCACTCAATTTCCAGAGGTAAAAGAAAAGCTGATGCAGCGGGGCGGGGACTTGGCCCACATCGACCGGTTTGAGCAGCTCGACAAGGAGCGCCGCCGTTTGATCGCGGAAGTCGAAGAGTTGAAAAGCAAGCGCAACAATGTGTCGCAACAAATCGCTGTCTTAAAGCGTGAAAAAAAGGACGCTGAACCGTTGATCGCCGAAATGCGTCAAGTCGGCGACCACATTAAACAATTGGACGAGCAAATTCGCCAACTTGAAGAAGAGCTTGACGGTCTTCTTTTGTCGATGCCAAACGTGCCGCATGAGTCTGTGCCGGTCGGCCAATCGGAAGAAGATAACGTCGAAGTGAGACGATGGGGAGAACCACGCTCGTTTCCGTTTGCACCGAAGCCGCATTGGGACATTGCTGACCAGCTCGGTTTGCTTGATTTTGAGCGGGCCGCCAAAGTGGCAGGAAGCCGGTTTGTGTTTTATAAAGGGCTAGGGGCTCGTCTTGAGCGGGCCTTAATCAACTTTATGCTCGACATTCACCTCGATGAGTTTGGTTACCAAGAGGTGTGGCCGCCATATTTAGTGAACCGGGCGAGCATGATCGGAACCGGTCAGCTTCCGAAGTTTGCTGAAGATGCGTTTCATTTGGACAGCGAGGATTATTTCCTCATTCCGACAGCGGAAGTGCCGGTGACGAACTTGCATCGCGATGAAATTTTAGCGGCTGACGATTTGCCGCTTTACTATGCGGCTTACAGCGCGTGCTTCCGCGCCGAAGCTGGCTCGGCTGGCCGCGACACGAGAGGACTCATCCGCCAGCACCAATTCAATAAAGTCGAGCTCGTCAAGTTCGTCAAGCCGGAGGATTCATATGCGGAGCTCGAAACATTGACGCGCCAAGCGGAAACGATCTTGCAGCGGCTCGGGCTTCCGTATCGTGTCGTCGCCTTGTGTACAGGGGATCTTGGATTTTCCGCCGCGAAAACGTATGACATCGAGGTGTGGCTGCCAAGCTATGGGACGTACCGGGAAATTTCGTCGTGCAGCAACTTCGAGGCGTTCCAAGCGCGCCGCGCCAATATCCGCTTCCGCCGCGAGCCGAACGCAAAGCCGGAGTATGTGCATACGCTAAACGGCTCAGGGCTGGCGATCGGGCGCACTGTCGCCGCCATTTTGGAAAACTATCAGCAGGAAGACGGTTCGGTCGTAATTCCCGAGGCGCTCCGTCCGTACATGGGGAATCGGGATGTCATTCGCTAAGCGGGGAACAGAGGTGATTCCTCTTCGCCATTGATTGACTTTTCCTTACGGTCGTGTTATAGTGAATGACGTTGGCAATGAGAAGAAAGGAACGGCGGACGCCAATCCCCCTATTCTCGGCCACGGCGATGAAGAGCCATACTGACGCGCATAAGAGGAGAATTGTCTATTCGGAACGGCTTCCCACTAAGCCGCCGTTTCCGACCATAAAAAAACCCGCCTTCAATCGGCGGGTTTTTTTATCCGTCATCCTCCCCTCTTTCCGACGATAAACTGATCATTGATCAACAACCCATTTTGCGGGAAATCAACGCCAAGCTTCCAGTAGCTCACCCCGCGCAGCCCGAGTTCTTTGACTAACTGGAATTTGGCTTGAATCGACCGCGCGTCTTCAAACCATACCTCATGTTCGCGGCCGTTCTCATCGCGATAGCGAAAGTGCGGCGCTTGCGCCTCGATGTCGTATTCAATGGCGACGTTATACCTCGCAGCGAGGGCGATGGCTTGCTGCGGACTAAGCGCTCGGGCGTATGGACCTCCCGGTACGTACGGCAACGTCCAGTCATAGCCATACAAGTTTTGTCCCATTAAAATTTTCCCTGCCGGTATTTCCGAAATGGCATACTCAAGTACGCGCCGGACCGGGCCGATTGGCGAAACGGGCATTGGCGGTCCGCCGCTGTACCCCCATTCGTACGTCATAATGACGACAAAATCGGCGATTTGCCCGTGGGCCCGGTAATCGTGCGCCTCATACCAGCGCCCGCGCTGAGTCGCACTCGTTTTCGGCGCTAACGCGGTCGACATTAGCCACCCTTCTCGTTCAAACCGCCGTTTTGCCTTGCGCAAAAAGGCGTTGTATGCCTCGCGGTCTTCCGGGCGCAAATATTCAAAATCGAAATGAATGTCGCGAAAACCGTAACGTCTGGCGGTCGCGACAATGTTGTCGAGCAAGCGGTTTTGTAGCGTCTCATTCGTTAAAATAAGGGCGCCAAGCTCGTCGCTGAACTGTCCGTTTTCAATGTTGGCAACCACCATAACAAGCGTGACGCGGTTGGCGCGGGCGATGGCGGGAAAGTCGTCAAGCGGCGGTTCTTGCAGTGTTGCGTCGCGCCGGATAGAAAAATAAAAGGGGCTTAAATAGGTCAAATACGGGGCGGCCTCGCGGGCGCTCGCTTCCAGTGCCGGGCTGACCGTGGCTCCGCGCGGCTCAATGTATGCGTTAAATTCCGCTCTCCGCTTGGCGCCGGGAGGGATGTACAACCGCTGACCGACCCGCAGCGGGGCATTTAACGAGAGGCGGTTCACCTCTGCAAGCCGCTGCATCGGAATCGAGAATCGGCGTGCAATCGACCATAAACTGTCGCCGCGCTGCACCCAATAAAAACGGCCAACGATCGGGATCACCAGCGTCTGGCCGACAACGAGTTTATCAGGGTTTGGGAGCTTGTTGGCCCGGACAATTTCCTCGACGGTCGTTCCGTATGCCTCGGCAATCCCGCTCAACGTTTGTCCGCTCTGTATGACATGGATTTGCATACTGGCCCTCCTAGTTGCGTCTTTATTCTCCATATTTTATGATGGAAAGGCAAGAGAAATGACCGTTTGCGCAAAGGGGTATACGATGAACCACGATGAGTATTACATGAGGTTGGCGATTGAAGAGGCAAAAAAAGCCGAGCAAATCGGTGAAGTGCCGATCGGCGCCATCATCGTCCAAGACGGCCGCATCATCGCCCGCGCCCATAATTTGCGGGAAACGGAGCAGCGCGCCATTGCCCATGCGGAAATTTTAGCGATTGATGAAGCGTGCCAGGCGATCGGTTCATGGCGGCTTGAGCGGGCGACGTTGTATGTGACGCTTGAGCCATGCGCCATGTGTGCGGGAGCGATCGTTCTTTCCCGCATTGAGCGGGTGGTGTTTGGCGCCAGCGACCCAAAAGGAGGCTGCGCCGGGACGTTGATGAACTTGCTGCAAGAGAGCCGGTTCAATCATCAAGCTAGCGTGACGAGCGGTGTGTTGGCAAGCGAGTGCGGCTTGCTGTTAAGCGATTTTTTCCGCCGGCTGCGGGAACAGAAGAGAAATGTTGGCGGGAGTTCCAATGAAAAATCGGTTCGGTGACATTGCTTTTTTTCTGCAAACGAGCTATACTGATAATGCCGTGCTAAGCGGGGAGGTAGCGGTGCCCTGTACTCGCAATCCGCTCTAGCGAGGCTGAATTCCTTCTCGAGGTTAGTCTGTTGTGAGGTCTGTCTCAAGCAAGTGGTGTTGACGTCTGGGTCCTGCGCAATGGGATTCCGTGAACCCTGTCAGGTCCGGAAGGAAGCAGCAGTAAGCGGATGCTCCCATGTGCCGCAGGGGTGCCTGGGCTGAGCTAACTGCTTGAGCAACGCTCGGGGCAGCTAATCGACAGAAGGTGCACGGCCTTACATAGCCGAAAAAACCCACTCATAACGAGTGGGTTTTTTGTTATTTCAAATCGAAACGAGAAGTTATATAATAAATAAGATGAGAGGAAGAGGAGGGCCGTTTTCCGTGGCATATCAAGCGTTATACCGTGTTTTCCGGCCGCAGCGCTTCGCTGACATGGTTGGCCAGGAGCACGTGACCAAGACGTTGCAAAGCGCCCTGCTTCACCATAAAATATCGCACGCTTACCTATTTTCCGGTCCGCGCGGGACGGGAAAAACGAGCGCGGCGAAAATTTTTGCCAAGGCGGTCAACTGCGAACGGGCTCCGGCGGCCGAACCATGCAACGAATGCCCTGCTTGCCTCGGCATCACAGACGGAACGATTCCGGATGTGTTGGAAATTGACGCCGCCTCCAACAACCGTGTCGATGAAATCCGCGACATTCGCGAAAAGGTCAAATTCGCTCCGACCTCGGTCCGCTACAAAGTGTACATTATCGATGAAGTGCACATGCTATCAATCGGCGCGTTTAACGCCTTGCTGAAAACGTTGGAAGAGCCGCCGAAACACGTCATTTTTATTTTGGCTACCACTGAACCGCACAAAATTCCGGCGACGATTATTTCCCGCTGCCAACGGTTTGATTTTCGCCGCATCCCGCTATCGGGTCTCGTGTCGCGTCTGAAATACGTAGCCAATGCCCAAGGGGTGCAGGCATCCGATGAGGCACTGTCCGCTATCGCTCGTGCTGCCGATGGCGGAATGCGTGATGCTCTCAGTTTGCTCGATCAGGCCATCTCGTTTAGCGATGGAACGATCGAGCTTGACGATGTGTTGATGATGACCGGGGCGGCATCATTTGCAGTGTTGGCCGGTTTGATTGAAGCGATTCACCGGAAAGACACGGCCGCAGTGTTGCAACAGTTTGAGGAGATGATGGAGCAAGGAAAAGACCCGAATCGTTTGGTGGAAGACTTGATTTTGTACTATCGCGACTTGCTTTTCTATAAAACCGCCCCTCATGTCGAAGACGCCATTCAAATTGCCATTGTTGATGAAACGTTCGTCTCCCTTGCTGAGACGATTTCGCTCCACGATGTGTACGGGGCTATCGAATTGCTGAACAAAAGCCAGCAAGAGATGAAATGGACGAACCACCCGCGCCTTTTGCTGGAAGTGGCGCTTGTGAAGCTTTGTCATTCGCCATCCGCCGCTTCGGCGCTCTCTGTTTCCGAACTTGAACCGTTGATGAAGCGACTGGACATGCTAGAAGCAGAATTGCGCCGTCTAAAGGAACAATCGTCCGTTTCTTCATCCGCTCCCGCCTCAACGAAAAAACCGGTGAAAGCGGTGAAAGCAGGGGGATATAAAGCGCCAGTCGGCCGCATTTATGAGCTGTTGAAGCAAGCGACGCACGAAGATTTGGCACTGGTGAAAGGCCGCTGGGCGGATGTGCTTGATACGTTAAAGCGGCAGCACAAAGTATCGCACGCCGCGCTCCTGCAAGAAAGCGAGCCTGTTGCGGCAAACGCCTCGGCATTTGTGTTAAAATTTAAATATGAAATCCATTGCAAAATGGCAACCGATCCAGCAAGCTCGGTCAAAGAAAACGTTGAAGCCATTTTGTTTGAACTGACTCATCGGCGCTTTGAAATGATCGCTATCCCGGAAGAGGAATGGGGAAAAATAAGGGAAGAGTTTATCCGCAACAAAGAAGCCAAAGCGGAAAAAGGCGAGGAGGAGCCGTTGATCGCTGAGGCAAAGCGGCTGTTTGGCGAGGAATTGATCGAAATGAAAGAATAACCGACCAAAGGAGGATGTGAAAATGATGCGTGGCGGAATGGGCAATATGCAAAAAATGTTAAAGCAAATGCAAAAAATGCAAAAAGAAATGCAAAAGGCGCAGGAAGAACTGGCGGAAAAAACAGTGGAAGGCACAGCCGGGGGCGGCATGGTAACCGTGATCGCCAACGGCCATAAACAAATTTTACAGGTAAACATTAAAGAAGAAGTGGTCGATCCGGATGACATTGAAATGCTGCAAGATTTGGTTTTAGCAGCGACAAACGACGCCCTCAAAAAAGCGGATGAACTGGCCAATGATATGATGGGGCAGTTTACAAAAGGGCTTAACATTCCAGGATTGTTCTAGGGGGATACGATGCATTATCCAGAACCGCTATCCAAACTGATTGATAGCTTTATGAAACTGCCCGGGATCGGCCCAAAAACGGCTGCCCGCCTAGCTTTTCATGTGTTAGCCATGAAAGAGGATACCGTGCTTGAATTTGCCAAAGCGCTCGTTGACGTCAAGCGACAGATTCGTTACTGCACGGTTTGTGGACATATCACCGATCGCGATCCTTGCTACATTTGCAAAGATGAGCGTCGGGATCGAACAACGATTTGTGTCGTACAGGATCCGAAAGACGTCATCGCCATGGAGAGAATGAAAGAATACAACGGCTTATATCACGTCTTGCACGGCGCAATCTCCCCAATGGAAGGCATTGGTCCGGAAGATATTAAAATCGCCGAACTATTGGCGCGGTTGCAGGACGAAACGATTCAAGAAGTCATTTTGGCAACCGACCCAAACATTGAGGGAGAAGCAACGGCGATGTATATCTCGCGCCTGTTGAAGCCAACGGGGATTAAAGTGACTCGCATCGCTCATGGCTTGCCTGTTGGCGGTGATTTGGAATATGCGGATGAAGTGACACTGTCAAAGGCGTTGGAAGGGCGTCGCGAACTATAGAGAAAAAAAGGTGGGGATCGATTTGCTTTGGCGGCGAAAGGGGAAACTAAAGAGACAGTTTGATGAAAAGCTGCTAGCTGAACTGCAAAAGGCAAGAGACGAATGGCTCGAGCAAAAGCAGCTCATCGAAAAAAGTGTCGACCCGTCACCAGAAGTGTGGAGCGCGCTGCAACTCGCCGAGGCCAAATATTTGTTTCTTCTCCGCGAGGCAAAGCACCGCCGCGTGACAAACGTCCATCGGTTCCATCCTATGCGCGGAGCGGTTCGTCGCTGAGCATAGGAGAAGCCGGTGATGTCGGTGTGGAAATCGTTGGTGATCGTTTCTTCCGGTTAGACGGCTTTGAGCGCCCACTACTAGGGCTGAAATGCAGCCGAGGGGTTAGAAACGCCTGAAACCATGGAAGGCCGGTGATTGAAGGAGAAATACCGCTCTCCAACAGTGTTTCTCAAACCTTCCTTCTGATGAAAAGAATGTGCCCTTCGCTATATTTTTTGTTCTTTTTTCCCCCGCTGTTCATACGTTTGTAGTACAAGCGTAGAAAAAAGGGGGTTGAGTCTTTGGAGCCAAATGTTGTGATTCCTTTGTTATTGGTATTCATCACAATGCTGCTGATTGTTGGCGCCCGCCTTAAAGCGCTCCGCTTGATCGGTTACGCTGCCGTTCGGCTGCTCGTCGGCGCGCTTGCATTGTTTGTCATCAACGCCATCGGCGGACAGTTCAGCGTTCATATACCGATCAATTTCATCACTTCACTCATTTGCGGGTTTCTCGGTCTTCCCGGAGCAGCAGCGTTGATTGTCATTGATCAGTATATTTTGTAGGAGAAAGGCCATTCTTGTAGCGAAAGGGCAAAATCCAATATAAAGAAACGATGGAACACGAATCGTTTTGTGATGGAGAGAAAGAGACGTCTCCTTACTTTTTTAGGGACGTCATTTTTTTTATAAAAAACCATTGACTTTTTGATCATTGTTAGGTATATTAAATAACGTCGCTGTCGACAAAAAACATCTTGACAATGACTTGATGGATGTCTATAATAATAAAAGTGTGCGAGATGATATCGCTCATGCTCCTTGAAAACTAAACAAAACCCAAGCGCCAATCCGAAAAGCGGAAGCGCCGTGATCGGCTCTCGAAGCCAAATGTTCTTCACCCAGAGGGGTGCTTGCACCCCGAGGGGGGAGGTTATTTGGCAGAAGAGAGCCAGGCGCTGGAGCTAGACAATCCGAAAAGCGGAGGCTGCTTGACACGTTTGGTGTCGGCGCCGAAGCTTACAAAGCCAATCCACTTTCTTTTGGAGAGTTTGATCCTGGCTCAGGACGAACGCTGGCGGCGTGCCTAATACATGCAAGTCGAGCGGACCGAATGAGAGCTTGCTCTTATTTGGTCAGCGGCGGACGGGTGAGTAACACGTGGGCAACCTGCCCGCAAGACCGGGATAACTCCGGGAAACCGGAGCTAATACCGGATAACACCGAAGACCGCATGGTCTTTGGTTGAAAGGCGGCCTTT
>NZ_JPYA01000030.1 GCF_000750005.1 Geobacillus icigianus | reverse complement strand
CTAGGAGGCTGGTGAAAAACGGTTGTTTCTCTTGAGCAATGGGGGAACGCTTGAAAGGCGATCCTGATGCGACAAGGCTTATCTATTTGAGAAACGGGCTTGATAAGCGACTTGTCCCCTTAAATCACCGGTCTCTTAGAAAAAACTTGCAAAATCCGCTTTCTTTTCTGAATGAAAATGCCGCCGATTGGTGTGTGACAGCGGTGTTTCACCAGCCTTCTAAAGGGGCGGGGGTCAACGAGACAAATCGGGAAATCGACGGGCTAGACGACCGGGAAAACGCGTTTGCCCCGTCGGTTCATGGATCAAACGACCCCGTTGGCCGAACTGACCGAACGGGAAAACGCGTTTGACTCGTCGGTCAAGGCGGTAATTCGCTCGCGAGGGATGCTGAGAGAAAAGTACGTTTAGTTAAGGGTCCCCAATCGAGAAAGATGTCGCGTTCCCTTTCTCGCGCAGAACGTTAGGTCAAAACGGAAGGTGAAAACGGTTGACATTCACCGATGGTCCGGACCCACCTGAAAAGGTTGAAGGTGGAACAAGGGTGCCCTGCTTAGCTCAAGACACCCTTGTTTAGGTCAATCATCGGCGTTCAGCTGGTACTCAATTTCGTGTAGGTTTATCGTTTCGTTCCGTTGCAGTATGTAGTACGGAACACGCACTTCCTCCGTTTCAAAAAAGACCAAAGTGCCGATGATCCTTTGTGTGAAGTTCATTGTTCCCGGATCGTTTAAGGAGTGGGTTCATCAAAACGTTGTTCGGATGGCCTTTCGTCATAACGGCGGTAACTGCCTGCGGACGTATACGGGTCTTTTTCGTACGCCGGCAAATCGCCGAGATTGGACATGATGCCTTCATCATCCAATTGCTGTTCGAGCTGTTCGTGTTCTCTTGTCGGGTACACGTGAACGTTTTTTCCGTACAAATCGACAGCCGCGAAGTTTTCCAAGTCCTCGACATAGCCGGCGTTCTCTTCCGACTCGGCGTACACTTCGCCGTAGTAGTCAACGTTTTTGCCAAGGTCGGACGGGGTATCGGACGTGCCGTAACGGGCGACCTCCTGCCACGCATCCTCGGCATCGTAAGCGACCGACTCATCGCGGCCGTCAAAATCAAATTTGCCAAACGGCGGCATGAGCACTCCTTCCTCCAGCGGCCGTTTTTGTGAGACGGTTTGGTCCGGGCTGTGCTCCCGGCAATAAAGGGTGGTCGGCAGCGCTTCCAGTCGTTCGTACGGGATCGGCTGACCGCAGACGCGGCACGTTCCATATGTTCCCTCGTCCATGGCTTGGAGCGCCCGCTCGATGCTGCGCCATTCGCGCTCGGTATGTTCATCCAACGCCAAATCTTTTTCCCGTTCATACAGCTCGGTCGCCTCGTCGGCCGGATGATTGTCATAACTGGCCAGCTCGCCGGTGGCATCGTGGGCATGGCTGCGCATGAGGCCGAAATGGTCGTTTTGTTTCAGCCGCTCTTCGATGTCCTGTTTCATCGCGAGCAAGGTGGAGCGGAGGGCGGCCAGCTGTTCGTTCGTCAACATCGGTTGCAACTCCTTCCTTCGCCATTCGCGTTGTTCAGGCTGACGTGGCATCCGGCCGCGTTTTCTCAACCGCTTGCGAGAAACGGAGCCCATCGGAATCAAGGCGCGCTTCCGTGGGAGAAACACTTCCCGGCGGGGCGCCCGCGGCGTTCCGTCAGCCCTTTATAAGGTTAGTATGGGCGAAAACGAAAAAAAAACACGGTCAGAGGATGAAGCCGACAGCCAGCCGGTTTATGTTTGTCAGCATAAAAAACACGGTCAGAGGATAAAGGCGGCAACCAACTGGTTTATGTTTGTCAGCATAAAAAAACACGGCCACATGGTGACCGTGTTACAGCCAATGGCTGATCAACAAGCCGATGGTGAGCAAAAAGCCGAATTGCGTATTCGTCTCCGCTGTCGCTTTCATGGCTGGCATCATTTCCAGCGGTTTGATTTTGCCGATAAATCCCCGCGTCGCCGCCACCGCCTTTCGAACGCTGACTAAGGCGAGCAGCGCCCAAGGAGGAACGGTGCCAATCATCACAAGTCCGACCGTCCAAAGAAAGGCGGCGACAAACATGAGGGCGAGCAAGCGTACCGCCCAAACGCGCCCGACCAAAATGGCGAGCGTCTTTCTCCCTTTTTCGCGGTCGCCCTCTAAGTCACGGATGTTGTTGGCCAGCAAAATGGCACCGACGAAAATCGCCACCGGGATCGAGACATAAACGACATCGGCGTGAATGGCGCCGGTTTGGATGAAATACGAAATCAAGATGATCAAACAGCCCATGAAAAACCCAGCTGCCAGCTCGCCAAACGGAGTGTAGGCGATCGGAAACGGTCCGCCGGTGTAAAAGTAGCCGGCCGCCATGCAAATCGTGCCGACAGCGGCGAGCCACCAGCTGCTTTCCATGCAGATATAGACGCCGATCAGCATCGCCGCCCCTAGGCAGCTAAACGCCAAGGCGAGCACGGTTTTTGGCTTGAGGCCATCGCGGACGATGGCGCCGCCAATGCCGACGGATTCAGGTGAATCGAGACCGCGTTTGTAGTCATAATATTCGTTGAACATGTTTGTCGCCGCTTGGATGAGCAGCGAAGCCAAAAGCATCGCAGCAAACAGCAGCCAGTCGACTGATGTGTCGCCAAGCGCCAGCACCGTGCCGACGCAGACGGGCACAAACGCCGCTGTCAGCGTGTGCGGACGCGTCAGCCGCCAAAAGACACGCCAGTCGCGGCGGGCTGGCGGGCGTTGGTCCATCGTTAACAGTTGCATGTCCCCATTCCCCTTATATTCCGTGAAAGTACGGTTCGTTTACGTTCAAAATAAGTGTAGGAAAACGGTGAAAGCGTGTCAACCCTTTCCGATAGATAAATTATTTCCTACTATATATAATAGGAATTGGGATGGGGAAGGAACTTTGCGAAAGAAAGCGTGAGGATGAATGGCCATTGGATTTCGACATCAGCTTCAGCAACAATTGCATAAATGGACGGCGCGTGCAGCGAGGCCGTTTGTCAGCTGGACGGAACCGTGGGAACACATCGATCCGGTTTCTTTTTTTATGCAAGGGCCGGCGTGCGGATTTCGCGAACGGTTTTTTTGGTCGAATCCAAGCGGGACTACAGTTCTAGTCGGCCTCGGCTCGGTGTGCACATTGGAGACGGATAACGGCGATGACCGGTTTGCCGAGATGGAGGCGAAGCGTCAAGAATGGAGCGAGCGTGTCGTCAGCTATGGCGAAGTCCATCAGCCGCCGCTCTTGTTCGGCGGGTTTTCGTTTGATCCGCATCGGGAGCGAACCGGTTTATGGAGTCGTTTTCCGGCCGCTAAGCTCATCGCTCCAGCGGTGCTTCTTACCGTCCGCGACGGGCGGGCACAGCTGACGGTGACGGTGCCTGTCGGCGGAAAAGGAGAACAGGAGATGGAGCGGGTCGGACGGCTGTTGGATCGCGCTTCACTGCGCGCGGATGCTCCGGCGGCGCTGCCCGCGCTTGTTTCCGATGTTGAGGAAGCGAGTGATCGTTGGCTTGCCGCGGTGCGTGAAGCCATCGGGCAAATTCGCGCCGGTTCATTGGACAAGGTGGTGCTGGCCCGCGCCCGCCGCTTGCGGTTCACAGAATCGCCCGATCCGGCCGCCGTGCTTCTCCGCCTGCGCGAGCAGCAGCCGTTTGCCTATTTGTTTGCTTTTGAACAAGATGGCCGCTGTTTGATCGGCGCTTCTCCCGAGCAGCTTGTCGAAAAGATTGGGCTGACATGCCGTTCTGTATGCTTGGCCGGATCGGTGCGCCGCGGCGCCACTCCGAATGAGGACGAGCGGCTTGGCGCGTGGTTGCAGGCGGATGCGAAAAATCGTGAGGAGCATCAATTCGTCGTGCGCATGATTCACCGCCTTTTTTCCTCGGTCTGTGAGGCGGTGGAAATGCCCGCACAGCCGCAGCTCCTGAAGCTGCCGCACATTCAGCATTTGTGCACTCCGGTCGTCGGCCGTGGTTGCCGCGAGCCGTCTGTGCTCAGATTGGTGGAGTTGCTTCACCCAACACCGGCGCTTGGCGGATCGCCGCGCGAACGGGCGTTGGCGGCGATTCGCTCCCTTGAGCCGCTAGACCGCGGGTGGTACGCTGCCCCGATCGGTTGGGTGAACAGCGAAGGTGACGGGGAATGGGCGGTCGCCATTCGCTCTGCGCTGCTCGCTGGCAACGATGCTGTTCTGTTTGCCGGCTGCGGCATTGTCGCTGATTCGGACCCGGACAGCGAGTATGAGGAAACAGCGGTGAAAATGAGACCGATGCGATCCGCTTTAGGGGTGATGGATAATGACTAAGGCGTTATCGTTGTACGTGGCCGCGTTGGTCGACGGCTTGGCGCAGGCTGGGGTGACCGAAGCGGTCATCAGTCCGGGGTCGCGCTCGACGCCGTTGGCGATGGCGATCGCGGCTCATCCTAAGTTTCGCTTTTGGATGCACATTGATGAGCGGTCCGCCGCGTTTTTTGCCCTCGGCATGGCGAAAGCGAAGCAGCGGCCGATCGCGCTCGTATGCACGTCCGGGACGGCGGCGGCCAACTATTGGCCGGCCATCGTGGAGGCGCACTATTCGCGGGTGCCGCTGGTCGTGCTGACGGCTGATCGCCCGCACGAACTGCGCGATGTCGGAGCGCCGCAAGCCATTGACCAACTGCATTTATACGGACGATATGCAAAATGGTTTGTCGACTTGGCGCTGCCGGAAGAGACCGATGCGATGATCGGCTATGCGCGGACGATGGCGGCGCGGGCCGCGGCGATGGCGGCAAGCGCCCCGGCTGGTCCCGTCCATGTCAACGCCCCGTTTCGCGAGCCGCTTGTTCCCGAGATCGATGATGGCGTTTGGGAGAGCGTGCGGTCCGTTTCCAAAGCGCCGCAAGTTCTGAGCGGTCGTTCGATGCTGGCGGGCGACAGTGCGGCGATGGTTTACGAGCAGTTAGCGGCGGCCGAGCGTGGGCTGATTGTTTGCGGACCGCTTGATCAGCCCGGTTTTGCTGAAGCGGTGACGGAGCTTGCGCGCGCGCTGGATTTCCCGATTCTCGCCGATCCGCTTTCCCAGCTGCGCGCCGGCTCGCATGACAAAACGTATGTGATTGACAGCTACGACGCCATATTGCGGCAGGAAGCGGCCGCTTCCCACCTTGTCCCGGACGTGGTGCTTCGTTTTGGCGCCATGCCAGTGTCGAAACCGCTCTTTTTATGGCTGAAACAGCACCGCACTATCCGGCAAATCGTCGTCGATGACGGCGGCTTTCGCGATCCGACGCTGGCGGCTTCGTGCTTCATCCATAGCGATGCTGCGGCGTTTTGTCGCCAGCTGCTTGGCCTGGCTGAACCGAAGCCGCGCGCTGGCGCTTGGTCGACCGTTTGGAGGGAGATCAACGCTCTCGCCCGCACCGTGCTGCGGGAGCGTCTGCCGTCTGACGAATGGTTTGAAGGAAAAGTGTTCGCGGAACTCGCTGAGCTGCTGCCGCCCGGTGCGGCGCTCTTTGTCGGCAACAGCATGCCAATTCGCGATGCCGATACGTTTTTTTGGACCACCGACAAATCGATTCGCCTGTTGGCCAATCGCGGTGCCAACGGTATCGACGGTGTCGTCTCGAGCGCGCTAGGTGCCAGTGTGGTCACGGATCCGCTTGTGCTCGTGATCGGCGATCTGTCGTTTTACCATGATGTCAATGGGCTGTTGGCCGCCGCCATGCATCGGCTGTCGGCAACGATCATTTTGTTGAACAACAACGGTGGGGGCATTTTCTCCTTTTTGCCGCAGGCTCGCTATGAAGGAGCGTTCGAAACGCTGTTTGGCACGCCGACCGATCTATCGTTTCACCATGCGGTTCATCTATACGGAGGCCGCTATGCCCAGCCTCACACATGGGAGGAATTTCGCCGCCATGTCTCAGCAGCGCTCCACAGCGGCGGCCTGAATGTTGTCGAAGTGCGGACGTCGCGGGCGGAAAACGTCCGTATGCATCGACAGCTATGGGATGAGGTTTCCCAGGAAATTGCGAAATTTCTCGAACAAAGAGGAACGGAACCAATATGAAGTTGAATGGGATTGATTACCATGTGGAACAATATGGGGAAGGGGAACCGCTGTTGTTGCTTCACGGGTTTACCGGCAGCGCTGACACATGGCGTCCGCTATTGTCGCATTGGTCGAGTTGGCGCTGTATCACCGTCGATCTGTTGGGGCATGGGCGGACCGAAGCGCCGGCCGCTGCTATGCGCTATCGAATCGAGCGGGCCGCGGCTGATTTGGCTGCGCTTCTTGATCAGCTCGGCCTCAAACAGGTGAACGTGCTCGGGTATTCGATGGGAGGACGTCTAGCTTTGGCGTTTACTATTTTTTATCCGCACCGCGTCCGCCGTCTCATTCTTGAAAGCAGTTCACCGGGGCTGAAAACAGAAGCGGAACGGCGCGCGCGGCGAGAAGCGGACGAGGCGTTGGCGCGCCGGATTGAACAGGAGGGCGTGCGCGCGTTTGTCGACTATTGGGAGCAGATTCCATTGTTTGCGACACAACGGCGGTTGCCGGCGCCAGTGCGGGCGGCGCTTCGCCGTGAGCGGCTTCGCCATACGGCGGTGGGGCTGGCCAACAGCTTGCGCGGAATGGGCACCGGCGTGCAGCCGTCGTTTTGGGAGCAGCTTGGCGGGGTGCAGCAGCCCGTTCTTCTCCTATGTGGGGAAGAAGATGAGAAGTTTTGTCGCCTTGCGACCCAAATGCGAGAGCGGTTGCCAAATAGCGAACGGATGTCCGTGAGTCAAGCCGGACATGCAATTCACGTGGAACAGCCCGAGATTTTTGCTAAAATAGTAAGTGAATTCATGACAAGGGGGAATTGTGAATGCCGTTTCCATGGGTGAAGCAGTATGAGTATGAAGACATTATTTATGAAACGTACGACGGCATCGCCAAAATTACGATCAATCGTCCGGAAGTACATAACGCGTTTCGGCCGAAAACGGTGAACGAAATGATTGATGCGTTCACGAAGGCGCGCGATGATGCGGACATCGGTGTCATCATTTTGACCGGCGCCGGCGGCAAAGCGTTTTGTTCAGGCGGCGATCAAAAAGTGCGCGGCCATGGCGGATACGTTGGCGAGGACGAAATTCCGCGCTTGAACGTGCTCGATTTGCAGCGGCTCATCCGCGTCATTCCGAAACCGGTCATCGCGATGGTCGCCGGCTATGCGATCGGCGGCGGCCACGTGCTTCATGTCGTCTGCGATTTGACGATTGCGGCTGACAACGCCATCTTCGGACAAACCGGCCCGAAAGTTGGCAGCTTTGACGGCGGTTATGGCGCCGGCTATTTAGCGCGCATCGTCGGCCATAAAAAAGCGCGCGAAATTTGGTATTTGTGCCGCCAGTACAACGCTCAAGAGGCGCTCGAGATGGGGCTCGTCAACAAAGTCGTCCCGCTTGATCAGCTTGAGGAAGAGACCGTCAAATGGGCGAAGGAAATTTTGGAAAAAAGCCCGACCGCCATTCGCTTCTTAAAGGCGGCGTTCAACGCCGATTCCGATGGGTTGGCTGGCATCCAACAGCTCGCTGGCGACGCCACCCTTCTTTTCTACACGACCGAAGAGGCGAAGGAAGGAATGCGGGCGTTCAAGGAAAAACGGAAACCGGATTTCGGCCAATTCCCGCGCTTCCCGTGAGCGCTGCCAAGCAGCTTGACCTCGTGCGTCGAGCTGCTTTTTCCCTATTAGGGCGATGAAAAACAGTTGACAAACGAAGAAACGGAGGGAAGCCGATGACGATGATGCCGAATTGGCTGAAGCAACGGGCGTTTTTGACGCCGGAGCGAGTCGCGGTTAGCGATGGAAAGCGGTCAAAAACGTTTGCGGCGCTTCATGAAGCGGCGGCCGTTTGGGCGCGCCGTCTCGCTCGGGCCGGTGTCAAAGAGGGCGAGATCGTCGCGCTGTTGATGAAAAATCGCATCGAAATGGTGGAGCTCGTTCACGCCTTGTTTTTCCTTGGGGCTCGGGTGTTGCTGCTGAACGTGCGCCTGACGGCTTACGAACTCGGTTGGCAACTTGATGACAGCGGCGCCCGGCTCGTCATCGCCGATAATGATTTGGCGGGGCGATTGGGTGGCGACGGCCGCGTTTTATCGGTCGAAGAACTAGCGGCGCTTCCGGAAGCGGAGGTCGATGAGAAAGAGACGTGTGATCTTGACGATGTGGCGACGATCATGTATACATCCGGCACCACTGGAGCGCCGAAAGGAGTAATGCAAACGTACGGCAACCATTGGTGGAGCGCGGTCGGATCAGCGCTTAATTTGGGTGTGCACGAGAACGATTGCTGGCTTGCCGCCGTGCCGCTCTTTCACATCAGCGGTTTGTCGATCGTGATGCGCAGCGTCATCTATGGCATGCCGATGCGCTTGCAGCCATCGTTTGATCCGGAAGAGGCGAACGACTGGATCATGCGCGGCGAGGTGACAGTCATGTCGGTCGTGGCGGCGATGTTGCAGCGGTTGCTTGCGGCGCTTGGGGATGCGCGTTATCCGGACACGTTTCGCTGTCTGCTGCTAGGGGGCGGGCCGGCGCCGCGGCCGCTTTTGGAGGCGTGCAAAGACAAGGGCATACCGGTGTATCAAACGTACGGCATGACGGAAACGGCATCGCAAATAGTAACTCTTGCCCCGGAATACAGCTTGACGAAGCTCGGTTCGGCCGGCAAACCGCTCTTTCCCGCTCAGCTTCGCATCGAGAACGACGGAAAGACGGCCGCTCCGTACGAAGCGGGGGAAATTGTCGTCAAAGGGCCGAACGTGACGAAAGGTTACTGGCGCCGCCCTGAGGCGACAGCGGCCGCGATTCGCGACGGCTGGCTGTACACTGGCGATATCGGTTACTTGGATGAAGACGGATTTTTGTACGTTCTCGACCGCCGTTCCGATTTGATCATTTCCGGAGGAGAAAACGTCTACCCGGCTGAAATCGAGGCCGTCCTGCTTTCGCATCCGGACGTTGAGGAAGCGGGGGTGACCGGTATCGAGGATGAAACATGGGGGCAAGTGCCGTGTGCCTTCGTCCGCCTCAAACCGGGCGCCGCAGCGGATGAAGAAGCGTTGCGCGCGTTCTGTCGCGCGCGGTTGGCAAAATACAAAGTGCCGGCCCGCATTTACTTCGTCAACCGGCTGCCGCGCAACGCCGCGCAAAAATTGCTGCGCCGCGAATTGAAAACGCTCATTCCGGCAGAGGAAAAGCCAGCGTCCCGTCCGTAGCGGGCGCCGGCTTTTTTTCTAGGAGGCTGGTGATTTCGTGCGAAAACGACTGATTCCACTCATTTCTCAATTAGAAAAAACCTGCAGAACCAGTTTTCTCTTCTGAATGAAAATGCCATCGATTGGTGTGCGACCGCGGTTTTTCACCGGACTTCTAGAAAGTGGGTGAACAACAGGAGTTGTCCTCATCCATGAGCGAACGGGTGAAAAAGAAGAACCGATGGTGCAATGGTTCAGGCCTACTCGTCCATCAGCCCGAGCTCGGCGGCGCGGTCGGCGACAAGCCGTTCGATATCCTTCGGCAACCCATCAAATGCCCCAATTTCATATTCCCATAAATTAGTGAACGAGTTGATGTGGAGCAAAGCGGTTCCGCGGGCAGCCCGCTTCATTTCCGATCGAAACGCTTGAATGAGGCTTAGGCGCTTATTCATCGTCAATCCCCCTTACATGAGGCAAGCGCCGCCCGCTGGAACAGGCAGCGCTCGATGGGCTGGGCGTTACGCTTCATCGGCAGGAATAAAGGTTTTGCAGTCTGTTTCCGATGAATCCGATGCCATCTTTCCCGTATGGCTGACGACATAAATGGCCTCAGCGCTGCAGCGATTTCCTTCCGCCCAATAGTGGCAGTTGCGCACTTCACAAAGAACATCCTTCGCCATCAGTCATCCCCCTTGTTGTCATGAAATCGCCTGCATCCATAGTATGGCGCTTCCCGGAGAATTTATGAATGCAATCATTGGCTGAAACGAAGGTTTTTATTGACATAGAGAATCATTCTCAATTAAAATAAAAACAAAACGATTGGGAAAGGAGAATGGCGTTTATGGCGTCGTTGCTTGTCGTTGGAGCTGATCATTTGGGCAACATTTCCGATAAATTGGCCGATTCTGGATTTCGCGAGATCATTCATATTAGCGGTCGAAAAGTGAATATGGTAAGACAGGACATTCCTGAGCACGTTGATGCCATTTTAGTAATGATCGATTACGTGAACCACAATTTGGCGAAAAAAGTGAAAGAAAAAGCGAAAAGCAAAGACAAGCCCATTTATTTTGCCAGACGGTCATGGAGCTCGATTCACTCAGTCATTCAACAGTTGGAAGCGCACCGATGAATGTTTCCGGGCAAGCGGGAAAAAGGGTGATCGAAGCATCGGCACACTTGAAAACACAAGTTCTTTTTTCATCTGCTCTCATTGGGCAACGAAACAGCCTTTTTCACCGGCCTAGTAGGAGCGGCTGAATCGCTGGCAAACGACGTGGCTGCATCGCATCAGGTGTCGTTTTCTGTTCCTTCGGTCAACGATGAGAAGCCCTTTCTGCGAACGGAGGCAAAGATGGATAAGCTGCTTTTCACCGTGAATACGTACTGCGCCATATTTACACTAATGCGTCGAAGGTGGATAAGCTGCTTTTCACCGGTGATAAAAGATACGAGGAGGTGGCAGCGATGCCAACGGGACATCAGGAGTTGCCAAGCGCTGGGATTGGCGCTGTTCACCGTTTTCTCCGCTGCGTCGTCAAGGCGTATTGCGAAACCGCCCCTTCCTTGCGATCGCCGCTAGAGTTGCTCAAGCTGATCGAGATGTATCGCCCGCTCCTGTCGTTGTCGGCGTTTCCAACCCCGCTGCACTACGGGCTTGTGTTGGCGAAAGTGACCGATCATTTGCTGCAGTTTTTTGGCGCGGCCGAGGAAGCGGCGTACCGGCCGATCGGAATGGCTGCTGAAGCTGAGGAACGAGTGTACATCATTTACCGCGACCGCGTCCGCGTGCTGTTATGGCAGGAAGAAGAGGAAGCGATTCGCCGCTGCAAAGAAACGGCTCCGGCTGTATGTCAAAAAGCGGCTGGATTTTGCCCATGCGAGCTGGAATGCTGCTTTTTATGGACAGGGGGACGGCGGATCGAATGGATTTCCGCTTGAATGCGAAGAGATGACGACGTATAATGGACATTGGTGAGAATGAAAATCGTTATTTGATAAAGCGGCCCCCTTTTCTCTTGAAGGCTGGTGAAAAGCCGCCCATTCCCTTAACCAATGAGAGAATGAGCAGAAAGCAGGACCGATGCAACAAGGTTTTTCGAATTAAGACATGACATGGTAAAGCCGTTTGCGCGATTACATCATCAGCCGCCTTGAAAAAAGATCCTTCTCTCTGACCGATGAGGAGGGGAAGAAGCGATTTCCGTTTGAGAAACTAGGCTGGAAAGCGGTCTGCGTGATTCAATCATTAGCGTCTCCGGCAAAAAGCGACGGTGTTCAGCCATGGTTCTCAAGCGGTACGGAAAAGGGGAAGGCCATCCAGATCCATCGCGGCAGACCGGCATGGCGGGAACGGCGGTTTTTCTGGCGCAACAGCAACCGTGCTGGGATCTGCTAAACGATCATCAATGATGTTTGGGGGAACGAAAGATGAAACGCATGCCTTGGAAAGTGATGGCGACCTCGGCGGCGGTGTCGCTGCTGTTGGCGTCCGGCTGTTCCGGCGTCGGGGAAAAAGAGGACAAACGTTCAGCGGAAGCGCCGCGTCTGCACGTGCCGGTAGCGGACGATCGGTTTGATACGGCCGGCAATATGTTTGCCTACTCGGAGTTTGAGCTTTCCGGCGAACCGCTGGCGGAAGGGCTCGGACTGGACTTGGATACGCTCGATGCTAGGAAACTTGACAAGCCGACGAAATTTGACTATACGGCCGGCATCGAGTCGTACGAATATTCGGAAGAGGCGATGTACGAAGTCGTGGAAAAGTCCGGGCTCGGACTTCATCTCATTCACGGCCCGATCGCTAAAAAGCGCGCGGAACAACAGCAAAAGCCTGCCGATCAGGCGCTTGCCGACCGTTTTTATGAACTTGCTGACAGCGTCGGCTATCCGCGCGAGGAAATTTTCCGCAACATGTTTCCGACGTTCATTGAATATGCCGGCGGCGACCCTCATTATGCGCAAAAGGTCGACACGGACGTGTACGCGGAAAATGATGACGGCACATACGTTCCTGTCTATCAAGTCGATTTTCAATCGCTCCGTTGGGATCGCGGAAAAATGGAGAAAGTGCTCACGCCGGCAGCTTACGGCGGCGTCTTTTTGAAGCAGGCGCTTTGGGCCGGTGACTTTTTGGGCAATTTCCACCAAAAAGACAGCGACGAAGAAGTGGAAGCGAAAACGCCAAACGATGATCGAAGCGGGAACGTCGCTCTTGGTGTCAGCTCCGCCGACGGGCTGCAAGGGATGATTTTGACGGAACAAATATGGAACAAGCTCGCTTTTATCCGCGATCATTTGTTTTATGATGCGAAGCGACAAATGTTGACGAATGCAGCGGGCAGCCGCTACAATCCAAGCGGCGGATTGGTCTATTTGCCGCATGCCGTGGAAGTGGCCGAAGGGGGAAGCGAGCGGGCGCCGGATGCGGCGAAGCTGGTCGTCAAAGATCCTCGCAGCTTGCTTGCCGATCAATGGCTGATGCTTTGGCCGGCGGCGGAGTTTTTCGGCATGACGGATCAGCGTCCGGAAAATCAAAACCAAAATCCGGCGTTTTTAGCCGTGTTTGACGGAAGCCCGTTCCCGAAAGCGGCGAAGGAAAATGTCGATGCCGATCGAGCCAACGACCGCACGGCCGACGACCCGTATTCCGTCAACCGCGACGTGCTGCTGCAAGTGTTTCGCAACATCGATGCCATGCATTTCAACGAACAAGCGGGCGCGTTTGTGACCGAACATGACGGCCATGCGCAAGGAAAGCGGGTCGATACGTTCCACGCCGGTTATACGATGGAAGCGCTCCGCATTTTTGAGCGCGCCATTGATGGGATGCCGGTCGGCTATGCGAGCGGCGAGAGCGCCAAAGGGCTCGGCACGCCGGAAGGAAAGCGGGCGCTTGAGCTGATCCGCCGGCAAGCGGACTTTATTTTGAAACAGTTGATGCGAAAAGACGGGTTGGTGGCTAACGGCTATACGATCGGCCAAGGGCCGGATCAAGAGGAGCCGACGCTGCTTGCTCAGCTTGGCGCCATCCGTGGGCTGACGGCGGCGTTTTTGGCGACAAAAAACGAAGCATACCGCGATGCAGCGCGCCGTGTTTACGAAGCGATGGACCGCCATTTTTGGGATAAAACATGGCATGTGTACCATACCGGTGAAAAAGAGGACGAGTACACCCCATGGCTCGCCGGCGCGTTGTCGGGCGTGTTCCGCGTCGCGCTGCAAAACTTGAACAACGACCAAGCCGGTGAGACGGCGAAATCGTTGGAACGCGAAACGATCATCTCCCGCTACGTCGACTTTTACGACCGGATCGTCGACGGGCCGACGCTTGCAGAAGGGATGCAGGCGAGCGAGTTTTGGGATACGGGGGATGTGTACATCAAAGGGAAAACATTGGGCAACACCGACCGTGACCATGTGCCGCAAGTGCAGTCAGCCGGCGGCAAATACGGCATCGCGCCGGTGCTGCGGACGGTCAAAATCGAAACCGGCTCCGACAGCAATTAACAGGAATGAAAAGCGGCGGATGGGATTGAGATTCGCCGCTTTTCTTTGTAAAATTGAGGATGGTTATCATTTTCGTAAAAAGACGGGGGAATGGAAATGCGCACATGGTGGTTCGCCGTGGCGGTGGCCGTCTTGTTGGCCGGCTGCCAAGCCGAGAAAGCGTGGCAAGAAAAGCCGAAAACGACAAGGCACGCCCCGGCGCACGGCGACAATATCGCCATCAGCAGCGACGGACGCTATGTCTATACCGCCAACATTGACGTTGATACGGTAACGATCGTCAATACGAAAACGAAGAAAAAGGAGGCGGAGATTCCCGTCGGCCGCGAACCGCGCCAGCTCGCACTCAGCCCGGATGGCCGGACGCTGTATGTTTCCTGCATGTATGATGATGAAGTGGACGTAGTGTCGCTTGCCAAGCGGAAAGTCATCGATCGTTGGAAAACGGGCATCGAGCCGTTCGGCATCGTCACGAGCCCCGACGGGACAGAAGTCTACGTAGCCAACTACCGCTCAGGCACGGTCTCGGTGTTTGACGCCGAGAACGGGAAGCGAATCAAAGACATCCGAGCAGGGGACCGTCCGCGGGCACTGGCGCTGACAGCGGACGGAAGGAAGCTGTACGTGACGCAATATTTGGCCGCGAAAATCACCGTGATTGACGCGAAAAAACGGAAGGTCATCAAGGAAATCGCCCTCGCCCCGTCGCCGGATCAAGTCGACCGGAAAAAAAGCCAAGGCCTCCCGAACACACTCGAGCAAATCGTCATCGCGCCGGACGGGAAGAAGGCGTACGTTCCGCATTTATTGACGAACGTCGACACGCCGATTCAATTTGAGGAAACGGTGTTTCCAGCCATTTCGGTCATTGATGTGACGAACGACGTTGAGTTGACGAACGAGCGGAAAGAGCTGTTTGCCGCCATCAATGTCACCGATGTCCATAACGAGACGATCATCGTCTCCAATCCGTACGATGTGGCGTTTTCGCCGGACGGCGGCAAAGCGTACGCGATCATGTCCGGCAGCGAGGATCTCGTCGTCTTCGACTTGCGCCGCGGCGGCAAGGCGACACAAATTTTGCGCCGCATCCACGGCAACAATCCGCGCGGGGTGGCGATTTCGCCCACAGGAAACGTCTTGTACGTCCACAACGCCATGAGCCATGATGTCGCGGTGATCAATACGGGTGGAAAAAGCCCGTATGCGAAAGCGAAGCAGGAAGACGGCACGATCCGCCTCATTGCCAAAGATTCGCTCTCTCCGCTCGTGCGCGAAGGGAAAACGATCTTTTACAGCGCAAACAGCGACGAATTCGCCATCAATATAACGGGGAATAACTGGATGAGCTGCGCGTCGTGCCATAGCGACGGCGACATCAACGGCTTGACGCTCATGACCGCGAAAGGGCCGCGCAACGTGCCGAGCAACATTTTGGCGACGAAAACCGGGCTGTTTATGTGGGACGGCTCGCGCGACGATTTTACCGACTATATTCATACGGTGCAAGGCGAGATGGGGGGCATGACGGCGATCGACCCGTCCAAGCCGCTGCCGCCGAACGTCCAGCATATGTTTGACGCCATGCTCGCCTACTTGAATGACCCCCGCTCCTTCCCGGTGCCGAAAAGCCCGTACCGAAAGGCAGACGGCCGTTTGACGGAAGAAGCGCAGGAAGGGGAGCGGCTCTTTAACGGGAAAGGGAATTGCTTACGTTGCCATGGGGGCGAATATTTCACCGACAGCGGCAAAGCGGTCGGGCCGGACGGCAAATTGACGACCGCCAATACCGCTTATTTGCATGATATCGGCACGGCCAATCCGAAGGACCGCGCCTCCCAAGGCGACGCCCGCGCCCGGTTCACAAACCCGCGGACGCCGAAGCAGTGGGATACGCCAACGCTGCGCGGCGTCTGGGCGACCGCTCCGTATTTGCATGACGGCAGCGCGAAAACGATCGAGGAAGCGATCCGCCGCCATCGGACGAAAGAAGTGTCGACGTTGACCCCGGGGGAAATCGCGGCGATCGCCGCCTACGTCCGCTCGTTGCAATAGCGAGGGGAGACGGTGAAACAGGCCTTGCGGGGTTCCTGTCGCGCGGCGGTCTGGGGAAAGGCGCCTCTAGCTGTGTGGAGCGCCTTTTCCCATTTATTTTGGCCGCGCGTTTTCTGTGAAAATCCCACGCCGGCGAGCGGTGATTTTCATCCCCGGGTGGAGGGCAGATCGCTGCCCCTGGAACTTTCCCGTGAAAATGCCGGCCTGACGCGGATTTTCATCCCCGGGTGGAGGGCAGGTCGCGCTGCCCATGGAATTTTTCTGTCTGTTTATTTTGGCCGCACATAGCGTTTGTCGTGCATAAACAGCCGCCAGAAATAGACGAAGCCCGGAAACAAAATCAGGAAGCCGACGATGTAGGAGACAAACAGCGCCCGGAATGTGTCCGGATGAGTAAAGGCCGACTCGATCGTCACATCCGGATACACCATATAGGGCAGATGGGCTTTTCCATAGGCGTAACTGGCGAGAAAATATTGAATGACAATCGCGACGACCGCCAACCGCGGCCGTCCCCGCACGCCCGGATGCTTCGAAGACGGCAGCAGCAACGCCATGCCCGCGGCGGCGAACATCGCTACCGAGCCGGCGAGCCAAGGCCAATACTCCATCATGTTGTCATACAGCCATGCCGCTTCGTTGCGCATCGTCAACATGATGCCTCCGGCCATCAGCAGCGAAATCGGCCCCGTGATCCAAGCGTTGCGCCGATACAGGCGGTAGGCTTCCCGATCTCCGGCTTCAAGCGAATAATCCGCCAATAAAAGAGAGGAGAGAAACAGCGTGCTCGAAATCGCAAAGCCCATAAAGGAATAGGCATGGGCGCTCGTAAAAAAGCGTTTCAAATCGAGCGTCGGAACGCCCGCATCGACCTCGATGAACGTTCCATGCGTGATCGGCAGCACGCTGATAAGCAGAGCCGGGATGATAATGCCGGTGAGGCCGGAAATATAAGTGAGCGCTTTTTCATATTCTTTCGCCACGTGGGCAAAGACCAAGAAAGCGCTGCGGATGGCGAGCAAGATCAAAATGATGCTGCCGGGGACAAGCAGCACCGTCCCAAGCAGAAAAGCGGCGCCGGGAAAAAAGCTGAACAAGGCGACGACAATCGCGACGATAAAGACATTGGTCACCTCCCAAGTGGGCGATAAATAGCGGTTGGCAATTTTCGTGGCGTTCGCTCTGGCGCGATGGATGTAGATCATCGACCAAAACCCGGCGCCAAAATCCATCGTCGCCATGACCGCATAGATGAAAATAAATCCCCACAGCACTGAAACAGCGATCAACTCGTTTGTCATCAACGTTCTCCTTTCTAGGGGGGCGGTGATTTACTCACGCAACCGCTTCTCGCAATCGTTTCTCAAATAGAAAAACCGGTTGCATCAGCTTCTATGTTCAAGCGTTCCATCATCGATCAAGGCAAACAGCGTTTTTTCACCAGCCTTCTAGGAGGCTGGTGATGTCATCGTGGATATGCCTTTACAATGAGAAAAACCTTGTTGTATCGGTCCTTCTTTCGGCACATTCTCCCATTGATGAAGGGGCTCAGCCGTTTTTCACCAGCCTTCTAGACGGACAACGTGTCCTCGCCAGGCGATGGTCGCAGGTCATCCGCCACCGGATGGCGGCGGAAATAGTAGCGAAGCACGAGCACGACAGCGATGCTCAACAAAACGTAAATGGCCACGAACAACGCGAACAGGAGCGCTAAATTTTCCGTTTGCGTGACGGCGTCTTCTGTTTTCATCATCCGGTAAATGACCCATGGCTGTCTTCCGGTGCAGGCGAAAATCCAGCCGCATTCAATGCCGATTACTGCCAGCGGCCCAGCGGCGACGAAACTGTAGAGAAACGAGCGCGGAAAATCGAGAGAAGCTCGCCGCTTTTGCCAAATCCAAGCCGCGATGGATAAAACCAAAAGAAACATGCCGATCCCTACCATGGCGTTGAACAGCGTATGGACAAACAGCGGCGGCCACCATTCTTTTGGAAAGTCGTTCAGCCCTTTGACGACCGTGTCGAAACGGTTGCCGGCTAAAAAGCTGAGCGCCCATGGAATTTCGATCGCCCATTTGACCGATTGCGTTTTCGGATCGGTCCATCCGCCGATGGCCAGCGGGGCGTGGGATTGGGTGTCAAACAGCCCTTCAGCGGCGGCCAGTTTTTCCGGCTGGTACTCGTGCAAAAGCTGGGCGGATTCATGGCCGTTGATCGCGGTCAGCAGCGAGAAGACGCCGCCGATGGTCAACGAGAGCTTGAGCGCCTTTTGGTGAAACCGGCGCACTCGTTCGTCCTGTCGGGCGCGCAATAACTGATAAGCGGCGATGGAAGCCAACACGAACGCCCCGGTCATATAAGCGGACAAAACGACGTGTCCGGCCGTGACGAAAAAGCTTGGGTTGAAAAAGGCCGCCCACGGGTCGACATCGACGATTTCGCCGTTTTCGATCCGAAATCCCGCCGGTGTGCCTTCAAACGCATGGACATTCGTAATCAAAATGGCGGAAGCGCTGGCGCCGAGGGCGACAAAACAGACGCTGACGATCCGCATCCATGGAGAGATGCGGTCAGCGGCGTACACATAAATCGACATGAACAGCGCTTCAATAAAAAAGGCGTAAATCTCAATTTGAAACGGAAGCGACATCACCTTTCCGATCACTTCCATAAACCCCGGCCATAAGAGCGACAGCTGCACCCCGGCGATAGTGCCGGACGGAATGGCGACCCCAAGCAAAACCGCCAATCCTTTCGTCCACCGTTTCGCCATAACGGCGTAATCGCGGTCTTTTGTCTTCTGGTACAGAAGCTCCGCCAATAAAATCAACAGCGGAATTCCGACGCCTAGCGTGGCAAAAATGATATGAAAAGCCATCGTCGTCCCGAATAAGCTGCGGGCAATCACCAAATCATCCACGTTCAGCCATTCCTTTCTTTTTTTCTTTATGGTTTGCCAATGTTTCGTAAGTTATTCCGAATGTTGTCTTTTCTGTTGCCGCGAAAGAAAAGAGCAAGAAGAAGGAAGTTCTCGCTAGTCACAGGTGCAAAAAGGGGGACGTCCTTAATGCGCTAGCTTGGGGCTTGAAATAGGCGTGATGTTGAGCGGGGCGTCAAGCGTTCGTTCTTAACCGCGCTGGCTTGGAGGGTCAGTGATTTACTCGTAGATCCGGCTTTGCCATCTCATTTTTCAACGAGAAAAACCTTGTTGCATCAGTCCTGCCCCCATTGCTGAAGGGAATTAGCGGTTTTTTACCGGCCTGTTGGGGGCAAGCGCGAGGCCATGCGGCGAGAAAAAAAGGCGTCTCATCGCTGGTTGAGACGCCTTCGGGATGTGGTTATTGAAGCGCTGTTTGCAATGTGCGAATATTTTCCTCCATGATGGAAAAATAATCGCGCCCCGCTTTTCGATCTTCAGCGGTCAGCGATTCTAAGTTATGAAGACGGAGCGGTTTGGCGCCGAGTTCGTTTTGAATCACTTCCGCTGTTTTCGGATGAACGTTTTGCTCAAAAATCATATAGCGGATATGATGCTGTTTCGCCGTTTCGATCAGCTGCGCCAGCGCTTTTTGCGATGGTTCGTTGCTTGGCGACAGCCCGGAAACGCTCAGCTGCTTGATGCCGTAGCGGTCTTCCCAATATCCATACGCTTGGTGGGAGACAAGAATTTCTTTTTTCGGCGCTTTTTCGATGACCGATCGGAACTGGGCGTCAAGATGCTCGAGCTTTGTTTTTACGGTTTCGAAGTTTTTCTGAAACTGCGCTTTTTTTTCCGGCTTCAGTTCCGTCAGCAGATCGCGAATGTTCTCGGCGATCACGATCGAGCGGATCGGATCAAGCCACACGTGGGGGTCTCGATCACCGTGTCCGGGGTTATGGTCTGTCTCATCGCCTTCGCTGTGTCCGTGGTTATGGTCTGCCTGATCGTTTTCGCTTTGTTCGTCTTTGTGCGCTTCGTCATGCTCATGTTCGTGTTCATCGTTGGCTTCAAGCCATTCAATGTCTTCGGTGGCCACGAAAAATCGGACATGCTCATGTTGCAACGTTTCTTTCAGCTTTTCGGCGAACGGTTCCATTCCTTGGCCGATGTAAATGAAAGCGTCCGCCTCGGCAATTTGCTGCACGGTTTTCGTCGTCGGTTCGAACGTATGAGCATCCGCCCCCGGCGGGTATACGCTTTTTACGATTACCGCGTCGCCGCCGATCTTTTTCGCAAAGTCTTCGAGCGGATACACCGTCGTGTAAATCGTTAGCCGGTCTTTCGATGGTTGCGTTTCGTTTGTCTCCGGATTCGATTGACAGCCGTAGAGCAAAACGCTCAGCGTCAAAAGGAGAGACAAAAGAATGGACGTTGTTCTCATAGAAAACTCCTTTCTTATACTGACGGATGTGTGTGTTATTTTATCGTAATGATTACGATTTGAAAATGATCGATTGCTGTTTAGGTTAAAGGAAATGGATTCGGAAACAAAGCCCACTCTTCCTTCAATCTTCTCATCGGTCAGCCATGTGCAAAATATGATGAAGCAAAGTTGTTTTTCCAGCCCCTAAATAACCGCAGAAATTTTGTTCATCCGTCCCGCTTCCTCTCGAAAATAGTAATCATTACGATTTAACAAGATCGATCATACAAAAAAATGAACCAAATGGCAAGAGGGAAGTGATTTTGTGGCTCCTCATCAAAAGAGGCGTTCGACTTGTAAAGACAAATATGATCGCCGTATTGAGCAAACGGCGAGGATCAAGGAAAGCAGCCACTGTTGATTTGGGGCGTGATCGGTCAAAGACAATTATGGCAAAGAGACGACTATTTTATTTTTTCAGACGTTGAGAAGGTTCAGGAACGGGGTCAAAACCGCCCGGATGGAACGGATGGCACTTCAAAATGCGCTTTGTCGTCAGCCATCCTCCTCGGAGCGCGCCGAAGCGGCGGATCGCTTCGATCCCGTAGTTCGAGCAGGTCGGGTAAAAGCGGCATGTCGGCGGTTTGAGCGGGGAGAGAAACCGCTGGTAAAAACGGATGAGCGCGATCATGAGTTGGGCCAACCGACACCATTCCTTTCCGTGTTTCACTGTCTTTAGCATAGGACAAATGGGTTCGATATTCAAGAAAAGACGCGCGCAGGGAAAGCGGGGAGCGGAAGCAGGCAAAAAAGGTGCGGGACGGGCACCGTTTTGGTTATGATAAAAACGAAACTAAATGGTCAGGAGTGATGGAACATGCCTTCACCAGTGGAAAGCTTTGAGCTCGATCATTGCGCGGTCAAAGCGCCGTACGTGCGGCACTGCGGCGTTCACAAAGTCGGCAGCGACGGCGTTGTGAATAAGTTTGACATTCGTTTTTGCCAACCGAATAAAGAGGCGATGGATCCGGCGGCGATTCATACGCTCGAACATTTATTGGCGTATACGCTGCGCAAACATGCGGCGAAATACGATCATTTCGATATTATCGACATCTCGCCGATGGGCTGCCAGACCGGGTTTTACCTTGTCGTCAGCGGATCGCCGACCGTGGACGACGTCATCGATTTGCTGGAAGAAGCGATGAAGGACGCGCTCGAGGCGGCGGAAGTGCCGGCGGCGACCGAGCGGCAATGCGGCCAGGCGAAGCTGCATGACCTTGAGGCGGCCAAACAGTTGCTGCGCTTTTGGCTGTCGCAGGAAAAAGAAGAGCTAAAAAAGGTGTTTGGCTGATGAACAAGCCGGCCCGCGCCGCTACTGCGGCTGCTTTGGGCCGGTTTGTTGTTGGTCGATCCGTTTCTCGGGCAGCGGGTCGATGGTATGTTTATACCTATACGCTGTCGAAGTGGTGGCGACTGCCAAGAACAGAATGACTGCCATGATGAGCAAACCAATCGCGAGTGTCGAGTACATAACGCGCCTGCCTTTTTCTTTCCATGATACCATGCACCGGCGCCCGCATTCATATTTCCGCTAGAATCGGGCAACCTATTCATCGGCAAGATTCGGATGTTTCAACAGCGGGTAGGCTGGGTAAAGAAACCATAGGGAGGAATGAGTATGGAAAAATCGTTAACAAACATTGTCAACAAGCAAATCGCAAACTGGACTGTGCTGTATGTGAAGCTGCACAACTACCATTGGTACGTCACCGGGCCGCAGTTTTTCACTTTGCATGAGAAGTTTGAACAGCTGTACAATGAAGCGGCCGTTCACATTGACGCGCTGGCTGAGCGACTGTTGGCGCTCGGCGGCAAGCCAGTGGCGACGATGAAAGGCGCGTTGGAGCAGGCATCGGTCAAGGAAGCATCCGGGACGGAAACGGCCGAGCAAATGGTCGCCGCCATTGTCGGCGATTTTGAAACGATGATTGGAGAATTGAAAGAAGGGATGCAAGTCGCAGACGAAGTCGGCGATGAAACAACGGGAGACATGCTGCTTGGGATTCACCGCAGCTTGGAAAAGCATGTTTGGATGCTGAAATCGTTTTTGGGACGATAAACGGTAGAGGTTGACCAAAACGGCCGGTGATTTTCAAGGTGGCTGGTAAAAAACAGCAGATTCGTTCGATGGGTGAGAAATCACAACGAACGAAATGATGACGTTGCAACGTTTTTTAATTTAAGAAACACTGTTGGAGAGCAGAAGTTTCCCTTAAATCACCGGCCTCCAAGATGGCGCGACAGATCGTGCGCCAAACACGGTCATTACGTATATAAGTAGCGGCGACAGAGGGGCTGATCCAAAAGGCGATCTCCCCTCAAGTAAGACAGAGCATATCGTGTGGAAAGGAAGCCGTTTAGTATCTCTCCTGAAAATACCCGAATTCGAAAATGCGTAAAGTTCCAGCATTCAACGTAAGGACATTTTTATCCTTCCGATGGAGACGAAAATGTTTCGTCATGGAAGTCTATAATATAGCGATGATGGAGGGTGTCCCGATCCTTTTCGGGCACCCTCTGTCATTTTGTCGAATAAAGGAATGGATAAGAAAAACGCCGCGGCCGCCCCGCTTCCGCCTGCATAAGATAGTGAAGCGCACCTTGAGGAAGAGGGGGAGGCATGTGAATAAATCGGCGCCTATGATGGGAATCTCTCTATTCGGTTCGCTTCTGTCGATATTCGTCGGCAGCGTGGATTCATTTGTCGTCGTTTTGGTGGCGCTTGTTGTCGTTGACTATATGACCGGCATGATTGCTAGCGCGCTGGAAGGGAAGTTGTCAAGCCAAGTCGGGTTTCGCGGCATCATCCGCAAGCTGTTGATTTTTGTTTTGGTGGCCGCTGCACATCTCGTCGATTTGGCCATCGGCTGGAATATGCACATCATACGCGATGCCATTGTCTTTTTCTATATCGCCAACGAATTTATCTCGATTGTCGAAAACGCCGGTCGGGCCGGCGTTCCGATTCCAGCCGTGCTGCGCAAAGCGATCGAGCTATTGAAAGACGAGATCAAATGAACCGCGTATTGCCGGCCTTGGTTGGAGGGGAATGGCCCCGTTTTGGCAGGGCGATGCCGGGAGCGAAAGGAGAATGAGCGCGCTTTTCTGCCGTATCGGCGTTGAAAACGCGGCCGCCGGCGCGGTGTTTCCCGCGCTGGCGAACCGCCCCGGTTGCAGGCTGCGAGACAGCTTTCGGCCGCATCGTTTTCCCGATCAGTACGGCCAAACCCAATGCAACAGAAACGGTTTCGCGATTGAACGGTGCATATTTTTTCTTGATCCCCCCACACTAAACAAAAAGAGCAGAAGGAGTGAACGAGTATGGCAGACGAACGGAAGAAGACGTACTACGTTTCCATGGCCACGGGGGAAATTTCGCAGCTGAAGACGGCATCGTCATGGGATTTTGAAATTCAAGCGACCGATCGGGAAATCGCTGAGCTGCGCGAGTATTTCGACCAAAACTATTCGACGGATTGGCAGGCGTTTTGGCGCGCCCATGTGCCGTACGTCCAATACCATTATGATCGGGAAAACGACGCCTATGATCGGACGCTGACAAAGATTTACGAGCAAATCTATCGGCTCGGCAATGAGGAGGCGAAGGCGCACATCCGCTCGCTTGGCATTCTTCCCGCTGAAAACGAAACGAACGAGTAAAAAAGCCGCAGACGGGGCGGCTTTTTTCGGTATAATGGGGAGGGGAAAGGGGCGAGTCCGATGCATGAATTTCGCGATTATTACGGGTATCGCGTCCGGCTGGCCTTTGCGGACCATCCGTTTTCCTCGGCCCCCGGGCATGTGTGGGTCATTTGCCGCTACCAAGGTCAGTGGTTGCTGACGGATCATCCGCGCCGGGGGCTTGAGTTTCCCGGAGGCAAAGTGGAACGCGGGGAAACCGCCGCGGCTGCCGCGGTTCGCGAGGTGAAGGAAGAAACGGGCGGAATCGTCGGTCGGCTCGAATACATCGGTCAATACGAGGTCGAGCCAGATATCGTGAAAAACATTTATTTCGCTGAGATCGCCAGCCTTGCGGAGCGGAGGTCCTATGCGGAGACGAACGGCCCGGTGTTGCTTGAGGCGCTGCCGGATCCGATCCGCGCCGATCAGCGGTTTAGCTATCTTATGAAGGATGAGGTGCTTCCGTTGGCGCTTGCGGAAATTAACCGGCGCGGGTGGATTGGTTGAGGGCGGCCGATCCGTCGCCGGCGAACGGGATGTTGCCGTCCCGCGTTTCAAGCGCCAGCGAAACCGGTTCTGTTGCCGCACGCTGGCGGACCGAGTCGAGCGACACCGCCAATGCCGAGCGAACGCTCGCTTTGCGGCGTTAGGATCTCTGAAGGGTACTGGGAATCACAAAAACAACGACACGCCGAGGCGGCGTTAGGATCTCTGTGATGGAAGAAGGGCGCTTCTCCGTCTCGTTTCTCAAACAGAGAATCCTTTAGCATTTTCACACGTTCACCTATTGCTCAATGGAAAACAGCGGTTTTTCACCAGCTTGTTAGGCGCGCCGCCGATGAAAGAGGCGCCAAGCCTTGGCGTGCGCCTCCCGCTAGCGGCGGCTGCCCCATTTTTTCTCGATCAAGGCGACAAGCTGGTACATTACGGTCGACAGCAAGGCGACAATGAGCAGGCTCATGAGGACGAGGGTGAAATTGAACACTTGAAACCCGTAAATGATCAAATACCCGAGCCCTTGTTTCGAGACGAGAAATTCGCCGGTGATGACGCCGACCCAAGCGAGGCCGACGTTCACTTTCAACGTGGAAATGATGGCCGGAAACGACGCCGGCAGCACCGCTTCTTTGAAACATTGGTAGCGGGTGGCGCCGAACGTCCGCAACACTTTCATATAGTTCGGGTCGACTTCTTGAAACGACGCATAAACGACAATCGTCGTAATGATGATCGAAATGACGACCCCCATGGCGATAATCGAGGTAAACCCCGGCCCGAGGGCGACGATCAACATCGGCCCAAGTGCGACTTTCGGCATGGCGTTAAAGACGACTAAATACGGGTCGAGCGTTTTGGCGAGGCGCGGAAACCACCAAAGCAACGCGCCGATCAGCGCGCCGCCGGCCGTGCCGATGACAAACCCGAGCATCGTTTCAAACAAAGTCGCCCACGTATGCGTGAGAAGAGAGTGATCGCCGATTTTTTCCAAGAACAGCTTGAAAATGGCGGACGGAGAGCTGAACAAGAGCGGATCGACCCAATGAAAGCGGCTCGCCGCTTCCCAGACGGCGAAAAAGGCGACAAGGAGCGCGGCTTGCCAAAGGCGGATCACGCGCCGCTCTTTGCGGAGTGCGGCCAGATAGGCGTCATGCAATGCGTTGATGCGATTATTGACCGGATTCAAGCGACTCCATCTCCTTCCAAATGGATTGAAACAACGCGGAAAACGCCGGATGCTGGCGGGCGGAAAGCGGCGAGCAGCGCCGCAATTCATCAGGAATGAGAAACGTCCGCACGAGGCGCCCTGGCCGCGGCGAAAACAAGAAAATGCGGTCGCTCATGGCGATGGCTTCCTCGATGTCGTGCGTGACGAGCACCGCTGTTTTTCCGTATTGCTGCAACGTTTTCCAGACAAGTTCCTCCAGTTTCAGTTTCGTCTGTTGGTCAAGGGCGGAAAACGGCTCATCGAGCAGCAACAGCTTCGGGTCGGTCGCCAACGTGCGCACAAGCGCTGCGCGCTGGCGCATGCCGCCGGACAGCTGATTCGGATCATACGATTCCACGCCGCCAAGGCCGATCTCAGTAAGCAGGGCGAGCGCGCGCTCTTTCGTTTCCGGCGTCAACGTCCCCGTGATGTTAAGGCCGAGCAAGATGTTTTCTTCGATCGTTTTCCACGGAAACAAGTAGTCTTGCTGAAGCATGTAGCCGACCGCGCGGCGGATCGGTGAATCCGCTCCGCCCGCCCGGCGCGCCATAGCGGCGTTTGCTTCCCGCGGCCAAAGCAGCTCGCCGTCGATGCAGACCGATCCTTCCGTCGGCTCAATCAGTCCGGCGATGATCGACAACAACGTCGTTTTGCCGCAGCCGCTGGGGCCGAGAAAGGAGACGAACTCTCCTTTCTCGACGGACAGCGACACTTGATCGAGCGCGGTGACGGCGGTCGTTTTCGTAAAATACGTGTGCGAGAGGCGGTCGATGGCAAGAAACATCCGATTCACCCGCTTTCGTTACTCATTCATCGCTTTTTTGGCAAACGATGAATCCACCAGCGTTTCGAGATCGATGCGTTTTGGCAGCTCACCGGCTTCATCCATGATCGTTTGCAAGTGGTTCCATTCGTCTTCATCCAAAATCGGATCGGTCGCGTAGGTGCCTTGGCTTTTGTAGCGATCAACCACTTTTTCGATGAGGGCCAAATCCGTGTCTTTGAAATACGGCTGAATGGCTTTCGCGATGTCCGAGGCGCTGTGCGATGCGACCCATTGCTGGGCTTTGTAGATGGCGCGCGTAAATTTTTCAATGACGTCTTTGTTCGCTTTTATATAGCTTTGCTTTGCCATGTACGATGTGTACGGGACGCGCCCGGACTCCGTGCCAAAGGAAGCGACGATGTAGCCTTTTCCTTCTTGCTCAAAAATGCTCGCGGTCGGTTCAAACAGCTGGACGAAATCGCCGGTCCCGCTCGCAAACGCGTTGGCGATGTTGGCGAAATCGACGTTTTGAATGAGCTTCAAGTCTTGATGCGGATCAATGCCGTGTTGTTTCAACACAAATTCGCCGACCATCTGCGGCATGCCGCCTTTCCGCTGGCCGAGGAACGTGCTTCCTTTCAACATCTCCCACGTAAAGTGGTCGATTTTTTTGCGAGAAACGAGAAACGTGCCGTCAGTTTGCGTGAGTTGCCTAACCTTAACTTTTACGCAGGTTCAGCTTATTTTAGGGTGTAATCAAGAGTAATCTTCTTGAGTTTCCCTTTTTCCCTGTATATCACGATCTTTTCGAAAATGCTAAATAGCAGTTCTTTTTTAGTGAAATCGTTCGCTTGTTCAAATTGCTGTTTAAAATCGATCATCTTGCTTAATCGATTATATTTCTCCTCAACGGGCTCTTTATCCTCCTCAACCTCGCTCAACTTGCTATAAATTTCTTCTTCTTTCTTGTTTAATTCATTGATTTTTGCAAACAGTTCCTCTTTTGGGATCGGATTGCGATCGTCCATATACAAATCGTACCATTTTTCTTTCTGCCTTTTTATTTTCTCCAGCTCCTTTGTTAGAGCGGAGACGTCGACCACTTCCTGCTGGTCGTATCGGTCAGAAAACTTGGACATAAAATACTCTTTCGAGGTGATAAGCAGCTGAATTTCATCGAGCAAGGGCTCTAAAATGTTTTTTTCGTTCGTAATTCGATGGCATTTTGTACAGCGGTAGTATGTTTTCTGTTCACGTTTATCGAAAGACCCCTGCATTTTATGTCCACCACAATTCCCGCATTGTAAAAGACCGGTAAAAAGGAACTTCCCCACTCTTTTCCGATCCACTCCTCTTTTTTCTTTTTCCTTCTGTGCTTTTTTAAATAGCGTTTCGCTAATAATTGGCGGGTGATTGTTAGGGACAACCTTATCTCCCCATCGATACGTACCGATGTAAATGTCATTCGTCAAAATGTCGCGCACAGAATTGTGATTCCACTCTTTTGCGATTCGCGGCTTAACCCTTAGTTCATTCAGCCGATCCGCGATGCTTCGGTAGCCGTATCCGTCGCAATACATGCGGTAAATCATCCGAACAACGTCCGCTTCTTCCTCGATAATCGTACAATTAAAATCTTTATCGAATTTATATCCATACGGAGAGTGCCCTCCAGGTTTTTTTCCCTCATCGATCATTTGCTCGATGCCGAACTTTACGCGCTCAGCAAGGTTTTCACGCTCCCATTGCGCCAGCGCGGCGACAAGCGTGATGAATAGCCTCCCCATCGCTGTGGAAGTGTCATATACCTCGGTCGCTGAACGAAACGCTACATTGTGCTTTTCAAACGTCTGAAGCAACAAATACAAGTCCAATACAGACCTTGTTAATCGGTCTAACCGGTAAACTAGTACAATATCGATATTTCCTTTCTTTATGTCTTTAAGCAACCGTTGCATTTGCGGGCGATCTAAATCCTTTGCAGACCAACCTTCTTCGATGTACTCCTGCACAATCTCCCAACCTTGGCTTGCACAAAACGCACGAAGCCGTTCGCGTTGTGCGGGGATCGAAAACCCCTCTTTCGCTTGCTCGTCTGTACTGACCCGAACATAAATGGCGACTTTCATCGGATAATCCCCCTTAACAAAAACGGGCGAGCCGTCGCCCGCCCTGATTAAATCTTTAGCGCTAAAGACTCAATCTAATAATACGGCATACCATATGACTTTAGCATAGATTTTAAGATCATTAACTGTGTCATATGGAACGACAATATCATGATACTTTTTGAAGGTTGATTCAGGGCTAAAGATCAACAATCGATTATCTTCATCTTTCCTGAATCGTTTCATCGAGTATTCATTATCGTGGCTAAAAATGACGATGTCGTCTTCTTTCAGTTCCCCTATCTCGATGGGCTTGCAAACAACATACGATCCGTTAGGGATTATTTTGTTCATGCTTTCGCCGTTCACCTTTAAGGCGAACAAATCTTTGCTGTCCGAATATTTCCCTAACATGTGCTTCGGCAAAGCTATATACTCCACATTGTCTTTAGTGACTGGATCAACAGTCGAAAGCGCGCCAGCCGCGATACTTCCGTATAAAGGAAGTTCTAGTTTAATAGAATGTGGTTTGTTTTGATCGCGTCTTGGCTCTGACCATCCGTTTGCCTCCATCATCTCAAGCTCTTCCACCGTAATACCCAGCCCCTTGCACACTTTTAGGACATTATCAATTGAGGCTTTCCCCAATCCTCTTGTCAGCATGGAATTGAGAGTGGTAGGTGGAATGCCGATGGCTTCTGCAAATTGTCTCCGGCTGCTGTATCCAGCTTTCTTCATTAGATGTTCAACAATCTCTTCTTTTGTCACTTCTATCACCTCCTTTAATTAAGTATGTACGAAAAAGCGTACACTTATAATCTAGCACGAAATTTCGTTCAAGTGAAGTGGATGTAACGAAATTTTGTTCATTTTTTATGAAAAATCTATTGACCTTGAACGAAAATGCGTTTATATTAAAGTTAAATCGAACGAAATTGCGTTCAATCGATAAACAGGAGGTGGAAAAACATTGTATAAAAACCTTAAGGCAGAAATGGCCCGGAGGGGAGTAATGGTGAAGGATATTGCCGAGTTGTTGAATGTCCGGCGCTCAACAGTAAGCGACAAGATAAACGGGAAGTTCCGGTTTTATTACGACGAGGCGCTGAAGATCAAGAAGGAATTCTTTCCAGACCTTGATTTAGAGTATCTGTTTGCGTCGGACGGGTCTAAAGGAAAAACCGCATAAGGTGGTGTGTATAATTTGTCGGTGACTCGCAAGGCTGTACACATCGTTTCTTTGCATACATCTCCTACAAAGGAGATGGTCAGCATGAGAAAGCAAAAAAGAACAAGAAGACCGCAGGAAGTAGTAGTGCGGTGCGTGGGCGAACGGAAAGAACCGTCAAAAGAAGCGCTAGATAACTTTATCGAAATTTATATTCGGATGGTCAAGGAAAATGAAAAGCGCAGAAAGCAGAAAGAGCAAGAAATGAAGGGGGATAACAATGAAAATTAAACGTATCTCGTTCGATGAGCTTCCGGTGTTTGTACGTAACCATGTAAATGCGCTCTATAAACAACCGCAAATCATTCAATCGTCCATTTTGGAATTTGACGCTGTACCACCACTATACGTTGTGAGTGTGTTGGATTTGGATCGCAACATTATTACGGAAGTAACATTCGATGACGATAAAGGGTTACTGCACGAAAACGTTGTGACGTTAGGAACGGTGCTTGAAGCAATCAAGAAGTATCCTGAACGGTTCGGGCTTCGACTCCGAGAGGAGATGAAGCAATGAACGTATTAGAAAAAGACCGTCACTTGGCGAAGAAGCTGGTCAATTTCGGCGTATTGTGTTTATTACAAGCAAGGTTGGAATTGATACACGGTCGCTTTGACGAAGCAGAGAAATGGGCGGAGGAATTCCTTCGCTGCAAGCGAGATTTGGACGAGCTTATCAAACGGAAAGAACGGCACGATGAATTGGTGAAAATCGTGGAAACGCTGCGTGAGAAAGGGATTGATATTGCAGTTGTAGCAAGAAAGGGGAATGAGTGATGAGTGTACGTTTCTTCACTACTCGTTTAATGAAAGTTTCAGAGATTCGGAGAGTTTGTGAGGTGATGCGGAACAATCCGTTCCACATCATGGTGTTTGAGTACCGAATGAAACAAAGGTTGCGTGAGCTACAACAAGAAAAACGGCCAGCGCGGCAACGCTAGCCCCCACACACCACCATTGTACTACACGCATACCCGACAGGTCTAGTGCCTGTCGTCATGACTAGGAACTATCGGGTTCTCCCCCGCCCGTCACGTTTGTTCCTGGTCATGACGATGCGCACTGGCGCATCGAAATAAACAGGAAGGAGGGACGAAATGAGCCGCAATACGTTACGGAAGGAGGCTCCTATTGAGTACGACCGCGTTGGGCGGATGAAGTATCATCCGAAGTTTCACAAAAATCACAGGAAACCGTTCAGTGAATCGGATCTTGAGTATTTATGCAAGTTTTATGACGTGGACGGCGCAAAGCTAATTGCAATGGCGCTCGGCAGAACAGAAGCCACCGTCCGCTCAAAATTAAACAACTTAAAAAAGCGCGGGCTCTTTGAGTATTACAAAAATTTGAACAAACACTGGGTATAAAGAAGGGAGGAACATAATGCACATAAAACACTGGGGCATCGACGCGCTAGGGGATGAAATTTTTGAAGATGACGTTATTTTGGAATTTCCCAACGGCGATATCATGTTAGCAGAAAAAATTTATGAATATGTCATGCGTGCATTTGATGCAAAAGAGTTAGTAGCAAAATAAAAAAGCTTCGCCAAACGGCAAAGCACTCCACATCACACACAATCTTATTTTATCACACGGGAGTGCGATATGACAGAAAAGACGATTGAAAACCAAATCAAACGGTACTTAGATCGACTGGGTGTTTGGTATATGAAAGTGCACGGCTCGATGTATCAAAAAGCAGGGGTTCCTGACATCATTGCTTGCATCGACTCGGTATTTGTAGGCATCGAAATCAAACGCCCAGGTGGAAAAGTATCAGCGTTGCAACAATTAAACATTGATGAAATTAACAAAAACGGGGGGTGCGCGTTTGTCGCTTACAGCGTCGAAGACGTACAACGAAAGATTGCAGAATTACGACATGCTTTACAGTTATCAAAAGGACGCCTTGAACAAAAGTAATCCTGACTGGTTATATGCCTTAGATACAGGAACGGGAAAGACCATTCTCTCGATCCATCATTATCTAAAGCATTATCAAGGCGAACCATTATTAATTGTTCAACCTCCGGCAAAATTGCGTGAAGGTGGATGGAGCCGCGAAATTCAACGTGTGGCAGATTACTACAACATTGCGATTACATACAACGAACTGTCATACGGAAAAATCGCAAAAGATTGGCATCTGTATAAAGGATACTTCGTCATTTTCGACGAGTGCCATTATATCAAAAATGTATCAAGCCAACGAGGAAAAGCTGCGTTGTCCCTAACAAAGTTATCGACTCACTTTGTGTTGTTATCGGCCACTCCATCCAGCAATGGCTGGATGGATACAATCAATTACTTTTTGATGTTTCGCTTTTACAAAAACAAAACCGAGTTTTTAAAGCGCCATGCGATCTATGAAACCAAACATTTTGGTGATCGGTCTGTCAAAGTCATTAGTGGCTGGAAAGAGCAACAACATTTGAAACGATTGTATCAAAGTATTTCAACGAAACTATCAAAAGAACAATGCCTTGACTTACCGCCACTAGTTTTTGAAGATGTTCGCTTTCAACCGTCGAGAGAATACAAAATCATTCAAAAAGACCGAGTGTTAGAAACAAAAGAGGGAAAAATCGCATTTGATACGCTGATGAAGTTGCAACACGGATTGCGTTTTTACGCAAATCAAAAGGACAAGCTAGCCTATACAGAAATGCTGGCAGAAAGTACTGAAGAAAACATGGTCATCTTCTACTATTACCAACAAGAAAAAGACCAGCTTGCGCACTTGTTGCAAAAAACGAAAACCATCTATGAAGTAAGTGGCAAAGTCAACAAATTGCCTTCACACAATGAGTGGCAAAACCTAAAAAACACAGTCACTTTCGTTCAGTACCAAGCTGGTGCTGCGGGCATTGAATTGCAATATGCCAACATTGTGATTTTCTATACACCAACGTACAGCTATCAAGATTACGACCAAGCATTAGGGCGCTGTTATCGAAATGGCCAAACAAAAAAGGTTACGGTCTACCGATATATCACCAAAAACAGCATCGAAGAAGCTGTATATGAGGCACTCACAGCGAAGAAAGACTTTACGGAAGAGTTATTTAAAAATTTTATAGGAGCGTGAAAAGATGTTTGGTGTTAAAGATGTGAATGTTGTTCAACATCGCGACAAATGGGTCGGCGGATCTGATGTACCTGCGATTTTAGGCATTAGCAAATACAAAACGCAATTTCAGTTAGCAAAAGAAAAAACAGGCATTGAGCCGTCGGACTTTAAAGGAAATGAGTACACAGCATATGGAAATGCATTGGAACCACAAATTCGCGAGTATATTAACGCAATCAACGAAACAAACTTTCAACCGGCCACGAAAACGGATGTCGAGCGCGGGATTCGTTCAAATACTGATGGATATGATGCTGAAAATCAATTGATTCTTGAAATCAAAACGCACGGAAAAACGCCAGATATTCGTTCGTATGAGGCGCAAATGCAATTGTATATGTATCAATTTGGCGTAGAATACGGATGGCTTGCGCTTTATGAGCGCCCAGACAATTTTGATGCAGAATTCGATGCAGACCGATTGCAAATTAAAGTTATTCATCGCGACGATCAATACGTGCAGCACATTTTAGATGCGATTGAAACGTTCTGGATTCGTTGCGAATATCTAAAAGAAAAGCCAGATATGACAGAACAAGAATTTATGTCTGTTGGTCAAAACGAATTAACCATCGTCGCACAACAAGTCGAAAAGCTAGAGTTACAACTTGCTAGCTTTAAAAAGCTAGAGGAGCAATATAAAGCGATGAAAGACAAGTTATATCAACTCATGGAAGAATACGACGTGAAAAAATGGGAAACTGACCGCATTGTGATTACGCGCGTGCTTCCTAGCAAACGCGAGTCATTTGATAGCACACGCTTCAAAAAAGAACACCCAGAACTCGCACAACAATATATCAAAGTCAGCCAAACGGCTGGTAGCGTTCGAATCAAATTAAAGGAGGCAAATTAAGATGGGCTTACTACCAAAAAATCAACCAAAGAAAACGGTTGATACACCGCGCAACTTCTTTATCTGGGGGCAAACGATGCACGGGAAGTCATATTTGGCTTCCCAGTTCCCGAATCCGGTCATTTTCAACACCGATGGGAACGCGGATCAAATTGAAACGCCAAGCGTCAATCTAAAAAACGAGCGCGATCCGAAAACGGGACAAATCAGCTTTAGCGTTATCGATCAGTTAAACGAACTGATTAAAGAGTTAGAAACAACTGACCATGGTTTCGAAACAGTCGTCATTGACGTGATTGACGATGTAGTAACGCTAATCGAACAGGCTATCTGCGAAGAGCACGGCGTACAATACATCGGTGACATTCCATACGGAAAAGGATTTGGTATTTTTAAGTCGATTTTTACTGCGCTGGTTGTCAAACTCAAAGCTTTACCGATGAACGTTATCTACATTTCGCGTTATGCAACTGTGACAGAAAACAACATTGAAAAACCAGTGCCTTCACTAAGCGTGAAACACTTAAACACAGTCAACGGCAACTGCGATATGAACATCTTGTGCCAAAAAATCGGCAAAAATTATATTCGTAGAGCTGTCGATCGGAGAAAAGCCTATCAGCGTGAATGGATTCAAGACGAACGGATTCTTGCTATTTTGGATACGGTCATCGGCGCTTTCGATAAACCAACACAAACAAGCAAAGAAGAAGCAAAAAAAATTGTGGAACAGCTAGAAAAGCAAGAGGAGCAAGTGATGCAAACAAGCGAAGCAGAACCAGAAGCGCAAACCGAGTCAAAAGAAGAGTCGAAACAAACGCCGAAACCGCGTACAGCTGCACCGCGTCCGCCGAGAGTAAAATAACTACTTTAACTAATTAACAAGATAAACAGGAGGTAATAAGTAATGAACTTAAAAGCATTGGCTCAAAAAATGTTAGAAGAAGGATTCAACCCGCATCAAACAAACGTGGATGACAATGGCTACGACAACCTTCCAGATGGCATCTATGACGCCATCTTGGAAGACGTACAGTTCCGCGTGAACGACAAAGGAACAGAATGGCTCTCATTGACATTTACAATCATCAATGAAGGCTATGAAAACCGTAAGTATTTCGCGAACTACTGGCTTACTGAAAAGCAGTTGGAGCAAAACATTAAGAAGCTATGGGGACACGCAGCGCAAGTGTTTAACGTGGAGTTAACGGTAGACGACATCGCGAACATCGAAACAGCTGTTGTAGAAAAGCTGCAAGAAGCGCTAGGCACGCAAGTGGAGTTAGAACTTAAAACAAGTCGCTATAAAGATAAGCGTACAGGGAAAATGAAAGAGTTTCAAAACTTCAAATTAGCATCAGCAGACATCCCGTTTTAATGGTGGTGTAAATGTTCACATTTTACGATATCGAAGTGTTTCGACACGACTGGATGGTGGTTCTCCTGACCGAGAACCACACCATCCACATTCATAACGATACAGATAAGCTCCGCAACAGCTTATCTACATCTAGCATATTAGTCGGATATAACAATTATGCCTATGACGACATTATTTTAGCCGGATTGTTAACAGGAAAAGATCCGTATGAATTGTCACAAAAGTTGATTCGCGGCGAGAAAGTAAATGCCACGCTTAGCTATCTCACATTAGATGCCATGCAAGAAATTAACGGGTTGTCACTAAAAGAAGTCCAGGCAAACATGGGTCTTGATATTCAAGAAACACCGATTGATTTCAACATTAACCGTCCACTAACGAAAGAAGAGGTAGAGCTTGTCTTTCAGTATTGCGAGAACGATGTTCGAACAACAAAAAAAGTGTTCGAACTACGCGAAGACTATTTTACGAGTAAGTTCGAAATCGTTGACGCTTTTAAGTTGCCAGTGACAGCTGTAAAGAAAACAAGAGCAAGTCTTTCGGCCGCCGTCTTAAAGACAACACCAAAGAAACTACCCCGCGACCGATTGCACCTAGAATTTGACAGACGCTTACAACTGAACGAACTGCCGCGCGAAGTGGTCGATTTTTACGAAAACATCAAGAAACGATACATACAAGGCGAAGAGCACGGCGCGCTGGAAAAAGAAAAGCTAGAAATTGAGATTGCTGGCATTAAGCATACGTTTGGTTTCGGAGGCGTCCATGGAGCGATTGAAAACTATCGTTACACAGGTAAGATGATGCAAATTGACGTTTCGTCTTACTTTCCATCGCTGATGATTAACAATCAATTTATTAGTCGACAAGCTGGGAGTCCTGAACTTTTCACGCGCATTTACGAACAACGTTTAGCGCTAAAAAAACAAAACGACCGAAAACACGAAATCTATAAGATTGTGCTGAACAGCGCATTCGGCGCGATGAAATCAGAATACAATCCATTATTTGACCCGAAGCAGTTTAACAATGTGACGATGAACGGTCAGCTTATTTTAACGCATCTTATTTTGCTTCTCGAACCGTTTACACAATTGATCCAATCGAATACGGATGGAATCATTATTGCTTACGAAGACGGCATGAAGGACATGATTTTAGAAGTCATTCGACGCTTTGGTGAACAATATCAGCTGGCGCTAGATGTGGACGATATCCACAAAATTGCACAACGAGATGTGAATAATTACGTGGTGCAATACGCCGATGGAACGATTAAGGCGAGAGGAAGAATGTCAAAATTTCAAGGCGGTGACTGGGAACGAAACAGTCTGCACATCATCGACAAAGCGTTGGTCAATTTTTATATGCACGGCATCCCGATTCAAAAAACCGTCATTGAAGCGTGGAAAAACAATCAATTAGATTTGTTTCAAGTCGTGGCCAAAGCAGGGAAATTTGACGGGATGGCACATGAGATGAATGGGAAAATGGTGCCGTTGCAAAAAGTGAACCGTATTTTTGCGACCAACCAATTTCATTACGGTGGTGTGTATAAAGTTCGCGACCATAAGTACTATAAAGTGCCACATACGAGCGAGCAAAGTTTTGTTTGGAACGGCGAACTCGGCAAGATGAACAAAAAGCTCATTGATATCAACTACTATATTAAGCTTGTGCAAAGCAATGTATTTTAAGGAGGTTGCCACATGAACGTTCAAATTACGTTGTCAAACGGAGAGAAAAGTGCACGTTTGAAGATTGAAAATTTCCCAATTGAATCATTTGAACATTTTCTTAACAAAACACTCGATTTTTTAGGGCTTCTCGATCATGGGAGCAAAAAGAAGAAAGTATCCATCAAACCAAAAATCGAGATTAAAAATTTCAAAACAGCCGAAATCAAGATGGAGCCAATGAAAGACGTGCTCCCGTTACTCCCAGAAGCACTCCGTGACTGGTATCGGGAACAAGAACAAAAAGCAGCGCAAGAAGGAAAGCCGACATTTCATCTCACAGGCATTAAAGTAAAAGACGGCATTCCTCACTACAAAGTATTTTATGAATGCCCGAATTGCGGTTTTAAAGGGGTACGATACGAAAAAGAAGGCGTAAAAGAAGTAGAGTGTTATCAATGCGCAGCGCCTGTCGATGTGTTTCCAACAAAAGGTGAATTTCCGAAACGGGATAAGTTTAATAACTACTTTACGAGTGCAAGGGAGGAGTAAGAAATGACGAAACCAAACATCTTGGAACATTTTGAAAAAACAGTTTCAAGCGCAAAAGAACGTCTAAAAAAACTAATCTCAGAGGCAAATAGACACAAATTGCACGACTTTGCAACAGGTTTAGCAACTGCGGTTGAAATAATCGAAGACGAGGAAATCGAAAAACTCGAAGCGATGTTTGATATGCAACGAGCACTAGATGAACGCATTATTAAAGAACGCAAAATTGATAAAACACTCGATGAATGGGTAGTCGCTATCACGATTGCAATGGAAAGCGAAATCGATGAAATTCGTCGCGAAGTGAACTGGAAATGGTGGAAACAAGAAAAACGAATTGACATAGATCGATTGCAAGAGGAAGTGATTGACCTGTGGCATTTTCTATTATCCTTGTCACGCATGGTCGGGTTAACACCAGAAACGATTTTTGAGAAATACATGGCTAAAAACAAAATCAATCACCAGCGCCAAGACGGTGGTTATTAATGAAGTACAAACAACAAAGGGAGAAAATCACTTCTCCCTTTCATCCAGACATCATGACAGCGTGGAATAAAGGATTCGAAGCAGGTGCTAAGCGACAAAACGAGTTAGACACAAAAATTATGCTCGAGTGGCTGGAATCATTAGAAGAAATTGCAGGAATCGGTCCGAAAACGGCACAAAAGATTCGGGAGCATTGTTTAGGATTTATACAAGCCAAACACCAAGGCAGGTGACAAGATGATTAAATACATCGAATTAGATGGGAAAGTGCCGAAACATTCACTCGATATTTTTAGCACGACACACGAACACTATGAAGACGCAGCAATTTTGCTAAACAGTTCGATCGTCGTCGTCGATTTTGACGAACGGAATGAGGCGATAGAAAAACTCTTTCGCCTCTTTCCCACTTTACGAGTAGAAACCAGTCGCGGTTGCCATTTGTATTACCAAAAGCCGAAAGGCGTCATGATAAAGAACTGGACAGGAAAATTGACGGTGTCTGGGATCAACGTTGATTACAAGACAGGGAAAAAGTCTATGGCCGTTATTAAACAAAATGGCAAATTGCGACCGATGCAAAATGAGCGTTTTTTAGGCGATTTGAGCGCACTTCCGATGCTTCCAGTCTATTTACACCCGATGCACTTAAAACACGTGTTAACGGGGCTTGTAGAGCACCAAGGACGTAACTCTGCGTTATTTACACACTTACTCACCGCGAAAGAAATGTATGAGTTGGACGATGCGTTTATCGAGGAATTGGCTCATTTTATTGACGAACTTGTATTTGGCGAACCTTTGGGAAAAGAACTTATCCATGTCATTGAGTCCGTTAACCAAACATACGACAAAAAGAAAAAAGGACAAGCTGTTCAATTTCTCAACGAAAAAGATATTGTCATGACGAGTGAAGTGCTCGTTTCACGGTTAGACATTAAATACTATCAGCAAAAGCTGTATTTTAAACAAGACGATCATTACGTGCACAATGACAATAAACTACTACGTGAAATTGATAAGCTAATTAAATTAAAACCAAACCAGCATAAACAACTGATTGAACTATTTAAAATCAAATCCGAATATATCGAAGAACAAGACTTTCCGATTAAGTTGCCAGGCGGGTATATTATCGACGATGGTGAAGTTATTGAAGCAGATTATGGGTTCACTCCCTATTACTTGGATGTGCAATATCAAGAAGGCGCTTATGACGAACACGTTGACCAGTTTTTAGACTTTTTTACGATGAACCGAAAAGACTTGCGTATGGTCATTGAAGAAATGTTTGGGCATATCTTAATGACGCATTCGTTTCCGCACATCGTCTTTTTCTTTCAAGGACATAAAGGGAATAACGGAAAAAGTACATTTTTGAAAATGATTAGTGAATTTGCAGGAGAATTGGCGTCACAACTCACGTTAAATGACTTTAACGACGCCACAAGTGTGGCGTTCTTAGAGGGAAAGCTCGTAAACATTGGCGATGATATCGACGCAAGCTATATGGAACAGTCAAAAAACTTTAAAACGCTCGCTTCCGGTGACCCAATTATGGTTCGCCCGATTTACCAGCAGCCGTTCAAGTTGAAAAATCGAGCAACGCTCATTTTTACATGTAATGATATGCCGACGTTTAAAGACAAGTCTGGCGGCATCGCTCGGCGCGTGGTCGTCATCCCTTGCGACAATCACGTCAAACGTCGCGACTTGGATCTGGATCGTAAATTATCGTCGCCGAATGCGAAAAGTTATATTTTGCGTTTAGCACTTGAAGGCATTCAACGAATCAAAGCGAATGGCGGCAAGTTAACCGATAGTTTAACGATTCAAGCAAAAACGAAAGAATACTTTATTGCGAGTGATAGTGTATTAGCGTTCGAGAGCGAAAATCAGCATTTGATTTTAAATCGTCCAGCAAAAGATGTATATAACGCCTATGTTGCCTTTTGTATGGAAAATGGACTACGAGAAGTAGGAAAAGTGGAATTTGGACGGAGATTAGCGAATGTGGGGTATGAAAGCAAACAGTCTTGGATAAAAGGGAAAAATCAAAGAGTTTATGTAAAAATAGATAAAGACATCTAACAGAAACATAACAGATAACATAATTGAATCTGTTAGGAATTTTATATAGTCAAAAACATTAATAAATCAACGTTTTTTTAAAATT
>NZ_JPYA01000029.1 GCF_000750005.1 Geobacillus icigianus | reverse complement strand
GAAATCACCACTCTCTTTCTTTTAAAATAAAACAAAAGGAAAATTCACACTATTGACTCTATTTCCTGAACAAAAGAAAGGGGAGCGCGGCCATGGACTACTTATACCACCCCCACCCCTCGCAGCGGATGACGGTGTTCGCCAAAAACGGTGTTGTGGCGACATCGCAGCCGCTCGCAGCGCAAGCGGGGCTTGAGGTGCTGAAAAAAGGCGGCAACGCCATCGATGCAGCGGTGGCTGCGGCCGCTTGCTTAACGGTCGTCGAGCCGACCTCGAACGGCATCGGCGGCGATGCGTTCGCCCTTGTGTGGACGAACGGAAAACTGTATGGGCTGAATGCGAGCGGCTATGCGCCGAACGCGATCTCGATTGAAGCGTTGAAAGAGCGCGGTTATACGGAAATGCCAACATACGGTTTCGCCCCGGTGACGGTGCCGGGGGCGCCGGCGGCATGGGCGGCGCTGTCAAAGCGTTTCGGCCGCTTGCTGCTTGTGGAGACGCTCGCGCCGGCGATCGCTTATGCGGAAAACGGCTACCCGGTGTCGCCGGTGCTCGGAAAGTACTGGGCCGCGGCGTTTCGTACATACAAAGAGGCGCTTCGCGGGCCGGAGTTCGCTTCGTGGTTCGCGACGTTTGCGCCGGGCGGCCGCGCCCCGAAGATCGGGGAAGTATGGGCGTCGCCTGACCATGCGGCGACGCTGCGCTCCATCGCCGAAACGGAGGCGGAAAGCTTTTACCGCGGCGAGCTGGCGGAAAAAATCGCCGCCTTTTCGAAGCAATACGACGGCTTTTTGACGCTCGAGGATCTCGCTGAGTATGAACCGGAATGGGTTGAGCCGATTTCTGTCTCTTACCGCGGGTATGAGGTATGGGAAATTCCGCCGAACGGCCAAGGGCTTGTCGCGTTGATGGCGCTCAACATCATGAACGGTTTTGACGTCCCAAGCATACCGGATGTCGAGACGCATCACCGGCAAATCGAGGCGATGAAGCTGGCCTTTGCCGATGGGAAGGCGTACATCGCCGACCGCCGCTATATGGACTACAATCCAGACGAGCTGTTATCGGAATCGTTTGCCGCCATGCGCCGGGCGCAAATCGGCAAGGAGGCGCTCACGCCGGAGCTAGGAACGCCGCCAAAAGGCGGAACGGTCTATTTGGCTGCCGCTGACGGTGAAGGGAATATGGTGTCCTATATTCAAAGCAACTACATGGGCTTCGGATCCGGCCTCGTTGTGCCGGGCACAGGGATCGCCCTGCACAACCGCGGCCATAACTTCGTCTTTGATGACGGCCATCCGAACGGGCTCGCGCCAAGGAAAAAGCCGTACCATACGATCATCCCGGGCTTTTTGACGAAAGGCGGCACACCGATCGGCCCGTTTGGCGTCATGGGCGGATTCATGCAGCCGCAAGGGCATATGCAAGTGATCATGAATACGGTCGATTTCGCGCTGAATCCGCAAGCGGCGCTCGATGCGCCGCGTTGGCAGTGGCTAGAAGGGAAAACCGTGCTCGTCGAGCCGCACTTCCCGCGTCATATCGCCGAAGCGCTCGCTCGCAAAGGGCATGACATCCGCATGGCGCTTGACGGCGGCCCGTTCGGGCGCGGGCAAATCATTTGGCGCGATCCTGACACTGGCGTGCTCGCCGCCGGGACGGAGCCGCGCACGGATGGAGCGGTCGCCGCTTGGTGAAACTCACATATGTAGCGGCGAAAGAGGGGATTCCGCTCCTTCGCTCCCTCTTTCGCTCGTTTTTTATTTGATCGTAAACGTCACCTTCGCCCGGGCGTTCGGCCAGTTTTTGTCGGCGAGCCACCACTCAAGTGTGTATGTTCCAGGTTTTAGGCGGCGGAACGTTTCCTGAAAGGACAGTTCTTGTCCTTGTTTTAACGTCCGCTGCTCGTAAATTTGCGTAAACATCTTTCCTTCGCTGAACTGCTTCACCTTTTTGCCATCGCGGTACAAAATGTAGTCGTATTTTTTTCCGCTCGTAAATGTTACGGTTTGCACGCGCTCGGTTTGGTTTTTCACTGTGAAGGTAAACACATAGACGCCGTCTTTCTTCTTATATGTCAATGACGGCTCCAACGTCCCGGCGATGATGCCTTTCCCGCCTGCGGATCCCGGTTTGCCTGCTGGGGCGGGGCCAAGAATGTGGTTTTTTGCCTGCGGCCGATCGTCGGCATTAACATGCACGAGCAGTGCGTTCGCTGCCGTCATCCCTGCTAATGCCGCAACGATGCCGATCACTTTTCTTTTGCCCATGTCGGTGCCTCCTTTTCACCTCTTTTACAATATAGTCGTTTCCCATTTTCCGTTCGTTACAAACCGTAAAAAATTGTGAAAAAAACCGTTGTCCGCCTTGATGTTTCTGGTATATATGCCCGATTTGTCTAATAAAATGTTACAAATTGAACAGCAATGAGAGTGGTTGAGGTGGGGATCGTTCACAACCGGCAAGCGACGCGGCGAAGACGCTTCCGAGACATCCAACGAAAGCGGCGCTCATCATAGGCAAGACGAGTCTCATTTCACACTTCTCACTTCTCACATCCAACTTAGGGAGGGCGAGTGGTGTGCACGATTACATCAAAGAGCGTACGATCAAGATTGGCAAGTATATCGTGGAGACGAGGAAAACCGTTCGCGTCATCGCGAAGGAATTTGGCGTGTCCAAAAGCACCGTTCATAAAGACTTGACCGAGCGGCTGCCGGAAATCAACCCGGAGCTGGCCCAAGAAGTCAAACAAATTCTCGATTACCATAAATCGATCCGCCATTTGCGCGGCGGTGAAGCGACAAAGAAAAAGTATAAAAAACAGGCGGTAAAAAATAACTGACTTTTTTCCTTGCCATCTGCCGTTTGCGGTCGCCATATGGTAAAATAACCTATTAGGAATGATTTTTTAGGGCAGAGGCAAGGAGGGCAAGGTATGTTTTCACGAGATATCGGTATTGACCTAGGCACGGCGAACGTCCTCATTTTCGTCAAAGGCAAAGGCATCGTGCTCAATGAGCCGTCCGTCGTGGCGATCGACAAAAATACAAACAAGGTGCTGGCAGTCGGCGAAGAAGCACGACGAATGGTCGGACGTACTCCTGGGAATATTGTTGCCATTCGGCCGCTGAAAGACGGCGTCATTGCCGATTTTGACATTACAGAAGCGATGTTGAAGCACTTTTTAAGCAAGCTCGACCTCAAAGGCTTTTTCGCCAAACCGCGCATTTTGATTTGTTGCCCGACGAACACGACATCCGTCGAGCGGAAAGCGATCAAAGAAGCGGCGGAAAAAAGCGGCGGCAAAAAAGTGTACTTGGAGGAAGAGCCGAAAGTCGCTGCCATTGGCGCCGGAATGGACATTTTTCAGCCGTGCGGAAACATGGTCGTTGATATTGGCGGTGGCACGACCGATGTCGCAGTTCTCTCGATGGGAGACATTGTCACCGCCTCTTCCATTAAAATGGCCGGGGACAAGTTTGATATGGAAATTTTAAACTATATCAAGCGTGAATATAAACTGCTCATTGGGGAGCGAACGGCCGAAGAAATCAAAATCAAAGTGGCAACGGTATTCCCAGGCGCACGGGCCGAGGAAATCGACGTCCGCGGCCGCGATCTTGTCACCGGGCTGCCGCGCACGATTACGATCCGTTCCGATGAAATCGAACGCGCGCTCCGCGAACCGGTGTCATTGATTGTCCAAGCGGCCAAAAGCGTGCTTGAGCGCACGCCGCCAGAGCTGTCGGCGGACATTATCGATCGCGGCGTCATCTTGACGGGGGGCGGCGCCTTGCTTCATGGCATTGATTTGCTGCTGTCAGAAGAGCTGAAGCTCCCGGTGTTTGTCGCCGAGAATCCGATGGACTGCGTCGCTCTTGGCACCGGATTGATGCTCGAGAACATCGACCGCGCGCCGAAAACGCAGCTTCTTTAACGGTTGATTCATCGCCAGCGCCCCACGGGCGGACAGAAGATGCGCGAAAAAAGGAAAGGCGGGGGATGCGGCGGCCGCTTTTGCCCATCTATAATAAAGAAAAAGGGCCGTTGCCTGTGCCGCCTAGACCGCGCAGCTTCTTTTGCCTTGCGGAAGGTTGTCGGCCTTTTCGGTTGAGGCCGTGAACCGAGATGGCTTAGAAAACCGGTGAAAAACGGCTGAGTCTCTTCATCAATGGGGGAACGCGTGGGGCCGATGCAACAATGTTTTTCTAATTGAGAAATGAAATGGAAAACCCGTATCTAGGATGAAATCACCAGCCTCCTAGAAGGCTGGTGAAACACTGCTGTCACACATCAATTGACGGCACTTTCATTCGGAAAAGAAAGCTGATTCTGCGATGTTTCTCTAATTGAGAAAAGGGTGGAACTCAGCGGTATTTTTCACTAAATCACCAACCTCCTAGAAAGTCGGTGAAAAACGGTTGTTTCTGTTGAGCAATGGGGGAGCGTTTGAAAGACGATCCTGATGCGACAAGGCTTTTCTATTTGAGAAACGATGGCAGGAAGCGGTATGCACGATTGCATCACCGGTCTCTTAGGTCGCTCAACGAGCGCGAAGGGCCAGCGAATGATGAAAAGCGACAAAATAAGGCTACGCCGTCCGAACGTTGCGACGAACGAAGGCCAAAATGAGGACAAGCGAGGTGATAGCCATGTTGAGAGGATTGTATACAGCCGCGAGCGGCATGCTCGCGCAACAGCGCCGCGTCGATTGGCTGACGAACAATTTGGCGAACGCCGAAACGCCGGGGTATAAAGCGGACGTTGGAGCGATGAGAGCGTTTCCGGAGCTATTGATGAGCCGTCTTGCCGATCGTTCGGTTCCAGCCAACCCTCCGCGCGCCATTCCGACCCAAACCGTGATTGGCCCGCTCAATACCGGCGTTTATATGCAAGAACTGATTCCGAACTTTCGCCAAGGGGATATCAAAGAAACCGGGCTTTCGACCGATGTCGCCTTAATGGATGGACAAGTTCCGGTCGATCCAACGAGCGGTGAGCGCGGCGCGCTGTTTTTTGCCGTTGAAAACGGTCAAGGCGAGATCCGTTACACAAGAAACGGGCATTTCACGTTGAGCCCGGACGGCTATTTGACGACTCAAAACGGCTGGTATGTGCTTGATGCGAGCGGTGAGCGCATTCCTCTGTCAAGCGAACAGTTTTCCGTCCGTGACGATGGAATGATCATCGACGAAACAGGGGCAACCGCTCGTCTTGGTGTCGCGTTTGCCGCCAATCCGAACACCTTAGTGAAGGAAGGAAACGGGTTCTTCCGCAGCACCGGAGGTCCGCTGCCGCCGGCGCCAGGCAATGTGACGTATACGGTAAAGCAGCGCTTCATTGAGCGGTCGAACGTCGACGTCGAGCGGACGATGACCGACTTGCTCGCCGCCTACCGCGCCTTTGAAGCGAACCAAAAAATCGTGCAAGCGTACGACCGCAGTTTGGACAAGGCCGTCAACGAAGTCGGCCGCCTAAAATGATGAAAGGGGGACAAGCCTGTGCTCCGCTCGATGTTCACCGCCGCCAATACGATGAACGCGTTGCAGCAGCGGCTTGATACGATCAGCCATAACATCGCTAACAGCAACACCGTCGGCTTTCAACGGCGCGAAGTGAGCTTCGCTGAGCTGCTGGCCCAGCAAGTCGACCGCCTGCCAAACGACGAAGCGCCCCGGCAAACGCCGGCGGGGGTGCGCTACGGAAACGGGGCCGGACTCGCTTCGACGATGCTCGTCACTGCGCAAGGGCCGCTTGTCGAGACGGGCCGCGCCCTCGATTTCGCTTTCACCGCGACCAACCAATGGTTTCGCGTCCGCACCGTCGACGCTAGCGGTGCCGCTGCGATCGGCTACACGCGCGCCGGCAACTTTTCGCTGACGCCGATGAACGGCCAGCTCGCGTTAACGACAAGCGACGGCCTGTTCGTGCTTGATGAAACGAACGCACCGATCGTGCTGCCAGCGAATACGCATGACGTGCAACTGTCACCGACGGGAACGTTGACCGCCATCGACGCCAATGGAGCGGTCGTCGCCCGCGTCAACTTGGGTGTCACGGCGATTCGCCGCCCGCAGCTCCTTGAGGCCAAAGGCGACAACGTCTTCACTCTGCCCGCCGTTCCAAGCGCCAGTGAAGAGTTGAACGGCGGTTTGCGCAACCAAATCCGCATCAAGCAAGGCGCGCTCGAACAAGCGAACGTCGATCTTGGCGAGGAACTCGTCGGCTTGATGACAACGAGCCGTGCCTATCAGCTCAACGCCCGCGCCATTTCCATTTCCGAACAAATGCTCGGGCTCATTAACAACGTGCGCTCCTCTTAAGGAGAGATGAACATGGGCAACGAAACGAAAAACGAGCCGCTTTCTCGCAGCGAACGGCGAAAACAGCGAAGGAAAGCGCGCTTGGCCGCGTTTTCGACCGACGGGAGCGCCGCGGCCTTGCAAGAACGGTCGCCGGTGACGAAAACCTCCCCGCCGTCTGAGGTGGAAACAACACCGGAAACGCGCCATTTTGCGCGCGCCCGGTTCGTTTCAGTGCTGCTGCGGCTGATCATGGTCATCGCACTGATGGTCATCTGCCTAGCGGTGGGAGTGGCTGTCGGCTACAGCGTCATCGGCGACGGGCACTGGCTTGACGTGTTTCGTCCGTCGACATGGCAGCACATTTTTGACTTTGTCCAAAAAGGGGCGTAGAGGGGGAGCGATGAGTGAACTGGGTAAAGCAGGATCCGTGCTACATGTTCAATTGGAGAAATGATGCTAGGAAGCGGACGGCTCCCTTCCATCACCAGCCTTCCCTTCTTGATTCCAGCAGAAAGGAGCGTTTCCGATGCTTGATGTCCAACAAATTCAAGCCATCATCCCACACCGTTACCCGTTTTTGCTTGTGGACCGCATTGTTGAAATGGAAGAAGGCAAACGCGCCGTCGGCCTCAAAAACGTCAGCGCCAACGAAGCGTTTTTCGCCGGTCATTTCCCTGAATACCCGGTTATGCCTGGCGTGTTGATCGTCGAAGCGCTCGCTCAAGTCGGCGCGGTCGTCCTCTTGCAAAGCGAGGAAAACCGCGGCCGCCTCGCCTTTTTCGCCGGCATCGACAACTGCCGGTTTAAAAAGCAAGTGAAACCAGGCGACCAGCTCCGCCTCGAAGTGGAAATTCTCCGCGCCCGCGGCGCCATCGGCAAAGGCAGAGGCGTCGCCACTGTCGACGGCGAGCTCGTTTGCGAAACAGAGCTCATGTTCGCTTTGGGGGACAATCCGTCTCGTTAAATGGAACCCGCGAACCGAAAAGGTGGCCCGTCTTCAAGATAGGCAAAATAGGAAGAACATGTTACCTATATAGTGGGAAAAGAGGATGTCCCGTTCCGTTCGGGACATCCTCTTTTTGTTTGGCCGAGAAGGCTGTGGTGAAAAAGCATTGACTCCCTTCATCAATGGGAGAACGCGCGGGGCCGATGCAACAAGGTTTTTCTAATTGAGAAATGACATGGCAAACCCGTATCTAGGATGAAATCACCAGCCTCCGAGAGATCACCGAAAAGTGGCGCAGAAACGGATCCCTCCGCATTTCATGCATGAAATCATCCGTTCGGGGAAAGATAAGCAAGGACCAGTCTTACATAAGGTCACTACAACCGATGGAAAGGAGCAGAGAGGATGAAGAAAAAAGCGTTGCTGATCCGGCTGTTCAGCGCCCTTGTCGCCCTCTTTTTGGCGGCTGGATGCAATATGAACCGCGATAACAACAACCCGCCGCCGCCAAACAACCAAAACGATGTCAACGACCGAGACATGAACCCGGCCGATGACATCAACCAAAACGACGACGTGGACAACGACAAAGACAACGACGGCATCCCGGACAACCGCGATACCGATTTGAATGACAATCAAAACAATCAACTCCCGCCGGGAGACGATACGAACAACGGCCCGGGCGATGACGAACACGATACCGTGCCGGACCGCGAAGACCCGGTCGAGGATCGGCGGGATGCGAATGACAAAGACAATAAAGACGAGTGAGAAAAATAAGGGTGCCCAAAGAGAATGGTCTCTTTTTGGGCATCCCTGTTTTGTGTATTTATTTTACTGCTGTCGTCTTCAATTCAAGATGTTCTTTTAACTCATTGGAAACGGCCAACCGCTCGCTTTCCGGCACGATTAAATAATAGATTCCGTTAATTTTCGTCCCTTGACCGGTGATGTGCAGCTGCTTGATCTGTTTACGGGCATCTTTGTAGTTCGCCTGAATTTCTTTCATTTCCTCAAACGTTAAGTTCGTTTTGATGTTCTTCCCGATCGCCGTGAGCACATCGCTATAGTTCGTGAGCGACGAGAAGCTTGCCCCTTTCTCAATAATGGCTTGAATGATTTGTTTCTGGCGGTCTTGGCGCCCAAAATCGCCGCGCGGGTCGTCGTACCGCATGCGCGAATATTTCAGCGCTTCGTCCCCATTGAGCGTAATCTTCCCTTTGGAAAAGTACGTTCCTTCGTACGTAAAGGCAAACGGGTTGTTCACCGTCACTCCCCCGACCGCATTGACGATATCGCGGAAGCTTTCCATATTGACTTTAATGTAATAGTCGATCGGGATGTCCAAGAAATGCTCGACCGTCGCCATCGTCATCTCCACTCCGCCAAAGGCGTACGAATGGTTGATTTTATCTTTCGTCCCTTTTCCGATTATCTCTGTTCTCGTATCGCGCGGGACGCTGACCATCTCAATCGACTGTTTGTTCGGATTGACCGTCATGACGATGAGCGTATCCGCACGACCACGGTCTCCTTTCCGCTCGTCAACACCAATCAACAAGATCGAAATCGGTGTCTTCCGCTCGAATGATACATCCTCTTGCCGCTTTCCTGATTTCCAATCGATGTCTTCATGCATTTGGTTTGCCGTCTGTTTCACGTGGTGGTAAATCGAGTAGGCAAATATCCCTGCGCCGGCCAGCAATACAGCCAACGCCCCTGTCAACCACCGAAGCCATTTCCTCTTTTTCCGGCGTTTTGCCCTCATCGTTGCTCTTCCTTTGCTTCAAGAAAATTTTAGCCACATCACTTCGATTATAGACGGTTTTAAGTGAGAAAACAACTGCGAACTGCTTTATACAGCTTGACTGTAGAACCAACTAACCGAAAGAAAGAGCGAGACAAAATTCGTCATCTCAACCGCTTTTTCTACACTATTCGACCAAAAATATGATTGATACGACAAAGGTACTATGCTATCATTATTGATGTTTAAGAGATTGGAAAAATGAAGGAAAAGGAGGTTGTAATAACATTATATACATATTTTGTGTATATAAAGTGATGACGGATAGTGTCGGTTTTGGGGAAAAGTGGTGGTAATGAGAGCATGACAATCATCATCGTCTCTTTAGCGATGAATCTACTGTCTCAATGTTAGCATTTTTCCTTGAATTCTAGTGAAAAGCCGCTGTCGCACCCCAATCGCCAGCATTTTCATTCAAAACAGAAAAGTTGATTGTGTTAGGTTTCTCTTATTGAGAAATGGGTGGAATTCAGCGGTATTCGTCCTCCTTGGATAGACAGATAGACAGGGCAGAGCCATGTTATCGACATCATGCTGAACAGTTGGTCAGCCGATGCACATATGTCCTATCCCTTTTGAAGTGTCCGTACCAGCTAGTTCAAAGATGCGAAAAGATATGTTTTTGGAGGTGGTTTGTAAATGGATTTGCAAAGGAAGATAGGCGGAGGAATTACGAAAATTCAGCAATCGATTGAGCAAGGAAAACAAAAGCTGCAAATCGCCCAAGAAATCAATAAATGCAAAAATGTTATCGAAGAGACAGTTGAAAAACGAGCGGATGTGCTCATTAAATTAGGGGAAGCCATTTATAAAAAAATTAGGCTCGGAGAAATTGAAGATCCTGATCTTCTTAGCCTTTCGGAAGTGCTAATACAATTGGATAAAACATTGTATCAAACAAAGAACAAATTAGAGAAACTCATGGAACATGGAGCAGAAGGAAAAGTGTGTGTGCATTGCAGACAGCCGTTGTCTTTGGAGGATCGCTTTTGTGGTGCTTGTGGACAGCCGGTGAAACAGAAAGAAGAAGAAAGAGAACAATACGTCGTGTGCCCACGATGCGAACAACCAATCCTGCAACCGGCTGAGTTTTGTATTTGTTGTGGTATAAAGTTAGCGTAGGGAGGTAGAGGAATGTATTGCACAACATGTGGTGCTCAAAACCCTGCTTCGGCTAATTACTGCTATAAGGATGGCACGGCATTACAAAAAGAAAAAATCTCTTTTGCTTATACAAAGAATCAAAAAACCTTTTGCCCTTACTGCGGATATTCCTTACTGAGCGATTGTATGTATTGTTCATCTTGTGGATCACCGGTGTTTCAAGTGCATATCGCTAAAAGCGAAAATATAAGACATATAAAAGAGGAAGACGAAGCAAATCAAAAGTATCGAGGTTTGTCCATTTCTTCTTTGTTGGATCTATGTAAAAGTTTGCGTTGGAAACGAGTGCTTTTAGCAGTATCAACCAGCTTTATCGTGCTTTTTCTCTTATCGGCAATGGCCATCAAAGGAATGAAGTCATCTTGGTTTTATGCTGTTAATCCAGGTTTGAGACATGATTTGGAATACGTATTGTCCTACTTGGATCGTGCTAATATTGAGAAACTAAACTGGATTAAGGCAATGGCTGATTTTACGCTTTGGACTCATGCCGTAAATCCAGAAATAAAAATGAATGCAGCAGCATATGTTGATAGACAAGTTGGTGAAGCAGGCGGTTCAGTAGAAACTGGACTTATTAGGTTTCTTATCATTCCATTCCTTGCGCTATTTGTAGGAGGAGTGGTGCTTGCAAAAGCATGGCGAACCAATATGCGTACACTGATGGGTCATCTTATCGTCTTTTCCTTCCTTTACGGGACTTGTTTATCTATCTTATCGCTGGTTGCTAGTTTTTCTTATGAAATGAATACAAATGATCACGGTCTTATTTCGTTTCATATCACAGGAACGTATCCGTTTTGGACTACTTTGGTCAATGGGGTTCTTCTTTCTTTCTTTTTTGCTGGAACAGGGATATGGATCTCGAGGGGATACAAACGAACGGTTCATGAAATAAAACAATTCGTTCGTTATGGCGATGTCATTTACAGTGGATGTGCTTGGCAGCTGCGAGGAATTGGGCTGCTATTCGTTTTGCTGCTACCTTTTGTGTTTTTAGGTATATCCCGCTTAGAGATCGATGAATTGGAATGGATCGCAGGTGGAGCTGTGTTATCCAAGCTGTTTTATGCTGCTTTAGCCATGCAATGGGCAGTGTGGCTATGGGCAATGCTGCATCTGGGAGTATTACATTTTCAGCGTGATAATCTCCATGATCATCAATCTGTAACTTACGGTTTGTTTTCTGATTTGAAGCCGATAAGCAACGATACTGGATTCTATGAAGAAATATACGATTGGCTCTTCCATACGGGATTTTTTGAAAAAGAAATATATATGCAGCTGCTGATTTTATTGCCAATCGCCATTTTTCTTTATGTTGGATACCGTATTCGTCAGAATTATGAACTAGTATGGAAACCAATTGTCGTTTTTGCCGCTTTGTATAGTATTGGATTAGTGGTTATTTGCCAGTTTTCTCGGCTAGGGATTAGCTATTTTGTGAGCGTCAACGGAGAAACTGAAGTGAAACGATCAATGGCTCTCTTTATAGAGCCGTTAACACTGCTGGTCAAATGCTTTATTTTTTCTCTATTGTTCACATTTGCAGGTTCATGGTTGCAGCAGTTCGCTAAGCAAAAGAGGGGGATGAAATAATGCGTTGCGCGAATTGTGGTGAAAATGTAGACTCGACCAAGTCATATTGTCCCCATTGCGGCGCAAAGCAAGAAAATCGAGAGAAAGCAGTTCGAGAAAGGGGACGACAGAAGAGGTTTTATTGGCTGGTGGGTGTAGGATTATTGCTATTGTGTTGCATCATGGTTATTCATTTTACATTATTGTATCGTTCTGACCCTGAGAGACTCGTTTTTCAGTTGGAAACAGCGGTAAAAGAGCAAAATGTAAAGCAGTTCATTAACCTATTGAAGAAAGATAATCCTCATCTATCGTGGACAGAGGAAAATGCCAAACGATTCCTACAATATATAAATGAGGAAGCCGATGTACACCAAATGTTTGCGGAATTAGGAAAACAGGCTCACAATCCAGAAGGATATCACTTGTTTTCTCCCGTCACAGACCGAAATGGAAACGATCTGTTCATTTTAGCGAAGGGAGAAAAAAAGTTTGGAATTTATCAGCAATATTCCATTGAAGTGATTCCGTTCCGCTTGTTGGTATCTTGTAATCTCGATCATGTGCACGTAAAAATAGATCAAAAAGAGAAGACGTTGAGTGACGCCAATGAGAAATATAAAATTGGTTTATTTTTTCCAGGAACATACAAAATGACAGCTACGTATCAATCTGATTACACAACGATAAGAAAAAATTTTACTCTGGATTTTTCGGAAGCTCATAAAAATGAATTAGATTATGAGGCAGAGATGGAGGCTTCTTTTATATCCATCACTTCAAACGTCGAGGAAGCAGAATTATTTGTTAATGGAAAACCAACTGGAAAAACGATTCACGAGATCGATTCGTTTGGCCCAATCGATGAAAATGGATCTGTGACTTTACACGCTGAATACCAAAATAAAAACGGCCGTATTAAAACCGATGAGGTGACCGTTTCGGGAGCAGATGAGGAAGTTGACTTGGAATTTAACAACATGGAAATAGAAGCGTTGCATTGGGATAAGATTGTCCAAGATGAGGAGAGCTATTATAATTCAACAATCAAATGGTTTATGGATGATTACTTATCCAAAGCCGTAAGTTCCTATAATGAAGGAGACTTTTCGATTATTGAACCGTATCTTGATGAAAACGGTCCGATTTTCAAAGAGTTGCAAAAATACATTCAACATGTTGTTTCCGAAGGAATCAAGGAAAATCTAGTTGATGTTCAAGTCACCAATTGCAAATGGAGCGATGAGGGAATTACGATATTGACGCAAGAGGAGTACGACATTTATTACAATGATGGGACAGCCAAAAAGAAAAAGTTTACATCCGAGTATTTGCTAAAGCGGGTAGGGGATGAATACAAAATCCATTCCCTGATAAATACCACGGTCTTATCTTCAGAAGATTTATGAGTTTTTAACCTATATACATGAAGTATGGACGTGAACGTTAGTATGGTGCAAGAGCTCCTTCAGCAATGAAAACAAGTGTTGAAAAACGAATCGTAACAAGGTGATCTTTGTTTTTTTCCAGAACCAACGACCTTCGCTTGAAAAGGTGATTGGCTGCATTTTGCAAGACGTTCACTCCTCGACACGCTCGAACAGCTAGGAAAGTAATCTGCTATTATTGATTTAAAAGCGAAAGCGGGAATGATTGAACAAAGGAGATCGATCAGCGGTTGTTTCATCCTCTCACGCCGAGAAGGTCCCCGCTTTTCAACATGAGTGGAAGGGAGACGGGAATCGGCGTCCTCATCATCGATGTTCTCCCTGCGCCGCCTGCAGGCGGGATTGTTTGGAAAGAGATGATCCATTCCCCGCCTGCCGCAGGGCAGGGGCTTCGAAAGAAAAATCTCCCACCTCTCCGCGGTTGCATAGGCGGGAGAAGGATCAAAGGTATTTAATCATGGCCGTTTCATCACAACAGTCGAGCTTCGGGCAATTGACACAGTCGATCCATACTTTTTCCGGCAATGTGGCTTTTTCCGCAATTTCAAATCCGCATTTTTGAAAAAACTCGATTTGGTATGTGAACGAGATTAATCGTTTTACTCCGAGTCGGATGGCCTCGTTCGTAATATGGTCAACGAGCATGCGGCCGATTCCTTTCCCCATATGATCAGGGGATACGACTAACGAACGGACTTCCCCGAGATCGTGCCCCAAGATATGCAGCCCCGCTGTGCCGACGATTTGATCATTTTCCTTGGCCACATACATGCATTGCAAGTGCTGATAGATCGATAATAACGAGCGGGGCAACACCAATCCTTTTTCCGCAAAGTGTTGAATTAACGCGTGCATCTCTTTCACATCGCTCGTGACGGCATGACTAATGCGCATTGGGCTCCCTCACTATCGTATGATCATAGATTCTTTTTTATAAATATACGATTTTTTGTTTTTATATGCAATTGTTTTTTTTTCGGCTGAGACGTGCGGGTTTGTGGGCGATGTCTTACCGGTGCTTCACTTTTTCGATGCATAGAGAGGATCGTTTCATTTCAAGGTTGGAAAAGAAGGGGTTTTTCGGCGAGTACATCCAGAAAATCATGCCAATGAAAAAATGCTTTTTTCTGCATTGTTGAGGCTGGAAATGTAGGGGCAAGTAATAACCATATTTTCAATCTCTATTCAAAATGATTTGTTTTGAGAACGATTTTTTTCTTTATAAGAATCAACCGAATGGCTGCAATTTTATAGATCGTTCTGTGTTTCTCTTATATACTTGGAGTAACGTCTGATTAAAGGAGGGTTGTCATTTGCGGGCAACATGTATTCGTTTCTATGAATTTGGCAGTCCTGAAAACGTATTAAAGTTGGAACATAAACATATTTGTCCACCGGAGAATGGAGAAGTGCTTGTTCGCATGCAAGCGAGACCCATCAATCCGTCGGACTTGCTACCAATCAAAGGAGTTTACTCTCACCGCATTTCCTTGCCTGCGATTCCTGGATATGAAGGGGTAGGGATTGTCGAAGACGTGGGTCCTTCCGTTTCCCAAGACTTGATTGGTAAGCGTGTCCTTCCGCTCCGCGGGGAAGGTACGTGGCAGGAGTATGTCAAAACGCCGGCAGAGTTCGCTGTCGTAATCCCTAATTCTATCAATAATGGTACTGCCGCACAACTTTATATCAATCCGGTTACTGCGTGGGTCGTTTGCACCGAAGTATTAAGACTGCAACCGGGGGATATTTTATTAGTCAATGCTTGCGGCTCTTCGATTGGGCGGATTTTTGCCCAGCTCTCAAAAGTTCTCGGATTTCGCTTGATCGCGGTGACAAGAAACGAGCATCATACAAAAGAACTCCTTGACCTCGGTGCTTCTGATGTGGTTGATACATCGAATACATCGTTATATAGAATGGTAATGGAACTTACAAATGGATTGGGGGCAAGTGCTGCCATTGATTCCATCGGCGGAGCGGACGGCGCTGAACTAGCCTTTTGCGTTCGTCCTGAAGGAGTATTATTAACGATAGGCCTTTTATCAGGCACCCCTGTGAATGGGCGAGAAGTGTCGCAAAAGGCGAAAGTCCATGTAAAACTGTTTCATCTTCGCCATTGGAATCAACAAGCATCCGTACAAACTTGGCAAAACGTTTTCTGTCGTTTAATCGCTCTTATACATGAAAAGAAGTTGCAGTTGATGACGCCTGCTTCCTATTATTCGTTGCATGATATAACGAAAGCTATCCGTGCAGTCGAATCGGCACCATTCAATAAAGGGAAAATCTTTTTGACGAGTCCCTAAAAATGGTTTTTGGTGTTTTCTTTGCCTAACGCTTGGTCGGAGATGTCGCGGGTTCGAATGGATCTTCGTTAGAATAGAGAAACGCAGACAGCTTTTGAGCTTGCTGTTGGGCTAATATATCTGAGTTTTGTTTGAAGCTCTTTTTTAGGGGGCTATCTTGTGACTCTTTGGCGCTATTGGATCGGCGACGGATCGTTGTCCATTGCCCTAGAAGGCCCGTGAAAAACCGCTGTCACACACGAATCGGCGGTATTTTCATTCAGAAAAGAAAGTTGATTCTACGAGGTTTCTCTAATTGAGAAATGGGTGGAATCAGCAGTATTTTGCATTACATCACCGGCCTCCTAGAGATGTCGGCAACTTCGGCGGCGGTCAGCCCGGTTCGTTTCGCCACTTCGTGAATGGTCAAGACATTGAGGAGGTTTTTGGCGATTGCAAAGGCCTTTTGTTTTACCGCTAGTTCTTTTTCTTGGTTCTTCACCGCTTAAACAAAATGTCCTTGGTGTGAAGGGAAATCCCGCCCCCCATCGTCTCAACTTCACTTGTTTACCGTCTGTTCGATTGGTTGTGATCTTCCGCCCGAACGGAACCGCGTTGTCCGTTCGGGATCAACGGCCGTCGTCCTGAAAATCGAAGATGGTCCAAAAAGGATTTCTTTCGCAGATCGAATGGTTTCTCTTCAGCGGATGCTTGGTCAACCAAGCTGTCATAACGAATGACGATTGGTTTTAATCCTCACGTCCGAATGAACACTTCCGTTCCGTTCGGGACGATCGAGGCGAGTTCGAGCACGTCTTTGTTGTGCATGCGGATGCAGCCTTTGGATACGTATTTGCCGATTGAGGACGGGTTGTTCGTGCCGTGGATGCCGTAATGGATTTTCGATAAGCTGAGCCACATCGCGCCGAACGGTCCGCCTGGGTTTGGCTGACGGTTGACGATGACAAAGTCGCCGACGGGGGTGGCGGTGATCATTTTGCCGACGCCGATTGGGTAGGTGCGGATCGTTCTTCCCCGATACTTTAAGGTGAGTTGGCGGCGGCTGATCGATACATGGATCGTATACGGAATCGAGCCTTTGGCCGGAAGGTGGGGGATGAGGATCGCTTGGCCGGGAACGATGACGGACGAGGCGGTAAGGCCGTTGGCGCGAAGCAGCGCCGCGACGGACGTGCGGTAGTCTCTGGCGATGGATGCGATTGTTTCCCCGCGTTTGACGATATGTTGATACATTTCCATTTCACTCCTTTCTCGCTCGCTGGAGAAGTGCCATGATAGCAGTTAATGAAGAACTACGGTGGTTTATGAATTGTAAGAAAATACGATCCCCCATTTCCCATTCTTCTTCGCGACAAACACGTCTTGATGGAGTTCAAACACGCCAAACACGCTATAAAACGTCTGGATGACGCGGATGCGGTAGACGTCTTGGAACGGTTTTTGTTTGTCTGACATCGACCAAGAAGACAAGTGTTCCACTTCGTCAAGGCGGTATTCGAACGTTTCGGCGCCGAAGTCTTGCATAAAGACGTGGGCGCGGCGCTGGATGTAGACGTCTTTTGGGAATTTCGTTTTCATGAGCGGGTGAAACAGCTCCCAAGAGCTGCCGAAGTCTCCTGCCTGTTCGTAGCGGTAAAACGTATCAACGATTTCTTTTGCCTCGTTCCGTTCGCTTGAAAGAAACAGAGACAAAATCGCCACCAACACGGCGACGGCAGCGAGAACCGCCACCCCCGTCTTGGCTCGGATCGTTTTTTGGCGGTAGCGTGAGAACATCGAGTCTCCTCCCCTCTCTGTTATACAATATGCACGATGGGCGGCGGATATGGGCGGGGAAAAGGGGAAGCGCCATAACCTGTGCCGCAGGATAGACATACGGCCGCATGTTTTAGTTAAAACATTCATCAGACTGTAGTAAAATGGATGGCAGGAGTGGTTGGAAATGATGCACGGGCGTGAGAAACGGCGGTTGGTCTGATTGGGAAGCAGGCGGAAAGGCGGAGCGGTTAGAGCTCCGTTTTTCCTTTGGCGTTCCCGGGAACATCGAACAGGCAGGAGAGGTAGAGAGTGATGAGGAAATCATTCATTTATGCGCTGCTGGTTGGGATCATGGTTGCTTGGGGATTGAACGTGACGGCGTTGAAAATTCTTGTGGAGCATTTTTCCCCGGTGACCTTGACGGCGTTTAGAATTTTCACGGCGGGGGTGGTTGTGCTTTTGTTTTTATGGGGGATCGGGCGGCTTGAAAAAATCGGCTGGAATGAAGCGAAACAGATCGGTTTGGCCGCCATGTTTAGTGTCGTCGCTCACCACTTTTTTCTTGCGTTGGGCCTGAGGAACACAACGGCGGTGAATGCGGGTCTTGTTTTAGGGCTCGTGCCGCTGGTGACGGCGCTGTTGGCGATCGTGTGTTTAGGCCAGCGGCCGACGCCGTTTCGGTTGCTCGGCATCGCGCTTGGGTTTTTTGGGGTTGTGTTTGTCGTCGCGAACGGCGACGGCGGCCTCGGCCATTTGTCAATCGGCGATGTGTACGTCTTTTTGGCTGTCTTGGCGCAAGGAATCAGCTTTATTCTGATCAAAAAGGCGACGGTTGAGGCGCGGGTGATGACAGGGTGGATGCTTGTCTTCGGGTCGCTTTGGCTGTTTGTCCTAAGTTTCGCGCTTGAACCGCATGGCTTGTCGAGTTTGAAAACAGGCACGCTGCCGCTTTGGCTCATTTTCCTCGCTTCAGCGGTCGTGGCGACGGCGCTCGGCCATATGTTTTACAATCAGGCTGTGCAACACCTTGGCCCGGCCGAGTCGGCGGTGTTCATCAACTTGAATCCACTCTTTTCGCTGCTGGGGGCGCATTGGCTGCTTGGCGAGCCGGTTTCATGGATGCAGCTGGCCGGTTTTCTCTTCATCGTCGCGGGCGTGATGCTGGGCAGCGGGGGGATGGATGACGTCGTCGCCCGTTTCCGCCGAGCGAAAGTTGCGGCTGGGGGAAGAAAGGCGGGGCTGGGGTAGCGCGCTCCCCGTATTGACCCCATGCGCGCAAGGAGGAAACGTTCGTGTTGTCAGAAGCAGATAGGGGTTTGGTGTTTGGCTGTCTCTTCTCGAAAAGGGACGGCCATTTTTTTACCATGGGCAGGATTTTGCCGGACGATGACGAAAAAGAGAATACGAAACGTATTCTTGTGAGGTGAATGTATGGCGATCGATCACGACCGGCTGTTCAAAGAGCTGTTGCAGACGTTTTTTGAGGAATTTGTGCTTCTCTTCTTCCCGGATATGCACGAGCATATCGATTTCAACCATTTGTCGTTTTTGTCCGAAGAGCTGTTTACGGATGTAACGGCTGGGGAGAAGTACCGGGTAGACTTGCTGGCGAAAACGAAGTTCAAAGGGGAAGACGGATGGATCATTGTTCATGTGGAAAACCAAGCGTACATCCAATCGTCGTTTCCCGAGCGAATGTTTCTTTATTTCAGCCGCTTGTTTGAAAAATACCGCGCTCCGATCATTCCGATTGCCGTCTTCAGCTATGATGCCATCCGAGACGAACCCTCCTCGTTCACGCTCTCCTTTCCGTTTGGCGATGTGCTTGACTTTCGCTTTTTCCATGTGGAGTTGCCTAAGCAAAACTGGCGCCAATTCATCCGCACCGACAACCCGGTGGCGGCTGCGCTGCTTAGCAAAATGGGGTATACTGAAAGTGAACGAGTGGAACTGAAAAAGCAATTTTTGCGCATGTTGGTGCGTCTCGAGCTAGACGAGGCCAAACAGCGTCTGTTGATAGGTTTTTTTGAAACGTATGTGAAGCTGTCCGATGAAGAAGAACAACGGCTCCGAAGCGAGGTGGAACAAATGGAGACGAAAGAAAAAGAACGCGTGCTGGAATTGATCATCTCATATGAGCAAAGGGGAAAAATTCAAGGACGGGAGGAAGGACGCAAAGAGGGAGCGGCGCAAGAAAAACGGCACATTGCGAAACGGATGCTGCGGAAAGGGTTTGATGCGCAAACGATTCACGAGCTGACCGGATTGTCTGTGGCGGAGATTGAGGAAATGAAACAAGGCGGCTCCAAGTGAATGGAAAGGAATCGCCGCACGCTGCTTGGCAAACAGGCGGGGCGAAAGGCCAGCCCCGCCCTAGCGCTTTGGTTTCGCTGCTGTGGATTCCCGTTTGATCAGTTTCGTAGACAATAGCACTTCCTGAAATGGTTCGTTCGGATGGTCCCACCGCCATAGCAACAATTCCACCGCTCGTTTGCCGTAGCGCTTCAGGTCGATGTCGACGGTCGTGATTTTCGGCGTCGCGATTTGCGACAGCTGTCCGTTGTCAAAGCTGCAGACGGAAACGTCATCGGGCACTTTTAGCCCGTATTGCTGCAGGCTGGTGCTGACGAAAAAGCCAAGCCCGTCATTGACGCAAAACCAGGCGGTCGGCTGCTGCTTCAGGTCGCGGATGTAGCCTGCGATGACCGTTTCGTCCTCTTGCGCCTGACAGAACATCCACTCCTCGTTTGGTTTCACTCCATAGTCGTTCAGCGCCAATAAGTACCCTTCATACCGCTCTTGATAGCTTGGCGAATAGTTGACGTCGCCGACAAACGCAATGTCGGTATGGTTGAGCTCCAACAAATGTTGGACGGCCACATACGCCCCGAACCGATTGTTGGTCAGCACCGCGTCAGCGGAAATGTTCGGGTGGTGATGGTCGACCAGGACGGTCGGGATGCCAGTGGCGACGATTTGTTGAATGTACTCGGTGCTGATGTGAGAAAGGACGATGATGCCGTCCACGACCTTTTCTTCAATGAACGAAGGCAGCAGGAGTCGCTGTTTTTGTTGTTCATTGACCGATTGGATGTGCAGCCTCATGCCGTGTGATAGTGCTTCCTGTTCAATGCTTAAGTAGATTTCGCCAAAAAATTTCAGCGAAAACGTGCGGTCCGAGGCGATGAGAGCGATTTGCTTTGGCGGTTTGCCGCGCGACTTCGCGCGGGAGGCGGGATATTCATATCCCATTTCTTTGGCTACACGCTTCACAAGCTCCCTCGTTTCTTCGCTGACCCCTTCTTTGCCGCGCAGCGCTTGAGAGACCGAGTTTTTGGAAATGTTCAGCCGATCGGCGATGTCTTGCATGGTGATGCGTTTTTTCATTCGTTACCTCCACTGATTCGCTATTTTTGCCCTTCGGTGATTTGAGGCGTCGACAAGGACGGCCGTTATGGTTTTTCGCTTTCCATCATTCAAGTATACATCGAAATCTGGAAGGTTGGCTCCCCTTTCGCAGCGTTTGCTTGCTTTCTCTAGTTCAAGTATATCCCTTGTAAAAACGAAAGACATTCAAGCTCTCGAAGCAAATATATTCGGAATGATATTGTAACGTTACAATTTTTGTTTGTCAAGTTGATGAATGGCGTCTAAAATCATGGTTTTTTCTTGTCCTTTCTATGAACATCCCACGCCGGCGAGCGGTGATTTTCATCCCCGGATGGAGGGCAGATCGTGCTGCCCATGGATCTTTTCCGTGAAAATCGCACGCCGGTGAGTTGCGATTTTCATGACTGGGTGGCGGACAAAAGGTTGCCCCATGGATCTTTTCTGTAAAAAAGAAGTTGACTATTTCGTGGAATCGTGAAATAATGTAATTGTAATGTTATAAAACACAGTTACAAATATTCATTTTTAGTTGACAGGTTTGTCTGTCGCTATGATTTGTCATGGGGAGAGATTGTCTGAAGCGGCTGTTTGTGTAAGCGTTTTTAAGTCTATTTATCAATCCAAGGGGGGAATGGAAGATGAAAAAGCGCAAGTGGTTCAAACTGGCTTCGTTGTTGCTTGCCGCTGCGGTGATCGGAACAGGCTGTCAAGGACAGACCGGGAATGAACAAGGACAGAAGAAGGAAGGATCGACCGTACAAATTGATTTTTGGGCGGCGCCGAATCCGACGCAGCAAGCATTCTGGAAGAAGATGGCGGATCGCTATATGAAAGAGCATCAAAACGTGAAAATCAAAGTATCGCCGATGCCGGAAAGCCCTTCTTCGGAGGCGGGCATTCAGTCGGCGATTGCCGCAGGAAATGCGCCGGTCATTTCCGAAAACATCTCCCGTGGGTTTGCCGCCCAATTGGCGGACAGCCGGGCGATTGTGCCGCTGGATCAATTTGAAGGGTTTGATGATTTAATCGACAAACGGCAAATGAAAAGCACGATTTCAACATGGAAGTTCGCCGATGGCCATCAATATGTGCTGCCGATTTACTCCAACGCCATGCTGTTCGGTTGGCGAATCGATATTCTAAAAGAGTTGGGGTATAACGCTCCGCCCAAAACATACAGCGAAGTCATGGAAGTCGGCAAAAAGCTCAAGGAAAAATATCCAAACAAGTTTCTATGGGCAAGAGCCGACTTGGTCAAACCAACGTGGTGGGCGAGATGGTTTGACTTCTTCATGATTTACAATGCGGCGTCGAGTGGGGCGCATTTCATCGATGGGAACAAGTTGAGTGCGGATCGTGATGCGGGTGTGAAGACGCTCCAGTTTTTCGCTGATTTAAGCAAGAACAAGCTCGTGTTGACGAAAGAGACGAAAGACCCGTTTGAAAGCGGTGTGTCGGTGATGTCCGATTTAGGTCCGTGGACGTTCCCGTATTGGGCCGAGAAGTTTCCAGAAATGAAGTTTAATGAGAAATACGTGTTGTCGATGCCGCCGGTGCCTGATGGCATGGACCCGTCGCAGGCGAAAACGTTCGCCGATACAAAAGGGCTGGTCATTTATGCTTCGGCGACAAAAGAACAGCAACAAGCCGCGTTCGATTTCGTCAAATGGGTGTACTCTGATCCGCAAAACGATTTGGAATGGCTGAAAGAAACGAATTTGCCACCAGCGCGGGACGACTTGTCGACGAACAAGGCGTTTGTCTCCTATTTTGAGGAGCATCCGCAGCTGAAATTGTATGCGGAAAACATTCCGAATGCCATCCCGCCGATGGATAACGCCAAAATGGTTGAGCTTCAAGAGCTGATCGGCAAAGAAGCGTTGAACCCGGTCGTCAAAGGCGAGAAAACCCCAGAAAAAGCGTGGGAGGACATGGAAAAAGCGATCAATGGGGTGTTAAAATAACATGAATAAACATGCGGCAAAAATGGGTTGGCTGCTCGCCAGCCCATACCTTATCTATTCCGCTATTTTCTTTTTGATCCCCCTGTTTTGGGCGTTATTTCTCGCTTTTACGAACTGGAACTTAATTTCTCCCGAGTATGAGACGGTGGGAATGCAAAACTTCCTTGACGCCTTCTTCAGCCCGAGCGTGCGGGCCGCGTTTTGGGTGACATACAAGTTTATGTTGATGTTTGTACCGATCGTCATCGCCGGCTCGCTGTTTTTGGCGCTGATCATTCACCATCTGCCTCGGTGGAAAGGGCTGTTTGCCGTCGGATATTTTCTGCCGTATTTGGCGTCGGGGGTGGCGTCATCGATTGTCGTCAAAGGAGTCATTTCCTACAACAGCCCATTGAATCAATTTTTGCGGAACGCGTTGGGCTGGGATGTTGACTGGCTCGGCTCGCCCATCTTAGCACCGCTCGTCATTGCGCTTATGATGGCTTGGAAGTTTGTCGGATATTATGCGCTGTTGTTTTTGGCCGGCTTGGAAAGCATCCCGAAAGAAGTGTATGAAGCGGCGGAAATCGATGGCGCGGTTGGCTGGAAGCGGGTTTGGCACGTGACGATTCCGATGTTGTATCCTTCGTTTTATACGGTGACGATTTTGGCGGTTGGTTTGATGTTTGGCATTTTCACCGAACCGTATGTGCTGACAGGTGGTGGGCCGGAGTATGCGACCCATACGTGGCAGCTGGAGATTTACAATCAGGCGTTTGAAAAATTGAATGCGGGTTACGGAACCGCGGTCGCGATCATTAATTCGATCGTCACCTTTGCGTCGATTTTCGTCTTTCGCAAGGTGTTGGAAAAATGGGGTGGCAAACATGGTTGGGAGTAAACGATGGAAGGTCGGGCTGCTTTATGTGTTGGCGTTTGCCGTTCTGTTCGTGATGGTGTTTCCGTATTTGTACATGGTGCTCGGCTCGCTTTCCCCATGGAATGAGGTCGACCGAAAGCTCATCCCGTCGTCGTTGACGCTTCGCTCGTATGAATGGCTGTTTCAAGGGGGAGAAGATGTCGTGCCGCGGCCGTGGCTTCGAGCATTTTTCAACAGTGTGCTCGTCACATCGGCGTCAACGCTGCTGATGTTGGTGACGGCGGTGATGGTGGGCTACGCGTTGTCGAAAGTGCCGTTTAAAGGGAGGCAGTGGGTCAATAACGCCATTTTGTTTCAAATGTTTTATCCGTCGATCATTTTGCTGATACCGCTGTTTCTGATCGTCCGGTATTTCGGTTGGTACAACACGTATTGGGCGATGATTTTGCCAAAGGCTGTCAACTTGTGGGCCATCTTTATGTATACGAACTTTTTCCGCAGCATTCCCGATGAATTGATCGAAGCGGCCAAGATGGATGGAGCGGGCCATTTCACCATTATTCGCCGCATTGTCTGGCCGATGTCGCGCTCGATCACGACGATCATTTTCTTGTTCCTTTTTATGGAACGATGGGTGGAACTGCTTTGGGATATGCTTGTTGTGAATAACGAAAAGATGCTGACGTTAAACGTATTGTTGGCGCAAATGTTTGGACCGTACGGCGGCTATCCGGGGCCGATGTACGCTGCCTCGGTGCTTCTCACGCTGCCGATTTTGATTTTGTTCCTTTTGTTTAGCAAGAATTTTAAAGAGGGCATGCAGTTCATATTAAAATAATAGAACGATCATGATGGAAGAGGGAGCAGGGAGAGACGTGATGCAGACAAGGACGCCGACAAGGAAAACATGCAAGACATTGCTTGAGGAATTCCAGCGCGCACCGCAGCCGCTGCGGGTGGAGAAACTCGTGTTTGCCGGCGTTGGCGGGCGGGATGTGTACAACATTTCCGCGCCGTTTGCAGACGGTGGAGAACGGGTCATTGCTGGACGGGTGGAAGCAAGAGATAGTGAGCGATCGGAAGTATACTTTTTCGTCGAGCGTGAAGGGACATGGGTGCCGCGGGAAGGGGCGCCGGTGTTTGCGCTGCAAGATCCGTTTGTTTCGCGGGTGCACGGGCATTTGGTGTTTGGCGGTGTGGAGACGTTTCCTCATCCTGTGCTGCGCGGGATGCTGTATTGGCGGACGGTGTTTTACCGAGGAACGACGCTTCGTGATTTGACGCCGTTCTTTACGGGGCCTGATGGGATGAAAGACATCCGCCTTGTCGAGCTGCAGGATGGATCGGTCGGGGTTTTCACCCGTCCGCAAGGGAAAAAAGGCGGACGCGGAAAAATCGGATTCACCCGTGTCGGCTCGCTTGAGGAACTGACGGTCGAAGCGATTCAAGACGCCCCGTTGATTGATGGCCAGTTTGCGGACGGGGAATGGGGAGGCGCCAATGAAATTCATTTGCTTGCCAATGGGTTGGTCGGCGTTCTCGGGCATATTGCCTGCTTTGATGAGGAGAGGAACCGTCATTATTATCCAATGGTGTTTGCGTTCAATCCGGATACTGGGGAAGTGTCGGACATGGAGTTGATTGCCACCAGAGCCCATTTCCTCGACGGCCCGGCGAAGCGGCCGGATTTGGCGGATGTGGTGTTCAGCGGTGGACTGATTCGCAAAGAGGATGGCACGGCCGATTTTTATGCTGGAACAAGTGACGCAGAAGCGCAAAAACTAACGATTGTTGATCCATTTTCGAAATACGAAAGGCAGGGGTGACGATGCACCTTTACCGCTACGAAGAAAACCCGCTGATTACACCGAACGATGTGCCGCCGTACCATGACGGATTTGAAGTGATCGGGGCGTTTAACGCTGGGGTGGCGAAATTTCAAGGGGAAGTGTTGCTGCTGCTGCGGGTGGCCGAGCGGCCGGTTGCGGATGACCCGAACGTGGTGAAGGCGCCGGTGTGGAATCCACGGACGGGGAAGGTCGATGTGTACGAGTTCTGCAAGGACGACCCGCGCTATGATTTTTCCGACCCGAGGGTCATTAAAGAGGCAGGGGCGGAGCGGTTTTTGTATTTGACGTCGCTTTCCTATTTGCGCCTCGCCCGCAGTCAAGATGGGCGGCGGTTTACGATTGACGAGCGGCCGTTTATTTATCCTTCGAATGAATTAGAGACATTCGGGGTGGAAGACCCGCGCATTACGTGCATTGACGGGACGTATTACATTTATTTTAGCGCCGTGTCGCCGAAAGGGGTTGGCGAAGCGATGGTGTCAACGACGGATTTCCGGACGGTTGTGCATCACGGCATGATCTTCGCGCCGGAAAACAAAGATGTGCTCATTTTTCCGGAGAAGATCAACGGCAAGTATTACGCCCTTCATCGGCCGGTGCCAAGAAGCAACGGCCGCCCTGAGGTGTGGATCGCGGAGTCGGACAATTTGCGCTACTGGGGGAACCACCGCTTTTTGTTCGGTTTGCGGGAAGGAAAATGGGACAGCGCCCGCATCGGCGGCGGGGCGGTGCCGATCAAGACGGAGCACGGCTGGCTTGAGCTGTACCACGGGGCGTCGGAAGACCACCGCTACTGCATGGGCGCGGTGCTCCTCGATTTGAACGATCCATCGAACGTTCTCGCCCGCTCGGAGCGGCCGCTCGTCGAGCCGGAGGCCGATTACGAAGTGAACGGCTTTTTCGGGCGCGTCGTGTTCTCGTGCGGAGCGCTCGTTGAGGGCGATGTCGTGAAAATGTATTACGGCGCCGCCGATACGTCGATGGCGTGCGTCGAGCTGAAGCTCGGTGAGATTTTGGATTCGCTTGTGAAAGTATAATCGTAAAGTTGCCCGCCGGTGGCGATGCCAGAATGGAAACGCCCGAACGGCCGGGCGTTTCTTTTTGGGTTGGCGCAACAGTTTCGTTTCTTTTCCATTCCACAGGATTTGGTATAATAAAAACAACGCAATTGTTCACTATACAAATGGTACATCGATGTGAACATCGAAGGATATAGTTCTAGAAGGTCGGTGAAAAGGCGCTGATTCCCTTCATCAAGGCGAGAATGAGTGAAAAACAGGATTGATGCAACAAAGTTTTTCTCATGGAGAAATGATATTGTACAGCCGTATACACGATGAAATCATCAGCCTCTTAGAGAGGTGGTGAAAAACGGCTGTTTCCCCTGATCGATGGGAAGTTGTGAAAATACCGATGCTACAGGGTTTTTCTATTTGAGAAACGGGGCTGGTAAGCTGCACTCTCTTACCATCACCGCGCTTCTAGATGGCTGGTGAAAAACGGTTGTTTCTTTTGAGCAATGGGGGAGCGTTTGAAAGACGATCCTGATGCGACAAGTCTTTTCTATATTTGAAAAACGGGTTTGATCAGCGGATTGCTCCCTTCAATCACCGGCCGCCTAGATAGGGTGCCAATGATTGATCATCGTGGAATAGAGGAGGAACAGCAGAAATGAAAAAGGTGCGCAAAGCCATCATTCCGGCAGCAGGACTTGGAACGCGGTTTTTGCCCGCGACAAAGGCGATGCCAAAGGAGATGCTTCCGATCGTCGATAAACCGACGATTCAATATATTGTGGAAGAGGCGATGGCATCCGGCATTGAGGACATTATCATCGTCACCGGGAAAGGGAAGCGGGCGATTGAGGACCATTTTGACTACGCGTTTGAGTTGGAACAGATTCTCAAGCAAAAAGGGAAGCTAGATCTGCTGGAGAAAGTGAAAGAGCCGTCGAAGGTCGACATCCACTACATTCGCCAAAAGGAGCCGAAAGGGCTGGGGCATGCGGTTTGGTGCGCGCGCAATTTCATCGGGGACGAGCCGTTTGCGGTGCTGTTAGGTGACGATATCGTCCAAGCGGAAACGCCTTGTTTAAAACAGCTCATTGAGCAGTATGAACAGACGTTCAGTTCGGTGATCGGCGTCAAGCGCGTGCCGGAGGAAGAAACGCATCGCTACGGGATCATCGACCCGCTTGAGCAGCAAGGACGCCGCTACCAGGTTCGTCGCTTCGTGGAAAAACCCGCTCCGGGCACGGCGCCGTCGAATTTGGCGATCGTCGGACGATACGTGTTGACACCGGAAATTTTCTTGTTTTTAGAGAAACAGGAAGTTGGCGCAGGTGGGGAGATTCAGCTCACGGATGCGATCGGGCAGCTCAACGAAATTCAACGTGTCTTTGCCTACGAGTTTGTGGGAAAACGGTACGATGTCGGAGAGAAGCTCGGCTTTATTGAAACGACGATCGAGTTTGCCTTGCAAAATGAAGAGTTGCGCGCCGATTTGCTTGCGTTTTTGGAGCGGATTGTAGCGGAGGCGAAGGGATCAGTCAGCTAATTCAATATCGGTGCTAGTGCATGGAATTGCGGCTATTACGGGCAGGAAATAGGGGCCAGTGACGATATGGTGCCTACAGTAAAAAAACCGTTATTCGTTGTCCGTTGGCCGCTCTCCTCTAGGAGGCTGGTGAAAAACGGTTGTTTCTCTTGAGCAATGGGGATGTTTGAAAGGCGCTCCTGATGCGACAAGGCTTATCCATTTGAGAAACGGGTTTGATCAGCGGCTTGCCCCCTTCAATCACCGGCCTTCTAGATGGCGGGCGAAAAACCGCTGGCACACACCAATCAGCGCACTTTCATTCAGAAAAGAAAACTGATTCTGCAACGCTTCTCTAATTGAGAAATGAGTGAAATCAGTAGTATTTTGCACGAAATCACCGGCTTCCTAGGAGGGCGATGAAAAACGGCTGCCACGAGCAAATCAGCGACATATCGCCAAAAAAGAAGGCTGATTTCGTTAGGCTTTTCTAACTGATAAATAGATGGAATAGCAGTATTTTCCACGAAATCACCACCCTTCTAGGCTGGATTGCAACATCCGCTTGTACGGTGAACCGTGTGCTCTGACGCATGGCGGCCTTACAAGTCGGAGCAGCACGGAAAAACCGATTGCCCGGCGTGTGTTCGCTTCGTGAAATTTTTGTCGAAATGTTCGTGTTGTTCCTTGAGAATGGGACGGTTACAATGAAATTAGAACAAATGTTCTTTGTTGAATTTGTTGCCCTATAAAAGGAGAGGGCAGGTGGACTCGGTATGATTCAAGCGTTTGAGGTGAACATTGCAAAACCATTTGGCGCATTCAATTGGACGAGCTAAAGAGCATCAATTTGTTTAGTGGGAAAAACAATGTTCGGAAAACGACGATTTCAAGTTCCGGGTGTATTTTTTCTCAAGATCATTAACACGCGGGGCGATCATATAGACCGAAAATGGCCGCAAGAGGAGGGTAGGTATGGCTCGCATTCGCATTGAGCATTTTGGGCCAGTGGGGCTGTTTGATGAGGAGATTACCGATGTAACGATTTTGATTGGTCCTCAAGCGAGCGGAAAAAGTACGATTAGCAAACTGATTTTTTTCTTCCGCTCTATTCCGGATGAATGGGTAAATTATTTGCTTTCGTCCCGACAAACGGATGAGCACAGCCCGTTTTTTGAGTTCAATAAATATCTTAGGAGAAAATTTGTCGGTTACTTTGGAACGACAAAACATATGAAACCGTTTCACATTCGTTATGAATATAGTGACGGAAAATTTGTGCGTCTTGACTTGAAAGATGGTTATGTGCAAATCCACTTTAGCGATTCCTTGAAAAAGGGGATTTTAGAGACGTTCAAGCACGTTATTCAGCTAAAAAAAGAGACGCAATATCAAGAGCGGCTGTTGACTGATTTTTGGAATGTCTCATCTTGGAAAGCGCGGCAACAAAGTGTTGTGGAAACAATTAAAACGTCTATTGATGAAGTATTTGGCGATTCGAAAACATCGATCTTCATTCCGGCAGGTAGAAGTTTAGTCGCGACGTTGTCCGATCAGCTGCAAGATATTAACCCACGGCAACTCGATGTCTTGACAGAACAGTTTATCGAACGAATTAACTTGCTGAAGAAGATGTTTTCGCAATCGTTTGAGGAAATTGTCGAGGATCGGAAAAAATTTTCGACAGAGAAAATTGACTTTGAGGCGATTCGGTTTGCCATTGATATTATTGAGCGGGTGATGAAAGGAAAGTACATGTTCTCTGACCATGGAGAAAAAATCTTTTTTAATGAAAGAGAGTATACAAAGCTAAAATTTTCATCCTCAGGGCAACAAGAAGTAGTGTGGATTTTGTTGCTTATATTCACGGTTATTTTGGAACGGCGACGAGTGTTTATGGTTATTGAGGAGCCTGAGGCTCACTTGTACCCGAGCGCGCAAAAAGAAATGGTCGCCTTGTTTGCATTATTGCTAAATGCGACGGATAATACGCTAGTGATTACGACTCATAGCCCATATATTTTATCCGCTTTCAATATTTATTTGTACGCGGCCAAGATGGGAGAAAAGCTGGATCGACGCGCCGATCCGATTGTGGACCGAAAGCTGCGCCTTTCTCCGGAGCGGTTAAAGGCCTACATGCTGGAGAGCGAGGGAGGGAGATTCCGCTACCGAAGCATTATCGATGATGAATTACGGTTGATTCAGGCCGAAGCGATCGATGAAGCATCATCTGCGATCAACCGTGTACTTGATGAGCTCATGGAGGCGGAGGAAGCGGGGGAGTAAACATGTGGGTTGTAGAATGGGAAAGTTGTTTGCAATATTGCGACCATCGAAAATTAGCTGTTGTTGAGGAAAACGGAAGAGGGGTTCGTTTCGTCAACAAGAAGGAAAAGAGGGTGGCCCTGTACCGTGTAGACGGTTGTCTGCTTAAAGAGGGGGTAAAATGCGATTTTTTATTTTTAGTGATAGAAGGAGATCGGGCATTTTTCATCGAACTAAAAGGGTCTGACCTTGAGAAAGCCGTACACCAGATCACCCGAACAATTGAACAGTTAGGGAAATGGTTGCCTGGATATATATTCGAAGGGAGAATCGTGACTACCCGTGTGAGGACGCCCGCTTTGAAATCGACTTATTTGATTAAGCTGGAAAAAATGTTGAGGAGAACGGGCGGGACATTAGTGGTAAAGGCCAAGTGGGACGAGGTAAACGTATAGGGCAGGAAAGAGGCAAACGATATGGATGATTACCGGCTAAAACGGATTTATACCCCGGCCGAACGCGATGATGGCATCCGCATTCTCGTTGACCGCCTTTGGCCGCGGGGCGTGGCGAAAAGCGAGGCGCACCTTGACCGATGGATGAAGGCGATCGCCCCAAGCTCGGAATTGCGGCAATGGTTCGGCCATCGGCCCGAGCGGTTTACCGAGTTTGCTAGGCGGTACGAGTGGGAGCTTACGACAGACGGGACGAAGCAGGCGTTGGTGAAGGAGCTGCTTTCGCTTTCGGGAACGGTGACGCTGCTTTATGCGGCGAAAGATGAGCGATATAACCATGCTGTTGTGCTGCGGGAATTTTTGCATCGGTGCGGCCATAACGGAGCATATGGGAAGCGGTGCGAACAGATGGAATGACGATAACGATCAACCTTGGCGGGAGGGATGAACGGTGATACGCGCCATGGTCGGCGATTTGACGAAGGTGGAAGGGATCGAGTACATTTGCAATGCCGCCAACGGCATCGGGCCGATGGGCGGCGGGGTGGCGGCGGCGATTCGCCGAGCGGGCGGACGCGTGATTGAGGAAGAGGCGATCCGCATCTGCCAGGCGCAAGATCCACAGCCGGGCGATCTGTATGTGACCGGAGCGGGAACGTTGCCGTTTCGCGGCGTGATTCATCTTGTGACGATGAAGCAGCCGGCAGGAGAGACGTCGTATGCGATCGTTCGCCAATGCCTCGAGCGGCTGGTCGCGCACTGCCGGGAGCACGGGATCAAGAAGGTGGCGCTTCCGGCGCTCGGGACAGGTGTCGGGGGTCTTGACAAAGAAAAAGTGGCGCGGTTGTTTGTCGAGGTGCTCGCGCCGGTAACGGATGTGGAGTTTGTGGTCGTGGACATCGATGAGTCGTTGATCCGTCACATTCAGCCAGATGAATAAGGAAGAAAAAGGGCCTTGACAACGCTTGGCCCTTCTTTTTTGGCAAACAATAACGGGTTTCACAATTCTCCATATCATATTATAATATAACACACAAACGAGTTTCATGGACTTCCTTGTCTAGCCTAGGAGGTGGCGCTGCCATTCCTGTCCGATGAATGGGAATTGGGGAAAAGGAAGTCAACGAGCGTTTCCTGCGCAAGCCTGTTCAGGGACAACAGCCAAAAACAAGGCGCACGGCGTTTTTGGCAACGCCTGGAGGGATGATGATGCTGTTCCAATCACCGACATTGAAGACATGTCAAGTGTTAGTCGATGAATTCCGCTTGGCCCCACAGCCGTTTGAGCCGCAAAAATTGCGCTTTGCGGGTGTTGGGGATCGAGACGTTTATAATATTTCCGCGCCGTTTGCAGATGACGGCGAGTTGGTCATCGCTGGCCGCGTTGAATCGCGGGACAGCGAACAGTCGGAAGTGTACTTTTTCGTGGAGCGCGATGGGGTTTGGATTCCGCGCGAAGGAGCGCCGGTGTTTGCCTTGCAAGATCCGTTTGTGGCGCGCATTCACGGCCAGCTTGTGTTTGGTGGGGTGGAAACGTTTCCGCATCCGGTGTTCGACGGCGAGTATTGTTGGCGGACGGTCTTTTACCGCGGCCCGAACATCCGGGGGCTGAAACCGTTCGCGCAGGGGCCGGACGGGATGAAAGATATTCGGCTTGTCGAGCTGAAAGACGGCTCGATCGGCGTTTTCACCCGGCCGCAAGGGGAAAAGGGCGGACGCGGAAAGATCGGCTTTACCCGCATTTTTTCGCTCGATGACTTGACGCCGGACGTCATTGAAGCCGCTCCGCTGCTTGACGCCCAATTCACCGATGAGGAATGGGGCGGTGTGAATGAAGCGCATTTGTTGGCCAACGGGCTTGTTGGGGCGCTCGGCCATATCGCCTGCTTTGACGAGCACGGCAACCGCCATTACTATCCGATGGTGTTCGTATTGAATCCGGAGACGATGGAGCGCTCCGAGCTGGAATTGTTGGCGCTTCGCTCTCACTTTTTGGATGGGCCGGCGAAGCGGCCGGATTTGACGAACGTCGTCTTCAGCGGCGGCTTGATCCGCAAAGGCGACGGCACCGCCGAGCTGTACGCCGGTGTCGGCGATGCCGAGGCACAAAAAATTTCCTTGATCGACCCGTTTGTCAAGTACGAGGCGCAAGAACTTGATCGGATGTATGCTTCTGTCTAAACGGAAGATGAAGAAAAAAAGGATCGGCATTAGTGGGCAGACCTTTCATGAGAGCTGTTTCCAGCCGATCCTTTTCTATATTGTCCGGCGGATTTCTTTTTCGATTTGTTGAATCTGTAATTCGTCCAATGATTCGGAATATAGTAGAATGGGAATGACCGAAACGGGTGTGATCTATTCAGCAACCATTACGACAGCTCAACGAGGTGAAATACATCCGATGAACGAACGCCAGAAAGAAATTTTACGGATCTTATTATCGGATTCGAACCAATATGTTTCTACCCAGCACCTAGCTGACGTGATTGGCTGCTCGGAGAAAACCATTCGGAATGACTTGAAGGTGATTGAGTCTGATCTGTTGCAGCATACGAATGCGTATTTAGAAAAAAAACCTGGGACTGGGGTCACCTTGCACATTCATGAGGGGGAGCGGGAAAAATTATACCAACGGTTATATAGTACAACTCGCTTGATCGATAGCCAAGAAGATCGTTTAATGGAAATGGCTTATGAGCTGTTGCTTGGAACGAGTCATGTCACTTTGCAATCGTTGGCCAATCGATACTACATGCCTAAGAGCGTGCTAAAAAAAGAGCTGCATCAACTGGAGCAATGGCTCGAAAAGTACGGGTTGCGGCTCGTTTTAAGGAAAAAATTGGGGCTGATCATCGATGGAAGTGAACGGAATAAACGGGCCGCTGCCGCCAATCTTTGCGAACTTGCCGGTTCCTTCACCAATCGCTCTTTTGTGAAAAAGCAATTTCCTGCCCATGAAGTATCGGTGATTGAAAACGTGCTCAGTGAGATCGAAGTGCCGCACCATATGACATGGATAGATGAAACGAGGGAAAGCCTGTTAGTTCATACGTTGATTGCCTTGAAACGAATCAAAATGAACAAGCCGATTGGCCCTGTATCGAACAAGGACGGGATTCAAAAAACAGATGAGTATGCATGGATGGTGGGGTTTGTAAAACGATTAGAGCCCTATTTTGCTCTTCGTTTTCCAGAAGAGGAAATTACCTTGTTAACGATCCACTTGTTAAGTGCTAAATTGCGATACTCGCCGTCCAAAGAAGTGGGGATATTGTTCGAGAACGAGCAGTCTATCCATTTTATTGTCCAGTCTTTGATTGATTGCATGTCCCGTTTAACAGGAATTGAGTTTGCGCTTGACAACGAACTGAAAGAGGGACTATTTCTCCATTCAGCGGCAGCTTTCCATCGTTTGATTCACGGGTTGCCGATTTCGAATCCGATGGTCAGTGAGATTAAAAAAGCGTACCCTTATATGTTTGATCGAGTGATTGCTGCGGTGACTGAGCTGAACTCCCAGTTTCCGTACAAGATTCCTGAAGAAGAGGCTGCTTATCTTGCTTTACACTTCCAGGCTTCTTATGAACGATTGAAAAAAGTTAATGCACAACATCAACATGTCCTAATCGTTTGCCAACTCGGGATTGGCATGTCGCAGCTGATTCAAACGAAATTGGAGAGCCATTTTCGCGATTTGCATATTGTTGGGAGTGTCAGGAAAGAGGAAGTGGATCGTTATGTGCAGCAGCAGCGTATTGACCTTATTATATCTACGGCGCCTTTAACAACCAGTGGTGTGCCGGTTATCGTCGTTTCTCCTCTCCTGCCGAAAAGCGACCTTAAGAAGATTGAACGTTTTTTGAAATACTGCTACGATCAAGACCCTAAGATGGATCAACTAGCGCTTTTTTCTTTTTTACAGTCAGGGGTTATCGTTCTTCAGTTAGAAAAGGAACACCGATATGAGGTGATTGAGGAATTGGCAAGCGCCCTGAATCAATTCGGTTACGTAGAGGAGCAGTATATTCATAGCGCGATCATTCGAGAAAAAACAGCAGCTACTGCCATCGGTTCGGGTATGGCCATTCCGCATGGCGACCCACGGTTTATTCGGCAATCAGCCATCGCTGTCGCCACGCTAAAACAACCGCTCGATTGGGGAGGAGAGAGCGTTCAGCTCGTTTTTTTGCTCGCTGTAAAAGAAAAACGTGGGTCGACGAAACAGTTGTTTCGGGAATTATCATGGTTGAGTGAGCATCCGGACATGGTGCAAAAACTAGTGAAAGAGACAACCCGTGAGCAATGGCTCAAGGTGCTTCATTCGTGTTTGAAAGCCATGGACTGAGTGAACAGAAGTCGTTATTTTGACAAAAAACAACGTTTTACCGCATATTTCGGTAAAAATTTGACCTTTTTACAAGCGAATTTCCTTGTATAGTAAAGATGAAAACGGTTACTTAAGCGGAGAAAGGGGAATTCGCATGAAGGTGTTAGCCATCACTTCGTGCCCAAATGGCATTGCTCATACGTATATGGCCGCCGAAAATTTGCAAAAGGCGGCGCAGAAACTTGGGGTCGAAATGAAAGTAGAGACACAAGGCTCCATCGGTGTGGAAAATGAGCTGACGGAGCAAGAGATTCGTGAGGCGGACGGCATTATTATCGCCGCTGATAAGACGGTGGACAAGTCCCGTTTTGTCGGAAAAAGATTGATCGAAGTCGGTGTTCAAGAAGGAATCCGCCATCCGGAAAAATTAATCCAGCAGTTTATAGACGGAACTGTACCGGTATACAAGCCCAATCTGAAATCAGTCGAAGAGTATAAGAAAGAAATGAAGTCGAAGCAAAACCCTATTTATCGTCATTTAATGAATGGAGTATCGTACATGATTCCGTTTGTTGTGGTCGGCGGATTGCTGATTGCTTTGTCGTTAGCCATTGGCGGTGATCCGACAGGAGAAGGCTTGCAAGTGAAAAGTGAATTTTGGAATACGGTGTTAAGTGTCGGTAGTGTTGGATTTACCTTCATGGTTCCGATTTTAGCGGGATTTATCGCGATGAGTATCGCGGATCGTCCGGGATTGGCGCCTGGAATGATTGGCGGTTATATCGCCGCTAACGGCAGTTTTTATCATAGTGAGGCAGGGGCTGGATTTTTAGGTGGAATTGTTGCTGGATTTATTGCTGGATATGTAGCGAAATGGTTGAAATCGTGGAGTGTACCCAAAATGATTCAACCAATTATGCCCATTTTAGTGATCCCGATTTTGTCAACATTTGTGGTCGCAGCGCTGTTTATCTATGTGATTGGCCAACCGATCTCAAGCATGATGGGCGGGCTTACTCACTTGTTAAATAATATGCAAGGGACCAGCAGCATCGCTTTGGCGCTGATTTTGGGCGCGATGATCGCCTTTGATATGGGTGGTCCGGTGAATAAGGTCGCTTTCCTTTTTGGCGCGACGATGATTGGGGAAGGCAACGTCTATATTATGGGAGCCATTGCAGCTGCCATTTGCATTCCGCCTCTGGGCATGGGAGTGGCGACGCTATTAAACAAGAAAAAATATGAGAAAGAAGAGCAAGAAGCAGGGAAAGCAGCTTTGGCGATGGGACTTGTCGGTATCACTGAAGGTGCAATTCCATTTGCGGCGAAAGATCCGCTGCGGGTGATCCCGTCCATTATGGTTGGTTCGATGGTTGGAGCGGCCATTGCTATGGTAAGTAAGGTTGGTGATCATGTGCCGCATGGAGGTCCTGTCGTGGCTGTGCTAGGAGCGGTGGACAACTGGATCATGTTTTTCATTTCTATTGTTATCGGTGTGATGGTCACTGCCTTGATGGTGAACATGTTGAAAAAAGATGTTCAATAGCGGTAGACAAGTAGTGCAGAAGGAAAGGGGATTGGTTACGATGACATTATCCGATTTAACAAGCCTAGAGTTGATTGACATTGAGCTACAAGGAATCACAAAAGAGCAAGTGATTGATGAACTAGTCGGAAAGTTAGATCGCGCAGGAGTAATTGAATCCGCTCGGAAATTCAAAAAAGCGATCATCAAGCGGGAAAAAGAAAGTTCGACAGCGATCGGTTTTTCGATTGCGATTCCGCATGGAAAATCAAAAGCGGTGATCAAGCCGGCTGTTGCTTTCGGATTGCAGAAAAATGGTGTGGATTGGGACGGTTTGGACGGTACACCGGCTAAACTTATCTTTATGATCGCTGTTCCCGAAGAAAGCGCGGGCGATGAGCATCTTAAAATTTTACAAATGCTGGCGCGCAAGCTGATGGATGAAACGTTTCGGGAACAGCTACTGACCGTGCAAACGAAGGAAGAGGCCTACAACCTCTTGCAAACAATCGGTTAAGTAAAAAGGCCTCCCATTGCCCCGTCTGAAGCCATCCGGTATACTGAGAAAAAAGGGGAATGGGGAGGGGCCTTCGTTGTCTTTGCCGCTTGCTTCTGGTGTGTCGTATGAGCGCTATTGGGTCCTGCGTGAACAAAGCGATGATCGTTTAGAGTATATTGATGGGGCCGTGTATATGACCCCGTCGCCAAGCGTTCGGCATCAGCTCATCTCGAGCCGCCTTCATTTTCCGTTCAGTTTGTTTTTTCGAGGAAAGCCGTGCGATGTGTTGGCAGCGCCGCTTGATGTGGAACTGGTCGATGAGCAAACAGGGGAACGACATGTGGTGGTTCCGGACTTGACGGTCATTTACGGCGAAAAAGGGCTGGATGGAGCGAAGTATATTGGGGTTCTGCCGTTGATCGTCGAGATTCTCAGTCCGTCGAACCAGGCGCATGATCTTGTCACAAAGTTCAATTTGTACATGGTGTGCGGTGTCCATGAATATTGGATAGTCAATCCGATGAAACAGGCTGTGACGGTGTATGTGCTCAATAAAGAACGGCTCTATGAGCAGGCGGATGTTCAAGTGAAAACAGGAACGGTTCGCTCTATGTATTTCCCCGGGCTCGCAATCGATATGGCCGAGTTGTTTCATTGATAAGATGCCGAGAGGATGGCTTGAAAGCGAACAGCGTGGGATGGTTCCCACGCTGCTTCTATGAAAATCCCACACCGACGAGCCATGGTTTTCATGCTTGGGTGAAGAGCAACCCATTGCCTATGGAATGGAATCGAGGCGGCGCTCATCGCCCGCGTGATGTCCCTTTACGGCTGCTTTTGCCGCTTTTCCCGCTCTTTCACTTTTTCTTCCATCCGCTTCAGCAATTTCTCCCACGGGTTTTCCACTGTTTTTTTCTTGCGCTTTGGCTTTTCTTCCGTCATGATCAGGCGCCTCCTTTCGCTGCGGCGGATAAGGCGAGCAAGTCGCGCAGTTCATCATCGGACAGCTCGGTGATCCACGCTTCGCCTTCGGTGATCACATCAGCGAGCGCTTGTTTTTGTTCGAGCATCTCGTCAATTTTTTCTTCAATCGTCCCGGTCGTGATCAGCTTATGAACGTGGACGAATTTCGTCTGCCCGATGCGGTAGGCGCGGTCGGTCGCTTGGTTTTCGACGGCCGGGTTCCACCAGCGGTCGAAATGGATGACGTGGTTGGCGGCGGTCAAGTTGAGCCCGGTGCCGCCCGCCTTGAGCGACAGCAGGAAAATCGACGCGTGTTGGGCTTGAAACTCCTCCACCATTCGGTCGCGCGTTGGTTTCGGGACGCCGCCGTGCAAAAACAGCACCCGCTCATCCAACAGGTCGGACAGCAGCTCTTGAATCATTTCCCCCATCCGGACATATTGGGTGAAAATCAGGCAAGACTCGTTGTTCGCCCGAATTTGCTCGACGAGTTCAACGAGTTTTTCCAGCTTGTGCGATCGTTCGACCAGTTGGCGCGGTTGGCGTTCTTTTAAATAGAGCGCTGGGTGGTCACAAATTTGCTTGACGCCGTTTACCATCTGCAAAATCAACCCGCGCCGCGCAAACGGGCTCGCCGCTTTCGCCCGTTCGAGCGTGTCGTTGACGAGCTGCTCGTACAAAGCCGCCTGCTCCGCGGTGAGCGGACAGTATTCTTTTTGCTCGATTTTATCCGGCAAATTGAGGGCGACCGCTTCATCGGTTTTCGTCCGCCGCAACAGAAACGGACGGATGAGCGCTTGGAGCGCCGCTTTTTTATGGGCATCCCCCTCTTTTTCAATCGGACCGGCAAACCGGCGTTCGAATTCGGCGGCGCTGCCGAGGTAGCCCGGATTTAAGAAGTGGAAAATGCTCCAAAGCTCGCTCAAACGGTTTTCCACCGGCGTGCCGGATAGGGCGATTTTATGGTTGCCGTTCAAGCGACGGATGGCGCGCGCCTGCTTCGTCTGGGCGTTTTTGATGTTTTGCGCTTCATCAAGGCAAATGGCATGCCAATGGATCTGTTTTATATCGTCATGATCCAAATGGGCAAGGGGGTAGGACGTAATGACGAGATCAGCCTCCCTTGCCGCCTGCAAAAAGGCATCGTTTCTCGCCCGGTTCGGCCCATGATGCACGTAGACGCGCAAAGTGGGGACGAAGCGGGCGCATTCCTTCTGCCAGTTGCCGATGACACTTGTCGGGCAAATGAGAAGCGCTGGCGCGTTCGGGCGCTCGGTGTCGTTGACGTAAGCCAAATAGGCGAGCAGCTGCACCGTTTTGCCGAGCCCCATGTCATCGGCCAAGCAGGCGCCGAAGCCAAATCGCCGCAAAAAGACGAGCCAGTCGACGCCGCGCTGCTGGTACGGACGGAGCACGCCGCGAAACGATGGCGGCACGTTCGCGCGAGGGAGCTCATCGATCGTTTGCAGCTGGCGGATCAGCGCCCGGAATTGGTCATGAACGTCGATCTCGATGGGGATCTCTTCATCCATTGCCTCCTCGCGTTCGTTGGCTTCCGCCAATAACGTTTGCGCGACGACGTCATGAATCGGCACCCCTTCTTTTTTCGCCTTCTCCATGAGCGCTTGGGCGCGACGGACTAAGGCGGGATCGAGAATGAGCCATTGGCCGCGCAGACGGATGAGGCGCCGTTGTTGTTCGGCTAGCGCGGCAAACTCTTCTTCCGTCCATTCGATGCCGTTGGTGGCCACTCGCCAGTCAAACTCGGAGAGCCGTTCGAGTCCAAAGAGCGATTCCGTGCGGACGGAAGGGGACAGCTTCGCTTTAATCGACAGCTGCGCCTGGCGGATGTCATGCCACCAGTCAGGGAGCAGCAGCCTCACCCCCGCTTCCGTCAGCTTTACGCTTTCTTCCGATAAAAAGCGCCACGCTTGGTCATCGGACAATTCACGAAGCAAAGACTCGTTTTCATCGCCAAGCCACGGCACGATCGTCTGAATGCGGTGAATGGCCCTAGCGACCGATGATTCATATGGACGCCAAGCGCGCGGCAGACGATCAAGGGGAGCGATGACGCTGTCATCGAGGGCGAGGGCTACCGGCTCGAGCGTCCATAATTCCCCGTCCTTCTCAGGTTCGGTAAGGCGCAGGCCGACGGTAAACGGCGGTCGGTCGCCGAGCCAGCCGATTTGTTCGAGCCAGTCCTCCTCTGTTCCGGTCCATTGGTCGCTCTGAGCGGCGATCAATGGATACGCCCGAACGATTTCGCCCCAGAGGCGGCGGAGTTCCGGGTCGCGGGAGAGCCAGTCGGCGATCGCCAGCGACCGCCATGTGGCGACGAACGGATCGGGGTCATCGTCCGCGCCGCGCCAACGGGTGCGTCCCGCCTCGTTCCATGCGCCGCCTGTGTTTTTCCATAAGGAAGCATCAGGAAGGAAGCGGCGCTCGCGCACATCGTTCCAGATGTGCTTCGCCCACGCTTCCAAGCGGGCGGTGAATTCGTCTGCCCATTCAACGGCTGAAAAGCGTGAATGCGGACGCAACGCGAACCAAGTGAGCGCTTGCCAAGGCGATAACCGCACGATGTCGTTTTCGATTTCGATCATCGTGCCGTAAAACGTTTCTTCATGCCAGGCCAATAACGGTGAAACCCATGAAAAGGGATGGGTGGAACCGGAGAGCTCGAAGCATCGAAGCTCTTCATTCCACCGGCAGGAAATTTGAATCGTCTCCAATGCTTTCATGGAAGCAATTTTCCTTTCTTCAATTCTTCCTGAAACGCGCGCAGGCGCGCCGTCTGGGCGAGCAATTGTTCGAGATAGGCCTCCCATTGATCGAGCCGCTTGGTGGAGCGGTATTGAGCGCGCAACGTTTTCAAATAACGGACAGCCTTTTGGTAGCTCGAGCGGTTTTTCTCGTTGAGCAGCTTCACCACTGTGCGATGATATAACGGCATGACGAGCTCTGTCCCGCGCGCTTGCAATGTTTTGAGCATCGGCGGAGGCAGCTTATCGGCGGTGATGTTCGCCCATAAGAATAGATCCACCAGTTCCTGATCGCGTCTTTGTTTATACAAAAAATGAGTGTACTCGTTGACGCTGTATGGGAGGCTGCGCTGCAAAAACTCTTCCCATGCGCCCGGGCGGTTTCGGTGGCGGGCGTACATTTCGAACCAGTGCGCGGTTTCCTCTAAAAAACTGCTTCGGACGAAAGCCGGGATATGCGAAAGATAAAGCGGCCAGTCGGGCTTTATTTTTTCCCAGACGGCTTCAAACCGCTTTAGGAGGCCGTTTTGGATGAATCGTCCGAACCATTCCGCCAAAAACACGCCTGCCTGATCGGGGAACGCGCGGTAAAGCGCGATCGCTTCGTCGTCTTCGCCAAGCAGGAAGGAAAGATGAGCAGCCGCCATGGCGGCGCGGATGTTGTCTTGGCTTTTGGCGAGCTGAAGGAGTTCGGCCCGTTCTTCTTGGCGCCAGGCCGGCTTGGTAAACAGCGTTTCCCAGGCGGTGGTGTAAAGGTCATAACCGAACGATGCCAGCTCCCCTTCCCAAAACAGCCCATCGCGAACGTATAAAATCGTCTGTTCAACCAAGGCGTTGAGCGACCGCGGCGGCGACTGGGTGGAGAATGCTTCCAAGGCGGCCAAGGCGCGGCCAGCGACATAGTTGACGTCCTGATGCCACGAAAATTGCCGGTAAGAACCGAATCCGCCGTCGCTCCACCCTTGCGCCTCTCCGTACTCGCGAAGTTTTTCCAGCAAAAACAGAGCGGCGTGCAGCTCCCGCAACGGACGGGCGCCGGCTTGCCTTCCGTTGTTTTTGCCTAGCTTCGGGAGGAGCTGGAAAGCCAAGCGATACGGCCAGTTGGCTCCACTTTGCTGGCGCGCGAAAAAGTCTTCGTACTGTCGCTCAAATTGGTCCCACCAGTCTTCAACGGTTTCATGGGCAACGACCGGAAGGCTTGTCGTTTTCCCTGTTCGTTTCGCCGCCGGCGTGTTTGGTTCATGGGCGGCCGGTTCTTTCGGCGCGGCGCTGATTTGCCCTTTTTTCCAAAGGCGAAACAGTTCTCCGTTGTCAAAGACATTGCCGTAGACATAGAAAAATAACGCTAAAATATGCGGACATAACCCTTCCGTCGGACAAGGGCAGCGATGGCGGCGGGCGGCATTGGTCAAATCAAGCATAACTTCATGAGGGGTGATATCGGAAACGACCCCTTCCACTTCATGGCTGTTGACGATCATGACATTATAAACAAGGCCGCTTCTGGCTAGATCGCGCCCTTTTTGAATCAGATGATGGAAGATGGAAAATGGGAATTCCTTCATCAATTCGCTCGCCGCCTGTTGCAAGAGCGGTTTGGAAACGGTGGTTTGCAGCATGTCGGTTCGTCCTTTCCGTTCATTTCCCTATCACTCAATTATAGCATGTCGAGATGAAGAGTGCTATGCGATTCACGGTGGAAGCAACTGGCGTTTTGATGGGGGGCTACGAGGGTTGGTGATTGAATCCTAGATACGACTTTACCATCTCATTTCTCAACTAGAGAAACCTTGTTGCATCGGTCCTGCTTTTCGCGCGTTCTCCCATTGATGAAGGGCAACAACGGTTTTTCACTGGCCTTCTAGCGAGCCGGTCGATTTCATCGTGGGAAGACGTAGGAGAAAGGGATTGGAAACAATTCCCCGTTGAGCAAATTCCAACAAGATGGAGTTCGCTTCCGAAGCAAACTGTGAGTCAAGCGCTTGATATGCTTCCTGAGTTGGCCGGCTGGCTCGACAGCCGTTATGGAACGAAACACCAAAAGGCTGTTTGTGCCATTTTGGAAGAGGTTAGAAGCGAATTAGAGCATTGTTTCGCGTTGTTGGATGAATGGGGAACGGAGAGAAAAGAAGAGAAGGAAAAACGGTTGGTTTGGCAACTCGTCGGGTTGTTTGGTTTCCCCACTCCTTCCTCCGCTCATTTTTCTATGTACTGTGTTAAGGGTATAGAACAAGGGAAAGCGGTGGTTGATTGGATCGGCCATAATCGTACGGTGACATGGGATGTTCCGGAACGGGCACAGCCGCATCTTTTGCCCGGGATGTATATCATAGCCACGGCAGGTTGCCATGATGAGATGGGAGATCCAGTTCTCGTTTACCCGCCGGCTTTCTCTCCGTACTTGGAACCGTGGCTTCAAAAGTTGAAAGAGTGGTTGGACAGGGTGAAAAAAGAAGTGCCCGTGTCTCAAGAGCGTGTGCGCGCATCGGTGGATCGTTTAAGCCGCCGGCCGTAGACATTCCCGGTCAATGCGAAAGCGACCCCTGTCTCGTAAGCGGTCAAGGGTCGCTTTCGAGTGTTGCCATCGTCTCTCATCCTACGGTTTCAGCGGCGTGGAGGATCAAAATTGGATGTAGGCGAGCCGTTTGTTAGCCTCCTCGACGTCAAAGGCGTCCGGGTCGAAATCGTCGCCTTTCATATCAGACAGCCACTCGAGCCGTTCAATCAGTTCTGGGTCGGTAAGGGAGTCTTTGTTTGCTGCTGATTCGAGCAGCTCGAGATAACCATAGACGCCACCGCAATCCTCGGGAGGACACGCCCGTTTTCCTTTCAGGCAAGTGGCGCGTTCTAGCGGTTTGGAGAGCGTTTCAATCTTTTCGACGGTGATGTTGTGGCGCCAGTAATCACCAAAATCGTAAATGTACACAAATTTTTGTTTTTCTTCCGTCAACCATTGCTCAAGCGTGGTGCGGCGAGCGTCCTCGAGCGTTTTCGCGAACCCGTGCAAGCCCCAATCGTCGGGAATGCCGATGACGATCTCGCCGAATTGGAATTCATATAAATGTGCTTGCTCCCATCCCATCGCTTCTTGGATGACCAAATGAAGCTGGTCAAACGTGGCGTGCCCAGGCACAAGGACACGGCGCCAGATGGGCGGACGGAAGCCGCTTAATGAAATTTTCAGCTGGTAGGCGGTTTTGGAGCGGCGCGGTTTCTTCGGCGGTGAGCTTTTGCTTTTTGGCGCTTCCACCCAACGACCGCGCGGGCGGGCAGATTCTGTTGAACGGAGCTTCGTCATCAGTTCGTCAATCAAATCCATGAGTTTTTTTTCTTCCATGAATATCGATCTCCTTGTCGGCTTGTTTTTGTATACTTATAGTTTAAACTATTTTTTCAAAAATCAAAATCAGTAAGGCGATCGTGATGTGAGTAAAAGAGTTGTGGGTGACGTTCAGGAAGTGACAAGGATTGCGCGCCTTTGTTCGCAACCCTCGTCGGAGCCACTAAGCGAAGCGCGGTAGAAAAAAGCAGCTCTCTTGACTGACTCTAGGAGGCTGGTGAAAAACGGTTGTTTCTCTTGATCGATGGGGGAACGTGTGAAATGCGATACCGATGCGACAAGGCTTTTCTATTTGAGAAACAAGGTTGGTAAGCAGTCTGCTTCCTTAAATCCCCAGCCTTCTAGAAGGTTGGGGAAAAACCGCTGTTTGCCTTGATTGATGATGGAACGCGTGAAGAAGATGATGCAACCAGTTTTTCTATTTGAGAAACGATTCTGAGAAGCGGTTGCGTGAGTCAATCACCGGCCCCCTAGGAACAAGGACTTTTTTCTTTTTTGTGCTAACTATGGTACAATATAGACAACGGTGAGGCCGAATTTAAAAAAAGTAGGTGACGATATGGCGGCAGTGTCGAGGAACGCCCTTTGCCCGTGCGGAAGCGGGAAAAAGTACAAGCGTTGCTGCGGAAAGGATGAAGTGGTGTCGATCGATTCGTTGATTGAGCGGGAGTTAGTCGAATGCATGCACGATGTGCTGTTGTTTGCGTCAGAACGGTATGAGGATGAGATTGTCGAAGTGATTGCCGAACGCCCGTTGGAAGATCGACCGGAAGTGCTCGATTCGGCAGTGAGTTTATTTGTGACCAATTGGGTCATTTTCTGTCGTCCGGTCGATGAAAAAGGAACGACCATTTTTTCCGCTTATATGCGAGATCGGCGTTATGCCCGCTGGCGGCCGGCTGTACAGGCGCATGTGGCACGATGGGCAGGGACGGTGCCGTCATTTGATGAGATCATTCATTTCGATGAGGAACGGCGACAGTTGCTTGTCCGCGATCTGTTAAGCGGGAAAGAAAAGCGCGTCTACCTGTTGGCGGCGCAGGAATGGCCAGAAATGGAAGAAGGCGATGTGCTGCTCGGATGTCTTGTGCCGTACAACGAGGCGTTTACATATTTTTCCGCAGTGTTTCCGTTATTGAAACAAAGCAAGGAGCGGCTCGTTCGGGCGCTGCAAGTTGAGCAGGAGCGAAGCGGGAAAACGGGGGAAGAGTTTTTGCGCCACTCTTTCCCGCTCGCGTTGGATGCGGCGATCAGCGAGTTTTTATGGCAGCTGCTCGATCAGATGGAGTGGGACGACCCGGATGAAGAGGCGGTCATTCTTGAGCTGAAACGGCACGAAGCGGATGCACCTGCGTTGCTTCTTAGCCAGGCGACGATGTTTTGGCACATGTATTGCGCGCGCGAAGCGGTCGATATCGAGAATCCTGCCGTGTATGCGGCGGCGCTCCGCTTTTTTGCCGGACAGATGATCGAAGAAAATCGCATCAGCGAGGAAGAGGTCGCCAGACGGTATGGGGTGTCGGTCGAGGACATCGAATCGACTGCGATGGAGTTTCTTTTGTTCAGCCTTGAAACGTTCGACGAGGAGGACGATGAGGATGAGGAATGGTCTGATGACATCTGGTGGGACGATGACGCCGATTGGCTGGATGTAGCCATCGACGAATGGCTGGACAAGATGGAACAATTGCTTCGCCGCGACGGTTGGGATGCGGATCAAGTGAACCGGCTGATCGACGAGGCGATCAACAAGTGGAAAAAGGACGGATTGCTTCAAGGGGTGGATGAAGAGGAGTTGCGTGAAGAACTCGAGCACTGCGTCTTTGAAATGTTTGCTGAGCGCGGGTTTTTCTAAGAGGCAGGTGATGGAATCGTGGATATGGCTTCCTAGAATCGCTTCTCAAATAGAAAAAACTTGCAACAATGCACACTTTTATTCATCAACCAGAAGGAAATCACCGTTTTTCACCAACCTTCTAAGGCGGTTGTGGGAGTCAATCACCGGCTTCCTGGTAGATTATGTAAGAAAAACAAGAAAGTGTTCCCCGCTATATAACAGCGCTCGCGTTTTTTTTTTTTTTTTTGTTGACGGCTGTCGCACTGACGGGCATTGTGCGGAAATGGGGCGCCCGTTGTCGGAGGAACGCCTGCGTGGGCGCTTGTTCTGTCGAGCGGTTTTTCTCGCTGACAGACAGGAAATCCGCTTCGGTGCACGAACCATATAGTAGAATGAGAGACAGCCGGGAGGGAAGGTAGATGAAGCGGGGAGGATGGCTCGCCGCATGGTTTTGTTTATGTTGGATTGCGGCTTTGGCTTGGCCGACAGGAGCGGAAGGGGAGAAGGAAAAAACAGAACGGTTTGTCGTCGTGACCACGGATGAGGTCAACGTTCGCCAAGGGCCGGGCGTGCCGTACCGCTCCGTGGCGATCGTTCACCGCGGTGAGACGTATGCATCGGTCGCGGAGGAAGGCGGTTGGATGAAAATCCGTTGGAAATCAGGACAAATCGGTTGGCTCGCAGCCACGTACGCCGCTCCCGTCGAACGAATGGAGAAAGTGACAGTGGACAAGCTTCGTCTTCGCCAACAACCGCGTTTTGACGGGCGCGTCATCGGCTATTTGTGGCAGGGAGACCAAGTGGCTGTCATTCAAGAAGAGGGTAAATGGAAAAAAGTAGTTAGTGACGATGCCGTTGGCTGGGTGGCGGCGTCGTATTTGACCGCTGTTGAAGCAGCGGGTGCGGCGCAAACGGGCGTTGTGACCGTAGATTCATTGAACGTGCGAACGGCGCCGACATTGGAGGCGGAGCGGATCGGCCGGCTCGGTCAGGGAGATGGCGTCGAGATTGTCGCGGCGAAGCGAGGCTGGTATCAAATCAAAACGCGTTCGGGGCTGGAAGGTTGGGCGGTGGCGGAGTATATCAAAACGGATGGCAAGCAAGCGCCGGGCGCTGACAACGAAGACGCCGCCTCCGCCATGGCTGTGGAGGCTCGCTTCGCTTCTTTGTCCAAACAGGCGCCGGGCTCGTATATGTATTCATGGACGCGCGCACCGATTCAAGTGCTTGCCGGAAAAACGATCGTCCTTGACGCCGGCCACGGTGGCAAGGACGGCGGGGCGCAGAGCGCGGATGGCATCATGGAAAAAGCGCTGACGATCAAAACGGCGGAGCGGCTCAAACAAAAACTGGAAAAGCTCGGCGCCCGAGTCGTGTTGACGCGCACGGGGGATGATTACGTGCCGCTGTCGGCGCGCGTCGCCGCGGCCCGCCTGTATCAAGCCGATGCCTTTATCAGCTTGCATTACGACAGTGCAGAGGATCCGGCGGCCTCTGGCATCACTGTCTACTATTATGACCGATTTGCCGACTACGGTTTAGCGCAGTCGTTTCAAGGCCCGTTCTCGCAGCTTGCCGCGTTGCCGTTCCGGGGCGTTGCGTTTGGCGACTATTACGTGCTGCGGGAAAATGAACAGCCGTCCGTGCTGCTTGAGCTCGGCTATTTAAGCAACCGCTCGGATGCGGCGACAGCGGCGACCGACGGCTATCAGGAAGCGGTGACAACGGCGATTGCGGCTGCGGTAAAGCAGTATTTTGAATAAACAACGACGGACATCCGAGTTCGTGGGCTTGTAGAGTACGAGGGTGCGGTATACATGAAAGACATCGAGGCTTGGCGGTCTGTTCGTTGCTTATGATCGATCGGCTGTCATCAAGCGAACGGAAACACGCTGCGCAACCGGGGATTCTCCCGGTTTTCTTTTGGCCGCAGATAGTTCTCCGGCTCATGGTGCACACTTGTTCCCGTTGGGGTCTCCTTGCGCAACAAGAAGTCGAGAAAAGCAGTCTGTTTTCTTCAATCACCAACCTTCTAGGTGAAATGAGCGCCATCATTGGCTGATAGTGATGTTGGAAAAGGTTCATGGTCAGCTAGCGAAACATCCCCAGCTGGCGCGGGATGCCCCCGAAAAGTGAAGTGGTTGACAAAATAGTTAAAAAAGTATAATGTTTTTCATGGAAAAGCTCTTAGCCAGTGCGATCTGCCCTCCACCTAGGGATGAAAATCAACGGTATAATGGATTTTTAAAGATGATAACCGTTTAAATCACTGAAATGATATATATCAGAATACTCAATTTATTTTCTCGAAAATGGAAATGAGGGAGATTATGAAGGCACGGGATGTGGTATTGACGGGATTGATGCTCTTTTCGCTCTTTTTCGGGGCTGGAAACTTAATTTTCCCCCCGTATTTAGGAATGGAAGCTGGGACGGCGGTGTGGCCGGCGATCGCCGGCTTCATCATCACGGGCGTGGGGCTGCCGTTGCTGTCGGTCGCGGCGGTGGCGTTCGTCCAAGACGGCATCCGTTCGCTCGGTCAAGGTGTCCATCCGCTGTTTCGTTTCTGTTTTTCGTTGGCTGTGTATTTGGCGATCGGCCCGTTTTTTGGTATTCCGCGGGCGGCGAGCGTCGCTTACGAAATCGGGGCGAAGCCGTTTTTCCCTGCGAGCGGATCGCTTGTGATGTGGCTGTTTACCGGCGTCTTTTTCGCTCTTGTCTATTGGCTCAGTTTAAACCCGTCCAAGTTGGTTGATCGGATCGGTCAATGGCTGACGCCGATGTTGTTGCTGTCGATTGCTGTGCTTTGCCTCACCGGCTTGGTCCGGTTGGATGACCCGCAGGCCGAGCCGGTGGAAAAATATGCTTCGGCTCCGTTGGCCAAAGGGATGCTCGAAGGGTATTTAACGATGGATACGATCGCGGCTCTTGCCTTTGGCATCGTCGTCATTCAAGCGCTTCGCGACCGTGGAATCGATCGGCCGGCGCTGCAGGCGAAAGCGACGATTCAATCGGGCGTGATCGCGGCAGCGGGGCTTGCGCTTGTGTATGCCGGCATTGCCGGCGTGGGCGCGAGAATGGCTGGGGCCGGTTCGTTTGCGAACGGGGCTGAGCTGCTTTCGCATGTGTCCTCGCTTCTGTTTGGTAGCGGCGGAAAGGTGCTGCTCGGGGTGATTGTCGCGCTGGCTTGCCTGACGACCGCGATTGGCTTGGTGGCCGCTTGTGCGCAATATTTTCACGAGCTGACTCCGGCTGTATCGTATCGGGCTTATGTCACCGCGCTGACCCTCTTTAGCTTTGTCATGTCCAATCTCGGGTTAAACGCGCTGATCGCTGTATCCGTTCCGGTGTTGACGATGTTGTATCCGTTGGCGATTGTGCTCGTCGTCTTGTCGTTTTTCCACCGCTTTTTCCGCGGCTCGGCGAAAGTGTACGGTATGGCGCTGCTGTTTACCGGCGTGTTCAGTCTGTACGACGGGTTCAAGGCAATGGGGGTGGAAACGGCGTGGCTTGAGCCGCTTCTGTCTTGGGCGCCGCTGTTTTCCGTTGGGCTTGGTTGGGTGGTGCCCGCGCTGATCGGTGCTGTGCTTGGTTTTCTCATCGATTGGCCGACCGTTATGAACCGAAAACACGCCGCATAACCGGGGCTGCACTGCACCTCGGTTTTTTTTTTTTTTTTGGCACATGTTGGCGGTCGGACGGAAATCGTGAAAATCGACAAGCGATTCGCTATAATGAGTACAAGCGACTACGGCCGCAAAGGATCAATAAAGGTGTGGAAAACGATGAACATCGCGATCGCAGGAACAGGATATGTGGGGCTCGTGACCGCCGCTTGTTTGGCGGATAAAGGGCATAGCGTCACATGTGTGGACGTGAATGCGGAAAAAATCCGCTTGTTAAACGACGGCGCCATCCCGATTTACGAACCGGGGCTGGAGCCGCTCATTGAGCGGAACCGCGCCCGCCTTCGCTTTGCAACTGATGACAAGGAAGCGTATCGAGAGGCGGAAGTGATCATGATCGCCGTCGGCACGCCCCCATTGCCGGACGGATCGGTGCGGCTCAACGACGTCTGGGAGGTGTTGCGCCGCATTGCGTTGACGGCGGAGCGCGACTGCTTGGTCGCCATCAAATCAACCGTGCCGGTCGGCACCGGAGATGAAGCCGCCCGCTTTTTGGCCGAGCATGCGCGCCATCGCGTGCGGTTTGACGTCGTTTCCAACCCGGAGTTTCTCTCACAAGGGACGGCGGTGCGCGATACGCTGCAGGCGCCGCGCATCGTATTGGGAGTGGATTCGGACCGCGCTGAACGGGCGATGAAGGAGCTGTACGCCCCGTTTGCGCTTCCGTATGTGGTCACCGACCGGAAAAGCGCGGAGATGATCAAATACGCCGCCAATGTGTTTTTAGCGTTGAAAATTTCTTATATCAACGAAATCGCGAACGTGTGCGAACTAACCGGTGCCGACATTGAGGCGGTGGCGGAAGGAATCGGCATGGATCCGCGCATCGGCCGCCGCTTTTTGCGCGCTGGCGTTGGCTACGGCGGCTCTTGCCTGCCGAAAGATGCGAACGCCTTGTATGCCCTAGCTGCTTCCTACGGCTATTCGCTCAAAACGGTTTGGGCGGCGATCGATGTCAACGAAAAGCAAAAGTGGAAGCTGATCGATAAGGCGCGTTCGTATATCGGCGACTTTCGCAACCAAACGGTGGCGGTGCTCGGCGCGGCGTTCAAGCCTGGCACCGATGATGTGCGCGAGTCGCCCGCCTTGGCGAACATCGAATGGCTCATTGCCGAAGGGGCAAACGTGCGCGTCTGGGATCCGGCTGCCCTAGGGCATGTCGCCCGCCGGTTCGGCGATGCGGTCGTCTGTTGCCAGACGATCGAGGACGCCATCCGCAACGCGGACGTTTGCTTGATTTTCACCGAATGGCCGGCCGTCCTGCAGTTTGACCTTGGCCGCTACAAGGCGCTCATGAACACGCCGCTGGTGGTGGACGGACGCAATTGCTATGACGTCAAACAAGCAGCGGCCGCCGGCTTGATCTATGAGTCGATCGGACGGCCGCTGGCGGGTGGGGCACTAGGCGTTTCGTTGCACGCTCCGGTCACAACTCAAGGAGAAACAGAAGGAGGCCGGTGAAAAATCGCTGCTTGCCTTGATCGATGATGGAACGCGCAAACATAGAGGCTGATGCAACAAGCTTTTTCGACTTGAAAAACAGTTCCGGCAAGCGGTTGCGCGAGTCAATCACCGGCCTCCTAGAAGGCTGGTGAAAAACGGTTGTTTCTCTTGAGCAATGGGGGAACACTTGAAAGGCGATCCTGATGCGACAAGGTTTATCTATTTGAGAAACGGGCTTGATAAGCGACTTGTCCCCTTAAATCATCGGTCTCCTAGAAGGCCGATGAAAAACCACTGATTCCGTTCATCAATGGGGGAACGCGTGAAAATCAGGACCGATGCAACAATGTTTTTCTAATTGAGAAATGACATGGTAAAGCCGTATAAATGGTTAAATCACCAGCCTCCAGACTCTCCTTGGGACCGGCAAGAAATATCAAGGAACAAGCGAATCAGGCGCGGCGTTGTTCGCCCTCGAGAAGGGAGCAGAGGAGGGAGGTGTGTGCCATTCGCCTTCGATTAGGGATATTCGGGGCAGACGATTCATTGCCGATCATTCAAGCAGTGGTAGAGGCGTATAAGGAATTCGTTTGTCTTCCCGTTGTTTATTGGTATGAAAGCGAAATTCTCGATTTAATTCGACCGCTTGCTTCAGAAGCGGATATGTGGTTGTTTTCCGGACAAGTGCCGTATTCGATCGTCAAGCAGTCCGGAGAGATCGAGGCGCCGCTGTTTTATGTGCCGCATATTGGTGCCAGTTTGTATCGGACGCTGCTACAGGTGCACTATACGAAACGGATTCCGGTCAGCCGGCTTAGTTTTGACACGTACCAACGCCGCGAAATCGAACGGCTGCTGGAAGAAGCGGGCATCGAGGAATCGATTCCATACGTCAAGCATTACGAGGGAGGAATTTCGGCTCAGGAACTGTCCGACTATCATTACCTCCTTTGGAAACAAGGGAAAACGGAAGCGGCGGTCACCTGTTTGCGGACCGCTCATCTCGAACTGGAGAAACTCGGGATGCCGGTGTACCGTGTATTGCCCGCCCGCTCAGCGGTGGAAGCGGTCATCCAAACCATCATTCGCACGGGACAGATGCTGCAGGCGCAAGATGCGCAAATCGCTGTGCAAATGATTGAAGTCGATGCGATGCAGGCCGTCTCCCCCGAGACCTTTTCGACGGATGACATGTATCGTCTAGAGATGAAAACAACGGAAAAATTGTTGCGGTATGCAAGAAAAGTTCAAGGATCACTGAAGAGCGCAGGGCCAGGCCGCTACGTCATTTTTACAACGAGAGGCGCATTGAAAGAGATGACCGCTGGCTATAAAACGATTCCACCGGCCGAAGAGATGGCCCATCTTTATGAGGAAATCGCAGCGTGTGGCATCGGCATCGGGCGAACAGCGTACGAGGCGGAAATTCAGGCGGGAAAAGCGTTTTTGCATGCGAAACAGCACGGAAGGGGCGCCTGGATGGCGGCTTTTGATGATGGGACGATCGCCGGTCCGTTGGGGGCAAGAGAACAAATCCGCTATTCGCTCGGCGGCGAGGAGCTGCGGGAGCTGGCAGAACGCACAAGGTTAAGCGTCGCAACGATCGGCAAACTGCAAGCGGTTTTGCGCAAGCGCGGCAACAATGAAATTGAAGCCCATGAGCTGGCGGCGTATATGCAAATTTTGCCGCGCAGTGCTCGTCGGATTTTAAAAGAACTGGAAGCTGCTGGTCTCGCGGAAGCCATTGGGGAGACGAACCCCTATCCCCGCGGTCGGCCGCGGAAAGTGTATCGCCTTTTTTTATAAAGTGAATCGGCTTCGGTCGTTTGTCGAAGCCGATTTTTAGTTGAAAAAAAACCATGTGTAAACGAAAAACAAAGGCGGGGAGCATCGCCTTGGAGAAACAGGAAAACCCCTGCTTGGCTGGGTTGGCAAAACGAGAACGTTTGGAAGAGAAATATTCAAATTATTCAGTTATTTACTATTTAAAAATTTAGAATAATTTGTTATAATTAAGGACATAACCGAAATTCATCCGTAAATCGCCGGAAAGAGGGGAAGTGGGTTGGTTCAAGGGGAACGTCTTTGGCGACGGCTGATGGAGTTGGGGGAGATAGGGAAACAGCCGAGTGGCGGGGGG
>NZ_JPYA01000028.1 GCF_000750005.1 Geobacillus icigianus | reverse complement strand
TTATGTCTTCTGTTGGCAGGCGAAACGATCGATCGAGTTCTTTCCGCTACCTAGGGCATTTTCTATGACCGAAATGCCCTATTTGTGCTGGGCTTTTTTATACACTAGCACTGGGGTGAATAGTTACCTGGATGTAGACGATAGGTACAAATCCGCACTGAAAACAATTATTTTGTAATGTTGGAGGGGGATCTGCGATGCAAGAAATCATTCGCTTTTTAGTAGAACATCCAGAAGTCATCGAAAAATTACACAATGGTACGGTGAGCTTGATCGGCTTAAGTGAGTTAGAGGTAAAAGCGGTTGTAAGGGTATTTAGTGAATCGACGGAACCGCTCGGATATTGGAAGTAGATAACGATGAGTCGAATGGTCATGGTAATGATTGTTGCTTTGATGGTAGCACTATATTTAACCATTTTAAATGTGAAGCATCCATTGATCGGTATGGAGGTAGTAGAAAATAACAATGGTGATGTCATTGTTAACGATATTTACGAGTTTGGTTGGGCAAAAAAACATGGTATTCATCTTCATGATCAAGTGTTGAAAGTGGATGGAAAGCCTCCTCTCTCCCATTTTACTGTCCGGAAATACAACACAATTGAACAAGTGAAAACAATAACGATTCAGAGAGAAAATAAAATTCGAACATTTACAATTGACGATACATCGCATGGAATAGAACAGTGGTTGTATTATATTGCTTTGCCGACGGGTTTTTTTCTATTCGCTGTTAGTTTAAGCATGTTTTTGCTTCGTCTACGGCTGAATGACCAATCGGCGACCGTCCTCATTTACTTTTTATTGCTGGCGGGGCTTTGTTATATCAGTGCCAGCTTATCAGCGAAATATGTACCGTTTGGGCGTTACATGTTTAACGCTATATTTTTACAATTGCCTGCTGTCTTTCTGCATTTCGTTTATCATTATTTTGAAAGAGAAAAGAAAGGATGGTTTACGAAAAAAATCGTTCTTTCTCTTTATAGTTTTAACTTCGTTGCCTTCGTTATTTCTTTATCTCATTTACTAAGTGAAGCGGAAGTTCTATTGGCGACATTCCTTATCAATATAGGTACCATTCTTGCTTTGTTAGGAAAAGGATGGGTTTATCTTAAAAAAGATGACCAGCAACATACAGTCAAAGGTTTGCTTTTAGCCATAGGGTTATCTGCCGCGCCATTTGTGTTATTTTATAGTCTCCCGGTTCTAATCATTGGAAAATGGGTACTGCCAGCCGAATTAACCGTTACTTCGCTTTTTGTGTTGCCATCCGTCTTTCTTTATTTGATTTGTACGGATCGGCTATTTCGATTGCCGTTTTCTATCAATCGCTTTGTGTACTATGCTTTTTTATCATTACTTCCAGCTTTTCTTGTTACATTGCTTTATGCCAAATTTGTTAATGAAGCGAGGAGACTTGTTGAACTCGCTTTGTTGTTTTTACTGATTTATGGAATAAATATCCTTGCTCTCTATTCAAAAGGATATTTCGATCGAACATTAAGGACGAAGTTATACGTACAAAAAGACTGTTATCAAGAAAGTATCTATCGGATCGGTGAAACATTAAAAAAACAGAAAAACATGCGGGAAGTGATCCAATGCCTAGAAAAAGAGGTGAGAGAAGTATTAGATATAGAGAATCTAGCTTTTGTACAAGCGATCAGAAGTATGCAAGCCCCGTTTCATTGCGATGAAAAAGAGTGGACGAAGTTAACCAAAAAGATGGATGGTCAACCACTTTCGATTGGAAAACTGATTGAAAATAAGCGTTTGTTTGCGGTTTTTGTAGGCTCGTTCCGGCAAGGGCCTTTACTATTAATAGGAAAAAAGAAACATCCTATTCCATTCCGGTCAGAACAAAAAGATTGGTTATCCACCATTGTCTATTATGGCAGCGTCACGATGGAAAATATGGTAAAAGTAGAGGATTTGATAAAAGAGCTCAACCATGTAAAGCAAAGACGTAATTCTATTTGGCTCACTCGTTTGATCTTTCAATGGTCGGAAAAGGAAAGAAGAAAGTTAGCCATTGACTTGCACGATACGATTCTTCAAGATTTAATTGTTTTAAAACGGAAAGTGGAGAGTTTGCGCTTTCAAAATATGCGTATGGAAGAAATGAAAAAGCAGCTAAACTACATTGAAGAAGAAATTGTAGATATGATTGATGTAACAAGGGAGATATGCTATGAATTAAGACCGCCATTTTTGAGTCAAATCGGATTAGAGGAGGCGATCGTACAGTTAATCCAACGATTCCAATTACGTGCGAATATAAAAATCGAATGGAATGTTCATTTATCAGCCAAATTGGAGGAAGAACGGGAGCTTGCTATTTATCGGATGATCCAAGAATTATTAAACAATGCGATGAAACATTCGCAGGCGTCGTATATTCAACTCACATTGGAGGTCCAAAATGAGGAGGTTCAACTTCATTATGTTGACAATGGTATAGGTATAGACATAGAAAAATTAAATCATTGTGATGGAAAGCTTGGTTTGTTTGGGATCAAAGAGCGCGTACAAGGCTTAGGTGGAACATTCAAGATGACGTCACAACTAGGTAAGGGGCTGGATATACGGATTGCCATTCCATTATAGGTATGGGAAGGAGAAAAAGGACTCGATGATTCACATTTTGGTTGTCGATGATCATCGCCTTGTTGGTGAAGGAACAAAGAATATGCTTGAGAGCGAACAAGATTTTCAAGTAGAACTTGTGACATCTGGCACAGAAGCGGAACAGATGATGGAACAACAAACTTATGATGTGTATTTGCTTGATTGGCGTATGCCAGATATGAACGGTATCGAATTAGGTAAACGAATTCTCCAAAAACAACCGAATGCGAAAATTGTCATCTATACCGGATATGATGTTGCTCCTTTTTTGAATTATTTGATTGAATCAGGCATTACAGGTTTTGTCAGTAAAACGGCAACGAGCGAGCAATTGATTACAACGATTCGCTGTGCGTTAAGAGATGAAGCGGTCATTCCTGTGCATTTACTGCGCCAACTGCATCTTTGCGAAGTCAAGGCCAAGATGGAAGAAAATGAAGAACATGTTGCGCTGAGTCAGTTCGAGCAAGAAATATTATTCGAGGTTGCCAACGGTTTAAGCAATAAAGATATTGCTAAAAAACACTATATAAGCCAACGAAGTGTAGAACGGCATATATCGCGCATTTTCACCAAGTTACATGTGTCTTCGAGGATAGAAGCAGTAGAAAAAGCCAGACAGTTAGGGCTTATTCCAGAGCTCCATATGTTGTTAACGCCTTCATCGGATCGGTGAGGGCGTTTTCTTTTTTGGGAGTCCGTCATCTCGTGTCGGTATTCCGCCACAAAATGGCGGGGTTCCGACACAGGTTGGCGGTGAGGAGGAAAGAAAATGGATGTATAATTAAGATCAGTAAGAATAATTTTAAAAAAAGTGTGTGAGACAAAAGAACGCAAGAGCCATTTTTGATTACATAAAAATTATAAGGAGGTTGTTATGATTTCATATTTAGGTAGTATAGTTAAGCTATTAACTACAGAAAAAAATTGGCTTTTATATACCACTTCAAATGAGGATTCACAATCTGAGTTAACCGCTTTAAATATATCCTCGACAGATGACGTTCTTTCCATCACTGGCAGTGGTTGCAGAAGTTTAGCGCTGTTAGCGAATGAGCCTAAATCTTTAACCTCCGTTGACGCTGTTCCTGAACAAAACTATTTACTAGAGTTAAAATTATCTGCCTTTGAAGCACTTACATATGAGGAAGTTTTGCAATTTTTAGGAATTCATAATTCCGACAAACGTCTTCAAATGTACGAGAAATTAAAACCGTTGCTTTCTGATGATGCAGCAATCTTTTGGGACAAACATAAAGAAAAAATTAAACAGGGTGTCATTTTTACTGGGAGACAAGAAAGATTTTACAGAAATGTGGTACTTCCAATTATCAAATTTACAAGAGGAAACATTATATCTAAATTGCTAAAAAGTCGTTCTATCGAAGAACAAAGAATTCTCTATAAGAAGTTAAATACTTGGTTATGGCGTAGAAGCATACAGACACTATGTAGAAGGTCAATCTACAAATTTATTTTAAATGATCCTAGTTACTATGCTTATAGTGAAGTAAATTCACTGGCAGATTATTTAATATCACGTCTGGACTATACATTTACTTATCACCCTATAAAAGAAAATCATTGGCTTACATTTCTTTTATCAGGAAATTACATTCATACATCTTCATTACCTGTTTATTTGTATCCATGTCATTATGAAAAAATCAGGAGGAGTCGTCATAAAGTAAAAATTGTTACAGCCCCATTAGAAAAATATTTACAGGAAGTACCCGATAACTCATTTGATAAATTTTCCCTATCTGATATTTCCGGTTGGATGTCAGAACATTCATTTGAAGCGATTTTAAGTGAAATTATTAGAGTAAGCAGGAACAGGGGTATTTTTTGTTATCGTAATTTTCTTTCGAAAAGAACCATTCCAGAGAATTTAACATCTCATGTTCAACGACTTGATGAGGTAATAAAATTTCTGAATGAAAATGATCGCTCCTTTGCGTTTACTTTCGAAGTAGGTATGATTAAAAAATAAAAAGAAAGGGGAATATAAAGGTGAGTCTTTATGAAATTACCATCAGCGATCCCAATTATGATTTAAAAGGATATATCGTTATTGACAGTTTAGTTAACGGAATAAGTGCGGGTGGATTAAGAATGTCCCCAGATATTAGTTTGGGTGAAATAAAGAAGTTAGCTGCGATTATGACCAAGAAGTATGCAGCCTTAAATATAGAGTTAGGTGGAGCCAAGGCGGGAATAGAGTATGACCCTTCTAAGCACGAAAAAAAATACTATTAAAAAGATTTGCGGAATTAACAGAACCTCTTTTAAAACATAATTATTTTCTTGGGGAAGACTTAGGTGTTACAGGAAAGGATGTGGCTTATATATATGAATCTATTCATTACAATCCAGTTGATGTTGTTGTGCGTCGTTTACGTGAACGAGGAATTTCAGTAGACATTCCTAATAAATTCCAATTAAGTGATTTATTTGGAAAAAGCTATTCTGTAGAAGCGCTTGGATTATCGATTTTAGAAGCAGTTAGAACAATTTGTAGGAAAATTCAGTTGAATCTTTGCGAAAGTACGGTTGCTATTCAAGGGTTTGGAACTGTGGGGCAAATCACTGCAGAAAAGCTTCTCCAGAGTGGAGCAAAAATTATTGCAATTGAAGATTCTGTCGGCTGTGTAGTCAATAATGATGGTCTCCCAATACCAGAATTGCTATCAATTACAGATTCAAATGGGGTTATTAATCGTACGAAGTTACCAGATCATATAATTCAATACCCAAAAGGATATTGGATAAAAGTAAATGCAGATATTCTTATTCCGGCTGCTATTAAGGATAGTATTCATGAAGAAAACTGCCATGAAGTAAACGCAAAAGTAATCATTGAAGCAGCCAATATGCCTGTAACATCTAAAGCGGAAAAATATTTAATTGATAAAGGAGTATATATTTTACCAGACTATATAACTAATGCTGGAGCTGCTGCATTTTTTGGTTTATTAATCTCGGGACAG
>NZ_JPYA01000027.1 GCF_000750005.1 Geobacillus icigianus | reverse complement strand
TTTCTTGGTAGGGTTATGGTGACTTTATTATACCAAAAGAGGAACGGTTTTCTTATTTTTTTTTGCGAAAAAAAGGAGGGTGTCCGAAAAGCGAACGCTATGCGAACACTTTTGGGACACCCTCTTTTTCATCAAGGTGAAAAACGGAAGGTGGAAAATGACAAAATGAACCGAAAAAAAAGCTATTTCATTATAGCACTCATCATGCTTTCTGTATTACTGTTTTCAGGATGCAATAATTTTTTAAAAAAAGAAAAGAGACAACCCTTGCATACAAGTGATACTATCTCTTTCCATGAAAATGAGCATTTTATTATACCCAATAATGCGCAGGAACAGCTTGGATTTATTCCTGATACCGCAACTTCATTTACAGTTGATTCGAAACTGAAAAAAAAGTGGATGATTGATAATGAATCGGTTGATATTATTTCTTTACAATCTGGAATGAAACAATTCACGTTCAACTTTATCATTGATAGTCTAAAAGATAGAGATCGTCACTTTCGACTGTTTATTTTCCATAATCAAAAATTTACCGAATTTTTGATTAACAACAAAAAATATACGTATTATGATATTCATATGAAAGGAAACGGATCCTTAAAAATTCCGATTCGTGTTCAAGTATCAAATAATTATGATTTTAGTGAGTATTTGCCTATTTTAATTGATAAAGATCAAAAACGATTTTTTACGGAAAACATACCTGTAACGAAGGTATTAGTGAGTAAAAGAAATAAAAATGATTTCTCTGAAATATCATCACATATAAAATTGGATCATGTTCAAAAGATATTTAAGAAGGAACCCAGTAAAAGCAACAAGTTTGGTCTGCCATCTGTTGTTTTGTTAAATGATCGTTTCACTCCTTTAGAGGTAGAAGAGGCTAATAAAGCACGGTATGTTCGAATTGATCAAAGTCCCCACAACATGGTAGAGGAGATCATGTTTTTTGATATGGAAGGAAATATATATGGAGTAACAGGAAAACAATCTCGTTCTTATACGTTTGAACAACCAAAAGATCAGGATTTTATCATCCCTATTCCAAAAGAAATCATTTCATCTAGCAAAGAGCGGTCTTTCTTGTTAATTAACAACAATCCAAGGGAAGAGAGTTTCATTCATCTAAATGATATAAAAAAAGGCAAAAGCAATATTTTCCTAAACTTTGCCAATCTTTATGAAATACGATAAGGTTAGAAGAAAAGAGTGGATGAAAATGAATAAAGTTTTTCGTTTACTCGTAGAAGATCTAGAACAGGAAAAAGAGAAAGCGGTCAAACAAGCGGAAAAACAGAAAGCCATCGAAATCGCGAAAAACTTGCTTGACGTCCTGCCGATTCACGAAGTCGCGAAACGAACGGGGCTGACTGTCGCCGAAGTGGCAGAGTTGGCGAAGGAAATGGATCAAAACCAATCTCCAGTCCAATAACGCAAAAGAGCCGAGGTCGTTCGGCTCTTTTTTCGCACTGTTGCCGTTTCAGCATTGACCTTTTATTGACGACGATGGAACGCTATTGGACAGGCAAAATCATTTTTCATCATGAGCGTCTTTCTGTATCAAGTACATTGGGTGGTGAAGAGCCGGGTGGTCAAGGATCGCTCTTCCGATCAGCAAAAGATGGATCCTCCCATCTTATCGATACTCTTCCTCGGTATTGACATTGCGCCATACGGTTTCATCGGCGGCAAGCGGTTGGGCGTCAACATAGCGGACGCGGGCGCCGTCAAGAAGCGAACCCATCCGTCGTTCACCGGCATCAAGCAGCTTGGCGATCAGCGGGCGAAGCCGCCGGTGGTATAGGGCAACCAATGGCTCCGGGCGGCCGTCATGGAGCGGGACGACGGCGTCAAAGGACGGATCGGCATAGGCGGCGAGCCGTTCCGTTACGTCCTTATTCATATACGGCATGTCGCACGGCAGAATGAACACCCAATCGGATCGGCTCTGTTCCATGGCGGTGTAAATGCCGGCAAGCGGCCCAAAACCGCGGTAACGCTCCACATCGAGCAGCACCGGGATGTCCGTTCGCCGACGAAACTCGCCGACAAGCGCCGGATGGCTAATGAGATACAACTCATCGGCGATCGGAGCCAGCGCGGCGACAGACCAAGCGAAAAACGGCGCGCCTTGATGCAACGCGAACGCCTTTGGCCGCCCGAACCGGCGCGACTGGCCGCCGGCCAGCACCACTCCAGCAATCGTTTGTTTCATCACACTCCCCTTTCCGGAGCCTGCTATTGTCAAAAGTTGATCATTCATATCTTGCTGTTTTTTATGAAATGCAGATTAGGGAAGGAATTTTGCTGTTCCTGTTATTTACGGTCATCATTGAGATAACCATACTCTCCAGTGAGCAGCCGTCCAACGTCGCTGGCTCAAGTTTAGCATTGCGGATTGACGGGACTCCAGATAGATCGATAACCCTACAAAAGCTTGCATCCGTGAACAAAATTCTATTAGCAACGGATTTGAACGCTCATGATGCCGCAACTCCTTGGATGCCAAAACTTCCTTCGACAATGGATACCAAATATCCTTCTCATTTTTATGTAAGAATTCTCTTGAAAATAAAAAAAAATAGTATGTATAATTATAGAAGTATTATAGGAGGTAGTTGAATTTGAAAAAGAAATTAGCTTTATCCAGTTTATCGGTCGGTTTATTGGTGTTCGGTGGAGTAGTACAAGCAGGGACTAGGGAGTGAAAAACATGTTACATCATCAATTGATGGTCGAATTAAAAAGGGCACTTACAAAAAAAAATATATTGTTTTGGCTAGGTCTGATTGTTTTGCTGCCAACAGCTAGGTTTTATATGGTGAAAGACGGGTACCAGTTTTATAAACCTATCGAAGTATTTCATGAAACAGTGTCAGGTATTATTCCGTTGCTCTTTCCTGTTATCGCTATCATCATTTATTTACCTTCTTTTTTACAGGAACAAAGAAACAAGTTTATTACGTATACCCGTACTAGAGTTCCATTGCATACTTACATAATTAGCAAAGGGTTGATCAATGCTCTGCTAACAGGGCTTGTCATATTTTTGCTCATTTTTCTTCCGTTCGTTTTTATCGTGTATTTTGAACAGAAATTAGGAATCATTCATTATAGCTCTTCTAACGAACATATGCGAATACCTGCTGTAACTTTCTCACAGTTTTTATCGTACGGAGAGTTCACGTACGGGCTTGTTTATTCTTTATGGGTTGCCCTAAATGGCGTCGTTTATTCTACCATTGCTTTTCTGTTATTGTTAAATGTCAGCAATCCATTCGTCGCTTTATCCATCCCGTTTCTGTTCTATCAGCTTTTTAACTTTGTGACCGGTTTATTGAATTTCGCTGTTTTCTCGCCGCTTAGTACAATTTTTCCTTTCAATATTGAACAGCAACCTTTATGGACCGTGTTCGTTCCGTTTTCGTTGTTACTCATTATTTTAACTATAGTTTTGGTATTTTCGATACGAAATGAGAATGAATGGATGATCTAAGTTATGAAACGCGAGAATATGGAGAATATGATTAGTATAAAATGGATAGGTGTAGGTGCTGTCTTTTATTTTTATGGCGCAATGCTTAAAAGCGAGATCATTCAAACGGCACATCAACAGCGATTACACTTCAACAACTGGGATGTGTCTTTGCGCTTGTTAACTGATCCCTATCTCATTCTTTATTTCGTTGTTCCCATTGCATTATTGTTTTTCATAAAGTCGATTGTAATCGACTTTGATTATCAAATTTTAATTCGTTTAGGGTCGTTCAAGAAATGGATCTATTATTCCTTCAAAAATTTCTGGCGAATGGCTTTTCCATTGCTGTTTCTATGGGGGTTTATGTCTTTATTTATGGCAATTGGATTTCCCCATTCGTGGGAATGGAGTGAGGTTAGTAAGATAGCATCTTCTACTAATACACTTGACAAACTTGTGTATTTCTTTCACAAACCTATATTTGCCTTCATAGCACAATTGCTTTTGTTGCTCTTTACCTTTTCACTGTTACATATCGCTTTTGCGATCATATACGTATTAACGAAAAAAAAGAATTTGATTCTTTTTCTTAGTGTTTTCTTTTTCCTGTACAGCGGTATAGGGTTTAAGCTATTGCCGACTAAATTTGCTTTCTTGTCACCTGTTTGCTTTTTATCAATCACTAATGGGGTACGTGCTTTTCATTCTCCGCTCCCCATTTTTAGTATCGTGATCATTTTTTTGGTTGTTTGTATATGGTTTTTGAAATTTTTGGACTTAAATAAAAAAATATACATTCATTCTATCAAATCATCTATGCCCATTGTTGCTTATTTTTCTATTTGTGTCATGGGGATCGGAGCAACAGCTCGATCATTAGCTCAATCCTCTGCTGTGACAATTTGGGATGTCTTCGCGATGTCTTTTATTGGGGTTAGTGCTGATCGTTTTGCCTATATTCCGTTTTTCTTTTACTCAGTGGTATTTTTCGGATTGGTTTATTTAATTCAACTGCTTTTTCTAAGCAATGAGATTGAGCAGTTAGGATATTATAAAATTATTCGTTTCAAGAGCTTAAGGAAATGGTTTTGGAGCTGGATGACAAAGTTAATGGCAATAAGCGGTTACTTCTTATTCATACTGATTATTCTTTCGCTAGCATTAGCTGTTTGTTTTGGAGCCAACGTCGGTTTTTCGCTAACTCTGCTTCCCAATCCTCTACATGAAGTGATTTATCACTTCCTTGTT
>NZ_JPYA01000026.1 GCF_000750005.1 Geobacillus icigianus | reverse complement strand
TGTATAGCAACGCTGACATACCGACGAAATAAATCCAATCTCCAATATTAGACAAAAAAGAAGCAATCAGCAGGGGGCGAGACCCAGGTGAGAAAAAGGCAATCTTAAAATCCTTAAAAAAATTCATACTAAATCCTCCTAGGTATTAAGAACATAATCTCTTTAAATCAATCCACAAATGACTTAGAAGGCCGGTGAATTAATGGGGCATAGACTTCCCTCATGTCGAATTTTGGGGACCATTCTCCCCGCCATTTGGCGCCAAAGGGCGGGAGGACGAACAGGACTTCCTGCCCCAACTTCCATTTTTGCGCACGCCAAAGAGCCGGTCTCCCCTCGTTTTTTTCGAAACCGGCACCATCGCTTCAGATTTTGCACGACGGCGGTCAACAGCGCCTGTTCTTCCATGGCGTAAAGACCTCGGCTTCGGGGCCGGTCCAGCCCATGACATTCCTTCCCTTCGGCAAACACATGCTCACAACGCGTGCGAAGGGCTTGAATGGATCGATCACCGCCCTGTTGCTGAATGAGCCTTGCTTGGTTGCGAATCTGAACTTCCCGGACGTTCGCCTGGCGTTGTGCTTCCTGAGCGGGATCCGTCGCCCGGCGCTTCCAGGTTGGAATTTCTTCCATCTCCTTGCGGCGCAGCGACACGAGCGGCGTGATGCCTTGGACGAAGAGCTCTTTCAAATACTCCGTGGTGCCATACGCTTTGTCTGCGGACAAGGTTCGAATCGTGATCGACGGGTGGCGAAACCGAATGGAAGCCAGCTGCTCCAAACTCGTCTCCCGCTCCGCCGTTCCGGTGGCGAGGCTGGCCCGTCTGGACAAAATCACGCGCGACTGGACGTCGATGACGTCGTGCACCAGATACCGAGGATACGCTTCCTGCCCTTTGCCTTTCTTGTACAACCGGGCATCCGGATCCGTCACGCTTCGATGGGTTTGGTTGGAAAACGTAGTTCCACGGAAGTTTCCTCGTTCTCCGGCATGGACGCGTTCCCCTGATGGCGGAGACGGAGAAGGCGGGTCGTCATCGGGATCCCGATCCGTCTCCGGGGACTCGTCCTGTTCATCTTCCCGGGCGGTGCGGGCGAGGTAGTCCTCCAACGGTTCCACCGGAGCGAGCTTGACTTCCCGCAAGCGGTGGATCGAAGCATTCGCCCGCACTTGAGTGCCATCGGCCGCCGCATGCACATCCGGCGAGACCAGCCCTGCCGCGATGCACTGCTCTACCACGTAGGTCATCAGCCGATCAAAGATTCCGTGTTGGCGCCAGCGCTTCCGTGTTTTGACGAGCGTCGTTCGATCCGGCAGCGTGGGGTGATGAGGATCCGGATGGAGCACGGATTCAAAGTCGAGACCGCAAAACCACAAGTATCCGGCATGCATGGGGAGGATCTCATACAACTCCCGCTCGGAGTGGTCGAACAAATACGATAGCAGCATCAGGCGAAGCAGCCGTTCCGGATCCGCCGCCGGGCGACCCGTTTTTTCCGTGTACAGGGGAGCTACCCCATCGTGAATGACGGAAAAGTCAACCGCTTCGTTGATTTGGCGCAGGATATGATGTGGGGGAACCAGTTCCTCCATGTCGATGACTTGAAACAGACGAGGCTGAGTCGAAGGATGTTTGGGGGCTTTCATGATCTGCTCACGCTCCATTCAAAGATTCTTCTTCCTTTTTCGACATAAGCCCCCTACATCCCTGCCTTGGCGTGTACTTTTTCACCGGCCTTCTAAGGATATGGCAATTCGTTATTATCAATGGTATGCAAATAAGGAGAAGCATTGAAATCATATGAGGTTTTATAAAGTAATCTCAGACAACTGCCTTGTTAACTTCATAATTAAAGCCGGTTGATAATTGACATCTAATAACTTTATAGGTGTCTTCATGTGAACTACCCACCACTTATTGACCTTACGGTCTAATTGAAGTGGGGGCTTCTCGGAGCTGCTTTTACTAGCCAGCTAAGTTTACCAAGTTAACTCCCTTGTTCCAGAAGTTCAGAAAAAATTTTTGCACGTTGGTTTATCATAGTAAGCTTGCTTTTCACCTATGATCAAAAGACGGTGCAAACATTTTACGTGGCAGCACACGACCTGCCACAATCTGTTTGGTTGTCAAAGAACACGCAAAAGATTTATAAGAAAATAATACCATATTTTAACATAGGGAGGGACAATCCTATAGGCTTCGCCTAGCCAAAATTCATCTCCCCCTTGCGGTTGTACTTCGTTCTTCACACGCTTGAAGAGGGAGACTTATTTTGGAATTACGTTAAATAGATATAAGGTACAGAAAGTAATCAGATTAAGGATGGATTCAATGAGTGAAATTGGAGCGATTGTAGAGAATCCGGAATTCTATAAATATATGAGCGGATATAAAAATCTAAAGCACTATGCAAATATGGCAAGACACAAAGTCACTGAGGAACGTATTCAAGAAGTAATAAGAGTGGTAGGTCTTGAACAAGTTATTCACCAAAAGGTAAAGACATATTCACTTGGAATGAGGCAACGATTAGGATTAGCACAAGCTTTATTGCATAATCCATCTTTATTAATACTAGATGAACCAACAAATGGACTTGATCCTCAGGGGATTAGAGAATTTAGGGATTATGTTTTCTTATTGCAGGAGGGTCTTCACCATTTTCTGTGATTTCCACTCAATTCTAGGAGACCGGTGATTAAATCGTGCATACTGCTTCCCGGCATAAGGGTGTCTAAAAAGGATCGGGATACCCTTTCTCAACACCATATATAGACATGACATACTAATACACACTATATGTCGTGTCTTTCTTGAGAGAGGATCACCTTTTGGGTCATCCCCTTGCAGCACTGAAGGCATTGATTCATCGACCAAAGGAACGCGCTGTTTTTCACCAGCCTCCTAGAAACATGTTAGCCGGATGAAATAGGTTCATCAGTCAGGATCCTTCTTCCGCATACAGACCACGAAGTTGGTAGAATGGAAACAATCAAGTGCTTTCCTTGACGGGTTCCATTCTACCAACGATCATACCGAAAGCGGAAGAAGGGAGCGTTTAGGCAGCCTGACTGCCTGTAGCGTTCCCTGTACACTCCAGAAATACACGCAAACGAAACCGTTCCCGATTTCGATAGCCATATGCCCGGCGTTTGATGTTTTTGATCTTGTGATTCGTTCCCTCGATTCGGGCATTGGTATAGGGGCACAAAAAGTAGGAAAGAATCGGTTCCTTCCACCTTTCAAGCGTGTTGGCTGCTTCCTGAAAAGAAGCAAAAGGGCTCTGTTTGGCTAACTGAATCCATTCTTCCAAGCGTTCCTTTGCTTCGTTATATCCATCGGTTCGGTAAAAATCCCGAAACAACTCTTTCAGATCATAGGCAATGGAAAGTACCGGATACTCCTCCAAGATATCGTCTAATCGAAGCCGTTGGTCCTTACGAAGCTTTTCACAGCCTTTCAAGAGAAGATATCGAGCCTTTTTCAATGGAGAACATTCCTTTCTTGCTTGATCCAAGGCTTGTGTCACTTTTTGAACCACATGGTACTTATCGATGACAATCGAAGCAGATGGAAACAGGGCGCGAACCGCCTTATGATAAGGTTCCCACATGTCAAGAATCACCGTTTGGACCATTTCTTTCGACAGGATATTTTGGCTCAACAAGTTGATCCCGAGTTCGACAGTCACTAGGCAAACAAAATGCCTCTCATCCCTTGATACCAAAGGGACGAGAGGCATTTGGGCATACGTTGGGCGTGTATCTAGGTGCGAGGATGAATGCCTAGAATCTTCGGAGGAGGCTCCAGCCCTAGAGCTACAAAGAGTTGCGCTTGTTTGGCCGTCAGTTCGGTTGTTGACCAAGGTCGCCGTTTTTTGAAGAAAAATGTCCAAGCATGAGACGTTCGCATTCGTCCCTTACGTTCGGTCACGATTCATGATGGAGGTAAGCTAAGGTGATTCCATCGTTCTTTTTTGGTGTGACTCGTCGTGTGTACATGCCTATATTATAACCAATATCCATCCATTTTAAAAGTTAAAGTAGGAAAGTCGTGTGCCTATGAAATTCAGCGTTTTTTCCTAGGATCTGCATCATGAAATCCTTGATATTGCAGCATTTTGGCCATTTTCGTTTGCCTAAAATGACCTCAAAACTGTCGAACTCGGGTTGATGGCGGAGTCACATTGGCGATCGGCATGCATTCCTATGACGGATCCAGCTTTGGCATCCATCAATATGGTTTCATACTGATGTCCCTTTTTTACCGCGATTTCATCTAAACTAAGCACCATTCCTTCTTGAGAAGATGCTTCTATCGCTGTTTGACGCTCTTTTGCTTTTTTCGATGCGATGGAGTAATAAATGCGTTCCAATGTTGTATATGGGATGCGGTGCTTTCGGCTCACCTCTTGAATGGTGGAACCTTCACAAAGTTCATACAAGTACTCACAAAATCGGTTGGTGTAGTGCAGATTGGGTTGAACCGATTCCAAAGAGGCGGAAAACACTTGAGAGCAATTCCAGCACCGATAGCGCTTTATCTTTACGAACAAGTACACCGGTTGATGGAAAATCGCCAAATCCCGTACTTTTCTTGTCCGTCTGTCGTGGACAGAGGAAGTGGCAAACCCACAATGAGGGCAACGTTCCTGTGTCTCTGTTTTCTCTACATGAATCGCATAACCATAGGAATGAAGTTCTTGTTTAATCACTCTAAATTCTGGCAATCCTAGTGGTATCGAAAGCACTTACGAGACCTCCTTAATGTTGATTTCACCGCTAACATTATTGCCAGGATCTCGTCAGTGCTTTCTCTTTTTTGTCACTAAATCACAAAATTTGGTGATGAACCAAAAAAATTAGCGATAATAGCTAGTTTTTAGAATGTAATTGATTTTTAGATTGATTTTTTTTTTAAT
>NZ_JPYA01000025.1 GCF_000750005.1 Geobacillus icigianus | reverse complement strand
GCCGGTAATCGACCGCCAAATAAAGCGTTGTCATATAGGCGATCGCGGCGAAAAACCGCCAGTTCCAGCCTTTGCCGCGGATGACGTCCACAAGCCACCAAACACCGAGCGCGCTTAAGAAAAAGAAAAAGCCGAGAACAAAACTGGAATACAGCGGCAAGAACGTCAACACCGCCCAGTTCACCCATGAGCGCTCGCCGTTGCGGATGTTGAAAAACGCCCAAAGCGCAAGCGGCATGCCGAGCGTGCTTAACATGCCCGACGGCCAAAACGGGGTCAAGGCAAACGTCAACGCAGCACCGATGCGAATCCATAGCCAACGCCGGTCTGGCAAGACATGCGTTTTCAACAACAAATCCATGCCGATGAACGCAAAAATGCGAGTGATCGCTTGGCTCATTCCGTAGGCATACACGGACGGAAACAACGCATGGAGCCAAACGATGCCGCTGAATTCCGTGCCGAACGCGTTGCGCGGCAGCCCGTTCATGATTTGCGGAATGATCCCATCGACCGGCCCGAACAATTCGCCGCTGCGGGCGAGCACTTTATACCAAGCGATGTTCGAGTCCAAATTGTCGTGAACGCGCAGATGGGCATCTTCACCGAGGACAAAATACGGCGACACGTACAAGGCGATGGCAAGCAGCGAGAAGAACAGGAGTCGCTTTTCAATCGCCGGCACCTTTTCTCCTCCTTTCGCCCGGCTCATGTCTTTCCTTATTTTTCAACATATCAGGAAAATTATTCATGATGATGGAAAAAAACGGGGGTCAAATAAAACCCCGCTGGCGGCTCGGCTAAGCCAAGCGACAGCGGGTTTCGCATTCATCTCTTCAAGGAAATGACGTTAAAGACAGACAACCTGTTTGGCCGACCCGGCACTCGGAACGATGCCGCCGTATGATCGGCCAACTCGTTTTTCTTTCGGCCTTGTTAAGCGGAGAACAAGGCGGCCGGATTGCGGATAAATATTTGCTCCAGCTCCTTGTCGCTGATTCCTTCGTTTTTCAAAACTGGAAGGATGTTTACAAACAAATGCTCGACATGCCAGTTGATCATCATTTCCGCAAACGGTTCCGGCAGCGTGAACGGGCGGCCGAGCCAAAGGTTGACCGTATCATGGGAAAGCATGATCCGATCGGCATATCCGTCGCGGAGAAGGGCGAGCAACGTCTGCACCCGCTCCTTGTCCGTCGGTGCGCCGACCATCCCTTGAATGCCGAAACGGTCAAAAGCGATATAGACGCCGTAAGCGAGCGTGCGGCGGTGGTAATCGGGGTCGGTGTTGCCGCACATATGGCCGATGACGATTTTTTTCGGATCGGCGCCGTGCTCAAGCAAATAGGCAGCTTGCTCCGGCCCCATCGTTCCTTCTTGCGTGTGAGTGATGATGACCGCGCCCGTTTCTTTTTGCGCGCGGGCGGCAGCGCGGAAAAACAGCTTCTCATACTCGGTGATGCGCCCTTTGCTCGAGGCGAGCTTGATGACACCCGCCTTGATTCCGGTATCAGCAATGCCTTCGGTCAATTCGGCCATAAACATATCATAAATATCGTCCTCAGCGGTCCCGAGCAGCTGACGGAACTTGAAATACGGCGGCGCCCCTTCCCCTTCATAGTAATAGCCGGTGGCGCAAATGATGTTCAGTCCGGTTTCTTCAGCGACGCGCCGCAAAAACGCCGGATTGCGCCCGCAGTCGTTCGGCGTCGGGTCCACGACCGTTTGGACGCCGTGCCGTTTCATTTTCTCGGCCGCTTCGATCGCCACGCGCAGCGCTTCGTCTTCGCGGAATGGGCCGCGCGTCACATCGCCTTGAAACCCCGGATAACCGAAGAGGAAATGCTCATGGATGAGCGTTTTGCCGAGCTGATCCGCCGGCACCGGACCAAGAACCGTCTCGACCGTCTTCGCCATCAGGCGTTCGCCCCTTTCCCCGCTTTTTCATATTCCTCTTCCTGCAATTTTCGCCAAAGCAGCTTGCCGCTTGACGTCATCGGCAGCGACCGACGGAACTCAACGAGGCGCGGATATTTGTACGCCGCCATTTGCGTTTTCGCCCACTCGATGATCTCCTCTTCCGTCACGTTGCCCACATACTCGTCGTGAAGGACGATAAACGCTTTGACCGTTTCGCCGCGGCGCGGATCCGGCACACCGACGACGCACGCCTGCTGGACGGCCGGATGTTTGTAAAGGAGCGATTCAACCTCAGTCGGCCACACTTTATACCCGGAAGCGTTGATCATCCGCTTGACGCGGTCAACGATGAAAAAGTAACCTTCCTCATCCATCCGCCCGATGTCGCCGGTGCGGAAAAACCGCTTGCCATCCAATTCGATGAACGCCTCTTCCGTTTCCTTCTCACGCCGGTAATAACCGCGGAACACTTGCGGGCCATGGACAACGATTTCCCCGATCTCGCCAACGCCGAGCTCTCGGCCGGTCGCCGGGTCGATGATGCGCGCGTCGACATCGAAAGCCGGCACGCCAAGGCATTGCAATTTCGGGCGATCCGGCGGATTGAAATGCGTCTGCGAAATGGTTTCCGTCAACCCGTAACCTTCAAAATAGCGAACGCCGGTAAGTTCGAACAATTTTTCCCCGACCGCTTCCGGAAGCGCCGCCCCGCCGCCGGAAATGCTGGAAAGCGAGGAAATGTCATACCGGTCAAGCGCTGGATTGGCCAAAAAGTCGATCAGCATCGTGCTGATGTTCACCCAATGCGTGCAACGGTACAGCTCGATCAACCGAGCGGCCGCATCCCGATCCCAGCGCGTCATGAGAACGATCGCTGCGCCGGCGAAAATCGGCGTATGCATGCTGTGAACCATGCCGGTAACGTGGAAAAACGGCAGCGTCGCCAGCGCGACCGAGTCGCTCGTCACATCGCCCCAATGGTAAGCGCCGACGATGTTCGCGTTCACCGTCCGGTGCGGGTGGATGCAGCCTTTTGGCACCCCGGTCGTCCCGGACGTGTACGGCAAAACGGCGATGTCATCGACATGGCCGTGGTATGGAAGCGGCGGCAATTGGGCGGCAAGGCAGTCTGTCCACAAACGAATTCGCTCATCGCGCCAACCTCGACGCGGCGCCGCCACTTCCGCCGGCAAGGCGACCGGTGATTCAGCGGACGCATAATTGGAGTACGCCGCGGCGATAACGTGCTCAAGCGGCGTCCGGCCGAAAAGCGGAACGACGTTATCAAGCAGCTCCTGTCCAACAAGACCGACTTTCGTGTCACAATCGTTGACGTAAAAGGACAGCTCTTCTGAGGTGTTCATCGGGTTGATCGGCACGACAATGGCTTCGGCGCGCAAAATGGCGTAGTAGGAGATGATAAATTGCGGAGAATTTTGCATGTACAACAGGACGCGGTCGCCCGGTTTGACGGACAGCGTTTGCTGCAAGTAGCCGGCAAGCGCGTTGACGTCATCAAGCAGCTGTTTGTACGAATACGCAGCGCCGTAATAGTAAAGGGCCGGTCTGTTTGGGTAGCGTTTCACCGTTGTTTCCAGATGGTCCACAAGCGTCGTCTCGGGCACAGCCAGCGTTTTCGACAACCGTTTTGGCCAGTACGGATAATGACGAGTATTCATCTCATCCCTCCTTATTTTTGGCGCGATCGCCGCCAGAACCGCTCTTAGGCCAAAGACAACGATGGTCAACGATGAGGTCCAAACCCATTCTGACCAGTTGGTATGCGGGCGGCTGTTTTTATTGTACACGCTTTCATTTTTATTTTCAATAATATTCAGAATATAAAATAACAAGATCTTCTCTGCGCTTACACGTCCATG
>NZ_JPYA01000024.1 GCF_000750005.1 Geobacillus icigianus | reverse complement strand
TTAACAGCCATGTTAATCACCCCTTTAATAAGTATTATAAGTTATATAACTTTTAGTTGACAACAGAAACGTGTGTTTGTATTATATAGTTATATAACTTATATAACTATATAGAGGGGTGATTTTAATGCGGAAGATTGTAGATCAAAAGGATTATGACAAAAATGTCAATCCGAGAAACAAAGCGATCATCGCAGATTTCTTAATTGAAAAGAAATCGGAAGGTAAATCACCAGGAACATTGTTGCAGTATCAAAACGACTTAAAAATTATCGCGTATATTATTTATCAACATTTCGGCAATAAAGAATTTACGTGTTTATCAAGAAAGGAAATACGGAACTTATCTATTTATTTTCAAGAACAAGGCCTTTCTAATGCGCGAGTAAATCGATTGTTAAGTGCTTTACGGTCAACCCTTGAATATCGCTCGAATGACGATGACTATGACTATGAATTCAATATCGGATCGCGTGTAAGAGGGTTACCGAAAAGTCCGGTTAGGGAGATTACGTTTTTAACAGAGGAGCAAATTAAATGGCTTATCGAAGAGTTGGTCAATAGAAAAGAATATCTTCAAGCGGTCTATTTATCGTTATCGTATTATAGCGCTGCGAGAAAAAATGAGGTTTATCAAGTTTTGAAAGAAGGACTTACTGACAGGTATTATACTAATATTGTGAGGGGAAAACGAAATAAGCTGTTCCGCCTCTATTATGGCGAGGAAACACGCCAGTTAATTTCGCTGTATTTAGAGCAACGCGGCGATGATGATTTGGAAGAATTATTTGTCAGAGTGACAAAGTCAGGTGAAAAACAAGTTATTAGCAAATCCTCATTTGATTACTGGTGCGTGAAAATGAGCCAGATGCTTAGTGATCGTGAAAATAAACAAATTCATATCAACCCACATTGCTTTCGGCATAGTCGTTTAGAAAATCTAAACAGACATGGCGTTCCGATTGAAAAATTAAAATCGCTCGCTAATCATTCCGATATTTCAACGACAGCATCTTATCTAGCAGATCGTAGCGAAGACGACATAGCGGATATATTCGGTATGGATCCAGCATTCTTCAAAACATCCGTTGTGAGGGAGGTGATTAGTTACTATTAGGAACGTCTACTTAAATAATGTTAATGCAGACAGTGAGGCAATTCACTGTCTTTTTTGTATTCTTTTCGGAAAGGTCGTGAGTCGATGGAAGAACGCATTCAAAAATTGGAGGCAGACATGGTGGATGTAAAAACACGCTTGGCCGTCGCAGAATCGAACATCAAAGATATGCGTGAAGACATTCGAGCAATCAAAGACGACACAAAATGGCTACGACGAACGATCACAAACGCAATCATTGTTTCGGTGGTCGGCGGCATCGTGGCCATTGTTTTTGCGGCGTTGAAAGGGGGTGTGCAATGATGGAACGCTTTAAAAATTACGGTTTATGGTTGTCTGTGGCGTCATTACTTCTTATGGTGCTACAAGATGCTGGAGTGAATATCACACCGGAAAAATTCAATGCGTATGTGCAGGCGATATTAGGAATTTTGGTGCTATTAGGAATTGTATCGAATCCAAAAGAGGGAAAATGGTATCAAGATAAAGGAGATGAGCAATAATGTTCAAACCGACTTATCATGAACGAAATTTGGCCAACCTTGAAAAACTAGCTCCTCGCACCAAAAAAGCGGCAATGGAATGGTACAATTGGTGCATAGCTAATGGCATCGACGTCCTTATCTATGAAACGATTCGCACAGAAGAGCAACAGCGATATTATGTTGCCAGCGGGAAGTCACAGACGACGCGCTCTTACCACTTGGTTGGACAAGCATTAGATTTCGTCCCAGTCGTGGATGGGAAAACAGATTGGAATGGCTACAGTCGACCAGAGATTCAAAAAGCCATCACAAAAGCTAAAGAATTAGGCTTCGAGTGGGGCGGGGACTGGAAAGGATTCATCGACAAGCCACACCTACAATACAATTACAAGGGATATGGCACGGATAAGGAGTTAGATGCTAAACAAACTAGTACTTCGACAACTCCGAAAACGACATACGCTGTCCAAAAAGGCGATACACTATCGAAAATAGCTGCAAAGCACAATACAACAGTAGATGCGTTGCAGAAATTGAATGGGATTAGCAACCCGAATTTGATTCGCATCGGGCAAAAATTGCGCGTGAAGTAACTTTCTTTAAATATAAAAAGCCCGTCTCTGTGATGAATCAGAGCGGGCTACTTTACTTTAGTAGTTTCCTTGTCTATCTTGATAGTAAATCGACAGATCGGAATGATGGGATAAGGTAAGGGATAATATTTGACAGTTTATTATTCTTTATTGCTTTCCAGAACAGCATTAACAATAGGGCTTTTATTCCATCCAACCATAACGTCTGCGTTGTCTGACACTTTTATATGGTTACAGCGTTTTATACGACTGTCTGACTCGTGGAATCGCTACTTAGTAGTAAGAGTACTGGTAAGTGCTCCGTTCCAACGAGGGCATCCGTTCGGATGCTTGACCATTGATACAAAAACCGATCATGGTGATCGGGTTTTATTTTGTTGAAGAAAAACTACTCACTTTGAGTAGTTTTTTCTTCCATCCATTCATACAAATCGTCCACTCTACACCCCAACAATTTAGCCAAAAAGAATAACTTTGGGACTGGCGGATAGTGTTCACCAGCAATGTAACTGGCTAATTGACGATAACTAACTCCGATTTTATCCGCAATGTATTTTCTCCGATACCCACTTTTTTCGATGTGCTCAGCAATTCGGCTTTTTAACATAAGAATACACCTCGTATTAAGCATTCTACATCATATGGATAATCCCTTTATGAAATTTATCATCATATTTTTTTGAATTTTTAATTCATAAATCTTTATTAGCCTACATAACATGTACCAAAGACGTCGCTTAGACGTCAAAACAACGAAAGGGGAAATGGTAAATGTCAAAAGAATTAGCTCAACAACTATTACAAATGAAAGACGTCTATTTGACGTCAGAGGGGAGAAAGATGCTTGAAGCCATTGTAAACGGAACAACTCCGGTGACGTCAGCAAAATGAGCGTGTATCGTCCGACTATCCGATACGCGCCTGTTTTTCGCGATTATGTCGATGCTGTGTTTCGAGCAACAACTTTAGACCGCAATCAAATTATTCGAGCAGCTCTTTTCACCGCAGCGCACACAAAAGAATTTCAAATGCTGTTGAAGCAATATCAGAAAAAAGACGTCCCTCTCCCCTGCCCTAGTTGGACGATGACAGACCACGAATTATGGCTGGAACAATGCCCAGAAAACAGAAGAGGAGGTGAGGACGTCAATGTTAACGCCACACGAAGAGGAGAAACTTCGATTGCTTCTGAGCATGTTGCAAGAACACAGCTACAACAACATGCATCGGCCACGAATCGACGTGTCGAACCGCCTGCGCGACGAGAGGGGGAGGTTTCTTCCGAACGACATCAACCTATACAGTTTCGGGAAACAGGGGGAATTGTTATTAGACTTGGATGACGTCACATATGAAGATGAACCGCCACGAGAAATAAAGTTGGTGAAGGTAGATGGTACGTATGGAACGTATCGCATTGAAGAAAAGATGAAGCCGAGCGATGTGGTGGTACTGGTGTGTTTTGTTATCGTTTTACTTATCGCTTATTTTGGTTAAACAAAAGGCGGAGCGATCCGCCTTGTTTTTTCGTTGTTTTTGCGGTATCATCTCGTTAAGAAAAGTAGACGAGTCAAGTTGTTACTAACCTGTTAAAAAGTTTGCCTTGCATGCGCAAAGTTGATGACCGGGTCATCCGTCCCTTGTGCATAGACGTAAATAGATGTTTCCGAGCCGACCAAGGCGATATCCGCGCCGCCGGACAGCAGCGTCGTCATCGTTTTGTCGCCGCCCCATGTCGTCGTCAGCTCGACATCGAGCCCTTCTTCTTTAAAGAAGCCTTTCGCTAAGGCGACGTACTGCGGCGCGTAAAAAATCGAGTGCGTCACTTCGGCGAGCCGGACGTTTTTCAGCGGCTTTTCTCCTTGGCCGTTGCCGTTGCCGCAGGCAGCGAGCGGCAGAAGGAGAAGAAGCGAACACAACCATACCATCCATTTGTTCATGTAGCCTACCCCCTTTTCGTCTACGTGTAGTGAACATTGGTTTCACCTTATCGTATGCGCGGGCGAAAAATGTGTGAATGCCTAGGAGGCTGATGAAAAACAACTGTTTCCCTTGCTCGATGAGGGAACGTGTGAAAAGCAGGACTGTTGCCGCGGGGTTTTTTGTATTTGCGAAACGAGGCGGGTAAGCGCCCTACTCCCTTAAATCATCGCCTTCCTAGAAAAAAATGGGCGTTCGGCCGAGAACGGGCGGCGGCCGGGACGCGTTGTGCGCACCCGTCGGCTTTCGGACGAGGGGAATTTGCGTGGAAAGGAGAGAGAGCGATGGACGGGGATATCATCGACCACTATCGGTTTCCGTCGCCGCATCCGGGCATCGAGGTGTTCTTTGTCACCTATATGTCCCAAGGGCTGAAGGTGAAAGGATTTTTGGCTGTGCCAAACCAAAACAAGGTGTATGACGGGTTTTTGTATTTGCGTGGCGGGATCAAAAACGTCGGGCAAGTGCGGGTGCCGCGCCTCATTCAATTCGCATCGCACGGCTTTGTCGTCTTCGCCCCGCTCTATCGCGGCAACGGTGGCGGGGAAGGGAACGAAGATTTTGTCGGTGATGACCGCTGTGACGCCATCGCGGGAGTTGAGCTTCTTCGCCGCCACCCGCTCGTCCATCCGGGGCGCGTGCACGTGTTTGGCTTCTCGCGCGGCGGAGCGATGGCGCTTCATGCCGCCATGCTCGCTGAACGGGTTTGTTCCGTCGCGGTTTGGGGCGGTGTGACGGATGTGGCGCTGACGTACTGGGAACGTCCGGATTTGCGGCGGATGATGAAGCGTGTCATCGGCGGCACGCCGAACAAATGCCCGGAGCGCTATCGGCATCGAACCCCGCTTTATCATCTCGAGCGGCTCCGCGCGCCGGTGCTCATCATCCACGGCGGGCGCGATGACAACGTCTCGATCGAACACGCCTGGCGGCTGGAACGGCGACTGAAGGAGCTCGGCAAGCGAGTGACCGCATGGTATTTTTCCAAGTTCACTCACTATTTTCCACCGCACGCCAACCGCGAGACGGTGAAAAGGCTTACGGATTGGATGAAACAACAGCCGACCGTGTGATACGATAGAAGAGGAAACGGCTTTCGCCGAGTTTGGTCTTTGACCGCCGGGAGCTTGCGGCCATGACCGGCGGAGACGGAGCGGCCGATCGTTCGCTGGGCAAGAATCGGAACCGAGCCGTTGCCGGGAATCGGCTTGATGTTGCGAAGGGTTCTAGCAGACCGCGATTGGAATCGATCAAAAGCAAGGAGGTCGGACAGGATGGGCATGCCGATGGAGCTGCAGACGCTCATTGTGACCAAAGGAAACGAACAGCGCGTCCAAGGCAATTTGTTCGTGCTGAAAAAAGACGGCTACCGCTTATATCCCCTCGACGTGCCGCTTGAAGTGCGCCGGACACTGCAAAGCGAAGCGAGCGGCATCGCCGTCGTGAAAAAGCTGGAATGGGAAGACAACCGGACGACGGTGACGTACGAACTCGTCAGCTTGTATTCAACGAATTGAACACGAAGCGACGGACAACAGGAGACGGTTTGATCAGTGCGGATTCATTTGGCAGGGGTGCAAACGGAAAAGCCGTTTGCGCCCTTAGTTTCGGTTCTTGCCGTCTTTAGCCTGTGTCGTCAGGGCGACTGACAAGGCTGGTGAAAAACCGCTGATTCCCTTCATCAATGGGGGAACGCGTGAAAAGCAGGACCGATTAAAGAAGGAATTCGGCCACAAAGAGCGAATAAAATACAGCGAATTCAATGTCGCAAGGAGGGAAAACGTGACCAAACCGCGAATCGATCACGACCGGTTGTTCAAGGAGTTGCTGTCGACGTTCTTCGAAGAATTTTTGCTTCTCTTTTTTCCCGATGTGTACGAGCACATTGACGTTCGCCACCTCTCTTTCCTCTCAGAAGAACTGTTTACCGACGTCACGGCGGGGGAGAAGCATCGCGTCGACTTATTGGTCGAAACGAAGATGAAGGGGGAGGAAGGGCTCATCATCGTCCATGTCGAACACCAAAGCTATGTCCAACAGACGTTCCCTGAGCGAATGTTCCTCTACTTTAGCCGCCTGTTTCAAAAATACCGCCGCCGCATTGTTCCAATTGCCATCTTCAGCTATGACGAATCCCGCGATGAACCTTCTTCGTGGCGCATCCAGTTTCCGTTCTTGACCGTTCTCGATTTTCGTTACTTGACGGTGGAATTGCGCAAACTGCCGTGGCGCGCGTACATCCGCCATGACAACCCTGTCGCCGCCGCCTTGATAAGCAAAATGGGGTATAATAAAGAAGAGAAAGTCGAAGTGAAAAAAGAGTTTTTGCGCATGCTCGTCCGCCTTGAGCTCGATGAGGCAAAACAGCGGTTGTTGTTCGGCTTTTTTGAAACATATTTGCGGTTGTCTGCAGAAGAGGAAGCGAAACTGCGAAACGAGGTGAGCCAAATGGAGACAAAGGAGGCGAAGCAAGTCATGGAACTCATCATTTCGTATGAACAGCGGGGAATGGAAAAGGGAATCGAGAAGGGAATCGAACAAGGGATCAAACAAGGCATGAAACAAGGGCGCCAACAAGGGATCGAGGAAGGGAAGCTTGAGGTGGTGAAGCGCATGCTTGCTAAAGGATATGATGTCGACACGATCCACGAGTTGACCGGGCTGCCGGCGGAAAAGATTGAACAGCTGAAGAAGTAAACCCGCCTTCGCATTGTCGTCGACCTCCAATCGTGCAAAAATCCCGGGGGATCGACGACAATCATTTTATGCGTTCGAACCTTACGGCCATCGAGGGTAAAGTCTATTGACAGAATTTGTCGGCGACGTTCATCGTCCCGATTGGCGTTTTGATTCTAATGTTGAAAAGGCAGGGGCGCAAACAATCCTTCGGTTTGCACTCTGCCATATGATGAAGCAAGACTGATTCCTTTGCTTTGTTCTGAAATAAAGTGATCATTTACAGAGGGAGCTCACAAAATAGTTCCCGTGATTTCTCCTTTTTGGTTCTCCTTATAACTCCAGATTTTCCGCTGACGATAACTGATCCAGCCGCTGATCAAAAAGCAGCAAACAGACAAATAAAATGAAAAACGAATCCCGTAAACATCGGCGATAAAGCTCATTAACAATGTGGAAATTCCGAATGTTACGGAACTAATGACTCCCTGCACGGCAAAAACATGAGGCAGAGCGTCCATCCGGGCATTTTTTTGAAGAATCGTCTGAAGACAGATCAGCTTCCATTGTTCGATGATCCCGTACAGGGCGGAATACAGAAGCGCCAGCGCACCGTGCGTCGTTGTGCCAAATAACAGTGTGACAATAGCGATACAAAACGGGCCAAACAATACAAAAAATTGCTGGTTTTTTTCAACCGATTGACTAAACTTAACGCTTAACAATCCCCCTATCACCATGCCGCCAAAGAAAACAGAGTTAATATATCCCCACCATTCCTCTCCTACATGTAATTGTTCTTTCACATACATATAAAGGATGGCCGAAATCCAGACGCCATTTCCGATTCCTTCAAAAAATGACATGAAGCTAATCGATTTTGCGTGCACATTTCTCCACGTGTATTCCCATCCTAGACGGATCGAAAGGAGAAAGTTCTTTAGGCCTTTGTCTTGGACCGTATTCTTCTTTGTATGTTCTTGTATAGGCAACAGAAACATGAGAATGCTTGAAACGATATAGAACAATAAGGTGATATGGATTAAAAGGAACGGCGATCCCGCACTGACAATCAAACTCCCGATCGGCCATGCGCTAAGTTTGATGAATTGGTCTAACGTGTTTAAAAAACTGTTGGCTTTCAAGATTTCCTCCTTGGAAACTATAAAAGGAACGAGGGAGTTTTTAATCGGATTATTGATCCCGTCTAAAAAAGCGATCAATGATACAAAAACGTAAACGATCGCAATGTGATGTTCCGCACCCCATTGCAAAAACAGCGAGAGAAAAAGCAGCAGAAATGTTTTACACAGTTGTCCGTAGGACAATAACGTTTTTAGTTTATATTTTTCGAAAAATATCGGTGCGACGATTCCACTAATAAATAACGACAATGTAACGAAAAAAGGGACTAAGGCGGCAGCCATGGCTTTCGATGTCAAATGATATAGGCAAGAGACAACGGAAACAATGTAGAACACATCTCCGAAATTCGCGAAAGATTGTCCGATCCAAAGGAAATGAAATGGTTTCTTTTTCATGACCTCAATCCTCTCTTTGATCATCGAAACGATTGGTAATGGAATCGTAAACACGAACCAAAAGCCAGCTCTTCAGTTTTTGATAAAACGAGCTTTTTGTCGCGCCCCTAAGCGAGGAGGCGAAAGAAAGCGGATGGATTTTCAACAATTTCCTAAAGGCGAATGGATATACTGAAGCAATGGAAGCCTCCCCCTTATTCTGTTTAGAGTCCATTTTTATTTCTATGGTGCTGGTTGAGCATCAGCGCTCAATTAGCACCACAGGTATAGAATAATTTTATTTTTTTGATTGTTGTAATTATACATTTTTTTGTTAAAATGGCAATGAATACAAATAGAAGGAGGTGTTATTCCATGAATAAAAAGCATGTCGAAAATATTAAACGTTATGTTGAACATTATTTAAAAAGTAATGCACAAATGTCTCTTGTAGTACAACCACTTAGAATGCAAATTCATTTGACAAAGTAGTTTGTTCAATTTATGAAAAAAATGGGGCTAGTTGATCGCTAAAACTCAACTAGCTCCAGGAACATCGCGAAAAGTCCAACCTCGACGGTTACGACCCATGGGAAGGGGAGCGCTCCTTCACCCGTGGGGACATCACCCAAGAGCCTAAAATGACCTCAAAACTGTCGAACTCGGGTGAAAGATGTACTTGACTTTTAGGAACAAACATGATATTGACCCTCCCGGTTGAACAAAATAACAAAAAATGGAAATTGATCTTTTTGACGTTATGAAAAACGTTTTTTGTCAAGTGTATTTTGTGGTGAAGAGCCATAAATATACCGTGAATAGGGGGAGTAGTATGTCAAGTATAGTTCAGACAGAATCAAAAATCTTTTTACCATTTCTGCATAAATCACACATTATCGAGAATATCGAGATTCTAAAAAATTATGTCGAGCAGGAAAGTGGAAAGAAATTCCCATTAGGTGTCACGTTAAAAGAGAAATATTTTGAAGCCATAAATTATATTCAAGATGTTCCTGTTCCATACTCAAACGAAAAAATACATGTTACATATTTTGATAAAACATTGCAAAATAAATTACTTAGTTTGGGTATGATTGACAAAGAGGATTTGGAAAACGATAAACAC
>NZ_JPYA01000023.1 GCF_000750005.1 Geobacillus icigianus | reverse complement strand
CCCGAGTTCGACAGTTTTGAGGCCATTTTAGGCAAATGAAAATGGCCAAAATGCTGTGATATCAAGGAGTTCACGATATGCCCCTAGAAAAAAACGCCGAATTCCATAGGCACACGACTTGCCTATTTTAACTTTTAAAAGAGCTGAATATCGGTTATAATATAGACATGTACATACGACGAGTTACACGCAAAAAGAAAGATGGAATCACCGTAGCTTAACTCCATCATGAATCGTGGCCGAACGTAAGAGACGAATGCGAACGTCTCATGCTTGGACATTTTTTTTCAAAAAACGGCGACCTTGGTCAACGACCGAACGGACGGCCAAACAAGTGCAACTCTTTGCGGCTCTAGGGCTGGAGCCTCCTCCGAAGATTCTAGGCATCCATCCTTGCACCTAGATACACGCCCAACGTATGCCCCAATGCCTCTCGTCCATTTGGTATCAAGGGATGAGAGGCATTTTGTTTGCCTAGTGACTGTCGAACTCGGGATTATACATTCCGCTTCTAAAAGTGGATGCAGCCCAAGGATTGACTTCCGCTAACGGCCCTGGATTTTCAACCATATTATAAGCATATTGTTTTTTTTTTGCTATGTTCTCAGCTGTATCATCTATTGCCTTTTCTGTAACCCGGTTCACCGAAAAATCCATTACGTTTGAGTGCCCTTTTGTAGCCTCTTGTATCGTTTTCCCGAAAATTGATCCAACTCCAGCATATGCCGGCTGCCATGCAGTGGATGCGACGCTCTCCACCAAATCATCCCATTGCTTCTTGAACAAACGGGCTGTTTCCGCAAACGGCGCTTTGACGACTTGCTGATAAATCGTTTCGAAGATCGCCTTTATTTTATCATAGCGCACGACATGTTTCGTTTTCGATAGGACAGATGCCGCCTCCATCGCTTTGGTGCCCTTGATTGCCGCTTTTCCCGCCATGCCGGCCCCTTTAGCAGGAGGAACCATCGACGCAAGCAACATTCCCCCTGCCAGCAAACGGTCTCCTACAGAAAGGCGCTCGCCGGCAATCGGATCGTACTCGCCAAACACGCGCTGCACGTCGTACCAACCAAGAAGCTCCAATCCGAATTCTTTCATGTTGTCGGTCAGCGTCTCGTCCGCTTGGCGCATCGCTGCGGCGGTGCGATAGAGCAGCTCTTCGGCTTCGTTGAGCTTTTGTTCATAGCACCGCAGCCAATGAATCAATTCCTCCCGCAGCGCTTCGATGGCAGGCGTGCTGACGCCGGGGAGGTCCATCGCAAGGGAAGAGGGCTCCCATGACAGCGTCATCCGCGCCCGCTGGCACGCATCTTCGGCATCGGGAATGTGCTTCGCAACCGTTTCTAATTCATCAGGTCTCAGCCGAATCATCGCCCGCACGGCTCCCTCGTGGTTGCGATGTATAGGCTCGTTCGATCAACCTCCTCATTCGTCGGCTCCTCTATCCCCCGTTTTCCTGTATC
>NZ_JPYA01000022.1 GCF_000750005.1 Geobacillus icigianus | reverse complement strand
TGTTATGACTAGAAATTTACCTCTTATGTCATTATCATAACAGATAAAAAACAATTTGTAAATATATTTTTATTCTATATTTTCTGTATAATTGTATATCCTTACCCAACTGGCGGGCTTCCGCGCTTTCATACGTTCGTCCGTCCTGACTGGACTTGTCATTGATACAGAGAAGCGCCCTTCTGAACAAATTCCTTCGCTTTCGCTTGCATGCCGTCTTCTTTCATTTTCCGCTGCAGCTCATGAGAAATGCTCATCGAGCAAAATTTCGGCCCACACATCGAACAAAAGTGGGCGGTTTTCGCCGCGGCAGCCGGTAAAGTTTCGTCATGGTATTCACGGGCGCGCTCCGGGTCAAGCGATAAATGGAATTGGTCGTTCCACCGAAACTCAAAGCGCGCCTTTGAGAGCGCATCGTCGCGCTGCTGGGCGGCCGGATGTCCTTTCGCCAGATCAGCGGCATGGGCGGCGATTTTATAAGCGACCACCCCGGCACGCACATCCTCTTTGTTGGGCAGCCCTAAGTGCTCTTTCGGCGTGACGTAGCAAAGCATCGCCGTTCCATAGGCCCCAATGATGGCGGCGCCAATGGCTGACGTAATATGGTCATATCCGGGCGCGATGTCGGTGACAAGCGGCCCTAACGTATAAAACGGCGCCCCATGGCAAATTTCCTGCTCCCGCTCGACATTTTCGCGAATTTTATGCATCGGAATGTGTCCCGGCCCTTCGATCATCACTTGCACGTCATGCTTCCAGGCGATGGCCGTCAACTCCCCGAGCGTCTTGAGTTCGGCAAACTGCGCGTCATCGTTCGCATCGGCGATGGAACCCGGCCGCAGCCCGTCTCCGAGCGAAATGGCCACATCATACTGTCGCAAAATTTGGCAAATATCTTCAAAATGCGTATACAAAAAGTTTTCTTGATGATGTGCCAAGCACCATTGCGCAATGATTGAGCCGCCGCGCGAGACGATGCCGGTCACGCGGCTGGCGGTGAGCGGAATGTAGTGAAGCCGCACCCCAGCATGAATGGTCATGTAATCGACCCCTTGCTCGGCTTGCTCGATCAGCGTTTCGCGGTACACGTCCCATGTCAGCTTCTCGGGCGCTCCCCCGACCTTTTCGAGCGCCTGATAAATCGGCACCGTTCCTACCGGGACCGGCGAGTTGCGGAGAATGTACTCACGCGTTTCATGAATGTGTTTGCCCGTCGATAAATCCATCACCGTATCGGCGCCCCAACGCACCGCCCACAGCAGTTTTTCCACTTCATCGTCAATCGATGACGAAACAGCCGAGTTGCCGATATTGGCGTTAATTTTTACATGGAAGCGGCGGCCGATGATCATCGGTTCGCTCTCCGGATGATTGATGTTGGCGGGGATGATCGCCCGCCCCGCCGCCACTTCCTGGCGGACAATTTCCGGATCGATTCGTTCGCGAATCGCGACAAACTCCATTTCTGGCGTGATGATCCCCCGTTTGGCGTAATGCATTTGCGTCACCGCTTTTCCTAGCTTCGCGCGCAAAGATCGGCGGGCAAAGGGAAGCGCCAGCGAACGAGGAGCGACCGCCCGCGGCTCCACTTCTTCGACATCGACGCGCTCAATGATCCAGCGATGCCGGAGAGGTGGCAATCCTTTTTCGATATCTGGCTCAAAATGAGGGTCTGTATACGGCCCTGTTGTGTCGTACACACGCACGGGCTCGTTTTCCACTTCGCCGTGGGCTGTCTTCGTCGGCGACAGCATAATTTCTCGCATCGGCACGCGCACGTCCGGACGCGATCCCTCGATATACACTTTGCGGCTAGATGGGAATGACATTAATGTGCGGATGTTTTCCATGCATGGATCCCCTTTCTTTTGATTTCATCGACTGGATCCATGCCATCACGCTTGGAAGAAGGCAACCATCAAAAAGGGAAAGAGAGAGGACGAGACAAAACAAAAACAGGTTCCGACAACGGAACCTGATCGAAGGCAAAAGGGCAAACGAACATGACACGTCCATCTGTTCCCGCTGCCTGCTTCCCTACGCTGGCATGACCCAGATCAGGTTCAAAGGGTCAAAGAACTTCACCGCGTTCTTTTCTCAGCCCGGCTCTCGGACTCCCCTAGCAGATTACGCGTATGACGCGATCACAGCTCATTTTCTTCATTTTATCGCATCGTCAGCCGGCAGGCAATCTTTTTTTCACTGCCGACTGGGGCGAGATTTGGCCCCCCCTTTCGTATCCATGTTTTTTTCAATTACACCGAAAAATGCTTCAGCATCGTCCGCATCTCGTCCGCCATTTGGCCCAACGATGCCGACGAAGAAGCGATTTCTTCGACGGAAGCCATCTGCTCTTGCGTTGCCGCCGATACGTTAGCGGTGCTGGCGGACGATTGTTCTACAATATCGGTCATCTGTTGCAACGCTTCATCCACATGACGGACATGATCCGTCATCTGTTCAAGCGCCAGCGAAACTTGTCCGATTTGTTCGCTCACCTGCCCCACCGCCTCACGAATATGGGCAAACGATGCCCCACAAGCATGGGCAGCATTCAGTCCATGCGCCACTTCCGAGACGACCCGTTCGGTGGAAGCGATGGCCCGCTTCGTCTCTTCTTGGATGTAGCCGATCAGCTCAGAAATTTGCTGCGCAGAACGAGCCGATTGTTCAGCCAGTTTTCTCACCTCGCCGGCGACGACGGCAAATCCTTTCCCTTGCTCACCAGCGCGCGCCGCCTCGATCGCCGCGTTGAGCGCCAACAAATTCGTCTGTGAGGCGATGCCCGTAATGGCCTCGGTAATTTGTCCGATCTCGTTCGATCGTTCGCCAAGCGCTTTGACGATCTGACCTAGCGATTGGACATGACCGTAGATAAACTGCATTTGCTCCGACATTTTCTCCACCGATTGCTCCCCAGACTCGGCCTTTGCCGCGGTTTCCTGAGCCCGATGAGTGACATCTTTTGTCCGACGGTCCACATCGCCGAGCGTTCGGGAAATGGTATTGACTGCCGCCGCCGTGCCGCGAACAGCGCTAGTCTGCTCTTCGGCATGAGACGCCATCGTTTCCATGGTGGTCGCGATTTGTTCGGTAGCTTTTGTCGTCTGTTCGGCGACAGCGGCAAGCTGTTGCGAATATTGCGCGACTTCCTCGGCATGATGCTGGATGCTTTTCATAACTTCTTGCCATGCGTCCGCCATATAATTTAACGATGCCGCGATCGGCCGCAGCTGGCGCACCCGGTCCAATGGCACACGCGCCGTCAAATCCCCCTCCGTCATCTTCTCTAAGTGGCGGTTAATAACGGCGATCGGCGCAACAAACCGCCGGTAGTTGAGCGAAGCGGAGATCAGACCGATCAGCGCACCAAACAGCACGGTGGCCATCAATGTCCAGCCAAGCGCTGCACCATGAATGTCATTCGCTAGGCAGACCCCCGCGCCAATCGCTGCCGTGCCCGGAATGACAACAAACATCGTGCGGATGATATAGCTCGTTAGCGACAAACCATTTCTCCTCCTTCTTTTGTCACGTCAGTCGTTTCATGGTGATCACTGCATGAAATTGATTCGCTGTCGCGCGTTCATGTAAATTTTACCGATATAAGAATTATACTAATGAAAAATGATCATCCGAACAACATTTTTATGCTTCAAGCCTCTCTGCCCCCCCAACAACCACGTTTTTGTCTTTTTGAAATTTTTCTCAAGCGCGTGATATGTATTGATGGCTAAGCCAATTTATTCGACATTGGAATAAAAAATCCTCCCGATTTCCGTCGAAAACACACGAAATATGAATTTACTGAACACCGTTGCCAGAAGGACGGTGAAAAACGGCTGTCACACACCGATCAGAGTCATTTTCATTCAGAAAAGAAAGCTGATTCTGCGAGGTTTCTCTCATTGAGAAACGGGTGGAGCTCGGCGGTATTTTGTACGAAATCACCGGCCTCCTAGAAAGCTGGTGAAAAACCACTGATTCCTTTCATCAATGGGAGAATGAGTGAAAAACAGGATCAATATGGTAAAACCGTACCCGCGATGAAATCGCCAGCTTTCGAAGGACGCGGGAACTGACTGAGAGGCAAAGACACGTTTTATCAAGGCTTCGCTTCTTGAGAGTCAGCGCCGATGTCCTCATCCCGCATCGCAACTCTGCGAGCAAAAAGAAACAGGCCCCCATTTGAGAGCCGCTCGTTTCCTTGGTTACGCCGTCGTTTTTTTCTGTTGTTACATACATCCTAGCGATAAAATCGTGAATCGACCGTTTGTCTTCTCTTGCAGCTACCATCATCGCACTGATAATAAGTCCCATTCCAAAAGTAACAAAATACACAAGTCTGTCGACAAACGAACGCAAAAACATCGTACCAAGGCCGACTTTGCCGCCGTTTACTTTGGCAATTCGGATGCCGATCATCCGTTTGCCGACCGTATAGCCATACCAAACCGCCGGAACAACTAAAGCGTAAAGCAAGTTGGCCAATGTCGTAAACCAGTTCGTTTCCATACTGCCCGTAATCAAATAGCCGATGACCGAAATCGGAATGCCGATCACAATAGCGTCCAACAAGTTAGCCAACAACCGTTTCCAAAATCCAGCCGGACGGTTCATTTCTATCTGTCATTCCTCCTTTTGCTCCGCTGATATCATTCTATTCTTGACGAACGGCGGAATTGTCTTTATTTCAGCAGACATTTTTCCAAATGAAAAACATCTTTTTCACCATTCATGACCGCTAAAACGTTCTCCGGCACAAGGACGTAGCCACGCAAGGACGATAAGGTCGGTGACGACTGGCACGAGCAAATCGGCGGCATCGCGCAAAAAAGTTGATTTCGTCAGGCTTTTCTCACTGAGAAACAGATCAAATCGCACTATTTTGTACGGAATCATCGCTCCTCGATCGCTGGCGCTGTTTCACTACCATAATTTTGCAGCCACTGCTGAAAAATCGTCCGGGAGCGGCCCTTTTTGAAAGAAATAACGGCGCAAGCGCGATAACAGCGTTCGTTCATCGAGCGAAACATACGGCGCAATCGCATCGCGAAACGTCTCAATTTTTTGACGCACTGAACCCACCTTCTCCCCTTCGATGGCTCCGTCCGAATACAAAATGAGCGTCGCCCCCGGCTCATAACGCAGCCGCCCGCTCTCAACAAAAAGCCGCGGGAGCAAACCGATCGGCGCACAGCCGCGGTCCAACTCCGCCACCGTTCCATCCGGCTGAAACAAAAATCCAGGTGGATGACCCGCCGAGGCATATTCGATCATTCGCTCCTTCACATCGACCAGCACATACATCGCCGTAAAATAATACGTCGTCCGCCCGTTTTCGTGATACAGTTGGCGCATATGGCGGTTGAGCTCCTGGAACACTTCGTTCGGAACGATTCCCTTGCGGATAACCCCGTTCAGAAGCGAACGAACGGACATGCAAATGAGCGAAGCCGCCGCCCCATGCCCCATCACATCCATTAAAAAAATGCCATAACGCCGTTGATCGATCGGATACCAAGCGTACATATCCCCACCCACCTCCCGCGACGGTATGTACGTTCCAGCAATGGAAATCCCCTCAGCGGATAACGGCTTGCTCAATACCCGTTTTTGTACTTCGCGGGCCAGCTTTAAATCATCTTTCACCGCTATGATATCCGGCTCTTCTAAAGACGAACCAGAAAAGAGGAACAAATAAAAAACAATCTCCCCCGCGCGATCGCGAACGGCTTTTACCATCGTTTGCCTCACGCATGGCGATCCTTGCTTTCGCCGCCAACACACCCTCCCTCTCCACTCCCCCCTTTCTTCATTCTCGGCCTTGACCACCTCATAAAACCACGCATCATAATAGCCGGCATACAGCATGTGCAACGGCTGGCCGATAATTTCCACCCCATGGCCGGTCATTTTGGTGAACGCCGGGTTGACAAGCCGGACGGTAAATTGTCCATCGGTCACGAGCATCGCCTGCTCGATGGCTTCATACACGTGTTCAGCCAGCTGGCGCTCGTCCTCATTCCGTTTCGCTTCCGTAATCTCCACGACAACGCCGCTGACCAGCTTGACCCCCTTCGTGCGCGCCAACACGGGGACCGTTTGTTCAGCCACCCAGCGCACCGAGCCGTCCCGTTGGTTGATGATGCGGTACGTTTGAGCGCTCTCCCCCATCTGCGAAAGAAGCCGCCATTTGTCTTTCGCCTTGATTCGGTCGTCCGGATGGGCCACTTTCTCCCAGATGTCCCGATCGTTATAAAACGCTTCCGGCGGCAGTCCATAGAGCCGCTCACATGATGCTGAAATAAACAAAAGCTGCTTCTTTTCCGGAGCGGCCAGCCAATACACATAATCCCGCGGTCCAAAGAGCACATTCATTTTTTCTAGATTGGCGAGCAGCTCACGCCACGCCAAACTGTCATTCCATTGCACACTTTCCCAAAACCCATCCACCATAGAACGTCATTCTCCGACGAAATAATCAAGCGCTTCCTTCTCTGTGGCAAATAGTTTGATAAACGAAGAGAATTTAACAATATGGAAAATCTCAGCAAGCGACCCTTTGACACCGGCAATCACCAGTTCCTTCTGACAAGCTCTGGCCGTCATCACGCTGTCAGCGATCGCACCGAGCCCGGCGCTGTTAATGTAGTTGACTTTCTCCATGTTGACAACGAGATAGTCGGCCTGTTCATTCAACAAGGTTTCAAGCGCTTGGCGGAACGATTCAACATTGTTTAGTGTAATATCCTCTGTCCATGTCAGCGTGCAAATTGCTCCTTGTTTCGTCTCCATCCTGCTTCCTCCAATGGCCACTCATTTTTTTTTGCATTTGCACATACAAAACAAAACGTTGTTCCCTTCTTGCTTTACGTACACATCGTCAACAATATGGGCGATCAGCTGTAGCCCTCTGCCACGCGGCCCTGTGTTGACAGTGTCATGATTCGTGATGGAAAAGCATCCTCCTTGTTGTTTGACCACAATCATTAACTGCCCCTCATCGATTTTCCAAAACAGCCTAAACGGAAGTTTCTGGACCTTTTGACAGTATTCATAGGCGTTCATGCACGCCTCCTCCGTCGCTAAACGGAGAAAAAGGCAATCACAAGGCAAAAATCCCATCCGCTCGGCCAGCTCTTCTGTCACTTCCATCGCTTTTAAAATATCAGCCGGCTTCATGATCGTCATCGTTCGGATCATGATCGTATGTTTCATTGACATTCCCCTATCTTTATGCACTTTGTACGTGCAGCCATGGCAATATGCACTTCCCTCACTATACAGCACGGCATACTTTGGGGAAATAGATTCAAAGGGTCATTTGATTCCCTTACTCTTTCATCTAGATACTAGAATAGTTCCTGTTTACTATACTCACATTATAATACAAAATGGGTCTCGTTCCAATTTCCTACATGATAAAAAAGGACATCATGGCATCGTCTGCCCAATGATGTCCCCCTAACGGCGCCGTCGGTGGTTTAATTGGTACACTAGAGCGATCAGCTGCGACCGATCATTGACGCCAATTTTCTGGAAAATGTTCGTAATATGGTTTTTAACAGTATGGACGCTAATAAATAGCCGTTCAGAAATTTCGCGGTTGCTGCATCCTTGAATGAGGAGCTCAAGCACATCCATCTCCCGCGCGGTCAACTGTTCGGACAACATATCAATATCGATGATTCCTTCGTCATCTTGGTAAACGGCGCCTTGCATCATTAACGCTCCGATGGCGGCCAGCGCCGCTATGTAGACTTCGGCTTCTTTCGCCTCGGCCGGCTGTCTGATATGAACAGCGAGCACGCCATAATGACGGTCGCGGACAAAAAACGGCACTTCCATCACGGTCTTGTCCCCGATCGGAACGAGGGTCGGCGCTTGATTTTTCGCTTTCTCACCGCGTCCGTAGCGCCGGCGCACCTCCTCCCGGTAGCCGGACGCCGCCGAAGCCGTAAGCGCCCCTTCATGAATCACCGTCGTCCTATCGTCACAACACCAGACGGCACAAACAAACTCACCATAAGCAAGCTCAACCGCGAATTCGACCATCATCCGCACGATTTCTTCCTCATTTTGCACTACGCGCATCGCTCGGCCAATTTCCATTAACATCGACAGCCGCATCAAATGGCGGTCAGTTTTCGCGCTCGCTTCCGCACATCTCGTCAGCAGCAGCCAATGTTGGACGAGCATATGGCCAAGCGGCAACAATTCCTCCGCGGGCGAAAGAGCCGTCTCACTAGCGACAATGGCCCATCCTTCCAGCGTCTGTTCATACACCGCCGGATAAGCGATCAGCATCTTGGGGCGAATGTCATGGCGGACGAAAAAAGAAAAGCGCGGATCAAGGGCGGCTTCTTGGAAATAAATAGGATGAAATGGCCCATCCCAAGCCACCAATGGCGGAAACAGCGGATCAATGGTCCTTCCTTTTAATCGTTCAGCCTTCTCCCCGTTGGCTGCCACCACGACGCATGCCTGCGGACGCCTTTCAATATATAGTGCGACATCGAGCCGCGGATCCAACTCTTGCAGGCGCGCCAACAGCCGACCGGCATCATACGCAAGAGGATGGTCGGCCAACGCCGCCTCCAGCGGTTTCCCATACGCGTGATACCGCTGTTTGCAGCGCTCGCCGCGGATCAGTTCTCCACATATGGCCGCCATTCGCTCAATGTCCCGAAGCTTCGCCTCCACCGCACCGGCAGGCAGAACGGCCGCTTGGGCAATCACTGCCGCCCATTTGTCATCAACCATCGATTGCTCGCGAACGAGCCACTTCGTTTCCTCTTCGATCAACACCCCAGACCAAACCCAATACTCCGCCTTGCCCTCGACAAAGATGGGAGCGAGGATGCTTTTCATCCCTAGGCAACCGACCGGTGCCAAAATCGGCCGCTGCCAACTTTCAATCGATAATTCCCGCGGACAAAAAAACGTCGTCCCCTCCTTTTGGGCGACAAATAAAACGAGCTCGGCCAGCTCGGTCAAGTTGGACACTTTTGTGACAGGATTGCCGTCATCGTCAACGATGATCATGCTCAGTTGGGTCAAGGCCGCATACGCATCTTGGACATATTGCAACAGTTCACGAATCGCCACGCCTTCAACTCTCCTACACCACTTTTTTATTCTTCAATATATTATGGACAAACCATTTGCAAGAAATCAAGCCCAAGGATTGATCGGAGCGACAAAAACAAACCGGCGCAGTGCCCGCAGAAACCGGGCGGCCAGCGCCGGAACAACCATCCCCCTTCAGACGGAAGGACGCGTGAGCGGCTTCAAATCTTCTTCCAAATAAAAACACCCTTATCCCCCAAAAATTTACCAATCCACCCACAGCCCAAACGGCCGCAAACCATCGGCAAGTTCACGCTTGATCTCGGTCAATGCCTCCTTCGTCTTCGCCTCGGCGCGCAAAACAAGGATGGGTTGCGTGTTTGATGGCCGCACCAATCCCCAGCCTTCCGGAAACTGGATGCGAGCGCCATCCACATCAACAACCGGATAGCGGCCAGCGAACCGGTTTTTCACCGCGGCAATGGCAGCTGGTTTTTTCTCTTCTGGGCAAGCCACGCGCGTCTCCGGCGTCGCCACGTACCGCGGCACATCAGCAAACCACTCAGACAGCGGACGTTCGTCATTCGACAACAAGCGAAGCAGCCGCCCGGCGGCGTACAAAGCGTCGTCATAGCCGTAAAACTCATCATTAAAGAACAAATGGCCAGACATTTCACCGGCAAACGGGATCTCCGGACGGCGGCGCAGCGTCGCCTTCACATGCGAGTGGCCGGTCCGATGGAAGAACGGCTTCCCGCCGAGCCGTTCAATTTCTTCGACAAGCGCCTGCGAACATTTCACTTCAACCGGCGCCGCCGCTCCCGGATGGCGCTTGAGAATCTCGCGCCAGAACAGCACCATCAGCTGATCGCCCCAGCGAATGGTTCCTGTTTCATCGACGACTCCGATTCGGTCGCCATCGCCATCAAAGGCGATGCCGAGATCCGCGTTCTCTTTGCGCACCGTTTCAATCAAATCCGTCAAGTTTTCCGGTACGACCGGATCTGGATGATGGTTCGGGAACGTCGGATCGGATTCGCAGTAAAGCGGGATGACATCGCATCCCCACTCTTTGAGCACTTGCGGCGCAATGATCGACGGAGTACCGTTGCCGCAGTCAACGACCACCTTCAACTTGCGGGGGCCAAGCTGAATCTTCTCTTTGAGCATGCCAATATACGCCGGAACAAGATCGAACGTCTCCTCGCGCCCGCGCGCCGCTAGTTGCGGCTGTTCTTGACTGAGCCGCTCCATCGCCTGGCGGAGCGCCTGAATACGTTCGCCGTAAATCGTCGTTTTTCCCATGGCGATTTTAAATCCATTCTCATCGCCCGGGTTATGGCTGGCGGTGACGATCATGCCGCAGGGGATGTTCGTGTAATATAAGCTGTAGTAAAACATCGGTGTCGTCGAAAGTCCGATATCGACAACATCGCAGCCGCCATCGAGCAGCCCGTCTTTGAGCGCTCGATGCAGCCCAGGGGATGACAGACGGTTGTCATGGGCAACAACCGCCTTTTTCTCCCCTTCCTTTTGCATCATATCGGCAAAAGCCCGTCCGAGCCAATACGCGAACGACTCATCGAGCTCCTCGCCAGCTCGTCCGCGAATATCGTACTCTTTAAACACGTGCGCCGGCCATGCGAACGGTTTTGTAGTGAACGAGTTCATCAACAGCCACCTCCACCGAAATAGATTGTGCGATCGCTGCAGTCAACAAGTACGATAGTGTGGATTCCGCCCCCCGATTCGGGTTCGGACCGTTCGGACCAAGCCCGTCACAGCAGCTGCCGTCGCTCGGATCGGCCAGCGGCACCTTGCCATCGTTTTCCCCGTAAAACCAAGCAAGGCAGCGGCGGACGACATCCCGATACCGGCCGTCGTCCGTTGCCCAATACGCTTCGCGCGCCGCCAAAGCGAGCTTCATCACATCAAGCGGCTGCTGGTCCCAATCGGCGCGATAGCGGCGATTGCACCAACCGCGGTTGCCGATCGGCCGGATGACCCCTCCCGGTCCGCTCATGTTGTCAATAAGGAAAGCAAGACTTTTTTCCGCCACTTCCCTTACCTCATGGCGCGGCGCGCGCCGATACGCCGTCCAAAGCGCCCACGGCAGCACCCCGTTGGCGTACGTCAGCTCCGGTTCATACCATCGCCAGCGGACATCAGCGTTGCTTGCGTACGCTGATAGGAGCCGCTCTTCGAATCGTGCCGCCAACGCGGCCGCTTCCTGCTCATCGACGCCTAGAGGGCGACCTTCCGTCAGCAACACCCCGCAAGCCGCCAACCCCCAAGCCGAGCCTCGCAACGACCGAAGTCCCCATGCCGCCGGTATAGCTCGCCGCAACATCTCAGCCGCCGCCTCGCGCCGCGCCGGATCACGAAGGCGGACGTACGCCATGGCCGCCGCCCAAAACGAGCGACCAAAACAGTCATCCGATGGGGTTTCTTCCTCCTTTGTCCGATCAAAGAAAAAGTTGTTATGGAACGTGCCATCCTCATTTTGCGCCCAAAGCAAAAACGCCAAATAGCGATCAAGCAGGCGATAGAGCCGCTCGTTTGTTTTTGTGTCTTGACACAGGGCGAGCCATTCCAAACACACCCATATCGCCCGGGCATTGTCATCGGTCGAATACCCTTCGCGGCGGCGAGGAATGCGGCCTAAGCTGTGCTCGAGCAACCCGGTGTCGTCAGTCATGCGCTCGAGATGATCGAACTTAATGACTGACGATGCCAACGGTCTTCACCTCCCCACGTTTCGCGGCGCACATGCGCGCAAACAAGGCGACATGCTGTTCGCCGACGCGCGGCCAATGCGTGTTTGCCCCGATTTGGCGCATCTTTTCCTCCCAGCGCTTTAACGCCGCCTCGTCGGCCAACAGCTGCCCGAGCCGCTCTTCCCAGACAGTTGTATCGCCATATGGCAACAACAGCTCTTCACAACCTTGCAACAAATCGCGCGCATGCTCATACGGCGTCGAAACGACCGGACGACCGACGCCGACCGCATAGGCAAGCGTGCCGCTTGTAATTTGTTGCATGCCCGGGTACGGGGTGACGTATAGATCGCATGCCGTCAAATAATCAATCAATTCCGCTTCGCTGAAATACCGATCTTCCATACGGACATGGCGCTCAAGCCCCAAACGGTGAATGAGCGATTTCAACTCGTCGCGATAGGCTTCTCCTTCCCTCTTTTTCACTTCTGGGTGCGTCTGTCCAGCGATGACATACAGCGCTTCCGGCACCTTGCAAACAACGCCCGGCAATGCGGCCAAGACCGACTCAATGCCTTTGCCGCGGCTGAGCAAGCCAAACGTCAGCATCACTTTGCGGCCACTGAATCCGAGGCGACCACGCAGCGAATCGCGGTCCTCACTGCTTGGACCCGGAGCGCCGTGCGGAATGTAGACGATTTTCTCCTTTGGCAGACCGAACGCCTTCACTAAGTAGGGGATCGCCTGCCGGTTCATGACGATGATCGCATCGCTTGCTGTCGCGATTTTCTCTTGAATCGGGCGATACGGTGGCTCAGGCTCGGCAAACACCGTATGAAACGTCGTTACGAGCGGCTTATGGAGCGCGGCGATGAAATCAAGAATGTATTCGCCCGCCTCGCCGCCGAAAATACCGAACTCATGCTGCAATAAAACGACGTCGATGTCGCTTTCATTCACCCGTTTGGCTATCTCGGCATACGCCGCGCGGTTTTGCGCCGGAAGCGGCCAATACATTGGGTGGTGACGATAGGCGTCATCGCCATCGCTTTCGTTGTACAACACGATGATGCGGTCACCGTCGGACGGACCGCGGACGCCATCAATACTTTGGCGCAAATGTTCCGTAAACGTCGCCAGCCCGCACCGCCGCGGCGGGTACGTGCTGACGTAGGCGATTCGAATCATGCTTGCACCGCCTCCTTGAACTGATTAATAATCGAATCTTCAAACACTTCGCCCGCCGGCGTCACCGTCCGATAGCCGAAAATGCTGTTTTGCAAACGACTGCGATCACGAATGACAGAGCGGTCCCAAACGATCGTTTGCGCGCAATGGACGCGGGCGCCAATTTGACAACGATCACCGATGACCGCATTCGGGCCAATGACGGCCTGCGGACCAATTTTCACGTGATCACCGATGAGCACAGGCGGCACAAACAAGACGCCAGCCCCAATCTCCACGTTTTCCCCAACAAACACGCCCGATTGAATTTCACGTCCTTTGAGCGGAATCGGAAATTCCCGGCTCAACGCATCCCAATGCACTTGGCGATAGCGGGCCGGCGTCCCCATATCGCGCCAGTATCCGTTGCTGACGATGCCGTATACACCGACATTCTTCTCGATCAGCAGCGGGAACGTTTCCCGCTCGATCGACACTTCCCGCTCAGCCGGGATATAGCGCATTACGTCCGGCTCGAAAATATACATGCCGGCGTTGATCCGGTTCGATGGGGCTTCCTCGCAGCGCGGCTTTTCGACAAAGCGCAAAATCCGTCCGCAGTCATCTTGTTCCACAACTCCATACGATGACGGATCATCGACTTCTGTTAGGACAATCGTGGCCAATCCTCCGTGCTGGCGATGAAAATCGAGCAGCGGAATTAGCTCAGGCAAGTGGACGATATCGGCGTTAAACACAAGGAAGCGTTCGTTCAGCCAACGCTCGGCGTTTTTGATCGCTCCAGCCGTTCCGAGCGGGTACGGTTCAAGCGCGTATGTAATCTTCACATTCCAGCGCTTCCCATTTTCGAAATAGCGACGGATCACGTCTGAACAATGATGTGCGGCGATGACAAATTCGTTGACTCCTTGGTCGCGAAGATGAACGATGAGGTGTTCAAGCCACGGCCGATTGGCAATCGGGGCCATCGGTTTGGGGATGTTTTCCGTCAACGGACGAAGACGTGTACCTAATCCTCCTGCCAGCAACAATGCTTTCATTTCCTCATCCCTCCATATCTTTTTTCACCAAAATCAACATGGCATCGACGGATGAACGAGAGAATGAAAGTTGTTCGTAGATTGCTAGCACTCAGCTGTGATGATTGCTAATAATACTATACATAATTTTCTTCTTTGATGGCAAGTGAAATGATTGTCGGATCGTGTCGGCGAGCTTTTTTACCGCTTAGCAAGGAGCGTTCCGCCTCTCATTCTCTCTTTCTTCGTTATTCTTTGCGGTATAATGAATATCGGTAATGCTATATATATGTGAGGGAGGAGGAGAATACGCCATGATTTCATCTTTCCGTTACCATGTTGGCATTGCCGGTGCCGGCGCGTTCGCGGAGTTTCTCGCCGGCGCGCTCGCTTCGCTTCCTTCCTTTCATCTTTTCGCTGTCGCTGGGCGGACGGACGCCAAGCGCCAACGCGTGATCGACGCCTATCACCGCCGTCAGCCGCAGGCGGGCGATGTGCGCGAATACCGCGAGGCGGAAGAATTGATCGTTGACCCACACGTTGATATCGTCATTCTCACCACCCCACCGCATTTGCACGCGCCGCTGGCCAAGCGGGCGCTTGAGGAAGGAAAACATGTGTTGCTTGAAAAGCCCGGCGGCCTCACCGCCGAAGCGCTGCGGGCGAACAGCCAGCTCGCCGCCCGCCAAAACCGGGCGTTGGCCGTCAATCTCGTTCTTCGCTACCACCCGCTCACCGAAACTGTCAAGCAACTCATCCGCCGCGCGCTTCTCGGAGCGGTGGACTACGCAAGCCTTCACAACGCCGCCCATCGCGTCGCCGAAGGCCATTGGTTTTGGGACGAACGGCGAAGCGGAGGCATCCTGATCGAGCACGGCGTTCACTTTTTCGAAGTCGGACGTGACTGGTTCGGCGAAGCAGCTGAAGCGCGAGGGTTCGCCTTAACGGATTCGGACGGCACACGGCCGCGCGTCGGTGCCACGATCATTCATGAAGGCAACGGACGACGCGTCCCCGTCCATTATTACCACGGCTTTACGATGGACCCAGCGGCTCCGGAGTCGACGCATTGGGACGTTCATACGCCGCGCGGACGCATCACGCTTGACGGCTGGATCCCGATGCAGCTATCCGTCTCTGGCCTCGTCTCAACCGATGAGGCGGCGCATATGGACGCTTTGCTCGATGCCATTCCGAAACAACCATCCTCCCGCGCCCTCGAACAAATCAGGCAAGCGGCCGACCGCCTGTTGCCGTCGGTTCCACGGTCAGACGCCCCGCGCATCCCGTACGAACGCACCGTGGTGCTCTCGGACCGCCACGGGTGGTACGAAGCGATCGCCCAAGCGCGCTTTCTTGACTTTTGCCGCTTGATCGAAAATCCGAATGAGCGCGGTTTTGTCACGCTGCAGGACGCCATCGCCGACCTCGCCCTAGCCGAAGCGTGCACCGCCGCAGAAACATCATCGTCTGCCCGCTAAGCAGCACAAAACAAGCCTGTTGGGGCTGTAAAGTAACCGCCAACAGGCTTTTTCGTTTGAAACACCGCTTTGTTTTCCAAAACAGTGGAGCTCCTTCAAACATGACGAATGCGGCATCGCCTTGCCGCTGGTCAACTTGACTAAAGAGCTATACGGGTTTGCCAAACCATACGGTTGGGGGACAAGAAGAGGCTTTCTGCTGTTGTGAAGCTTTAAATCAAACCGTTTTCCTTGCTGCAATCTAAACAGGACAAGAAGACGCTTTCCGCTGTTGTGAAGCCCAACGGAACAGGCAGGGACGGTGCCGTTCCCTCTTTTTTGAAAGGACGAAACTTTTTCACTGGACGCTCCGTATTCTCAACTGAAATCGATGACAGGGAGGCGAACTCATTGTTCAAAAAACTGTTAAGTTCCATCGGCATCGGATCTGCCACGGTCGACACAAAACTTGCCAAAGCGCAATACGCTCAAGGGGAAACAGTCGAAGGCGTCGTCGAAATTCGCGGCGGCAGCGTGGAGCAGCACATTGATAAAATTGATCTAGCGTTAGTGACGACGTATATTCGCGAAGTCGACGATCACAAATTCGAAGAAAAAGCTGTGCTCGCCCGACACAAAGTGTCTGACTCGTTGACAATTGGGCCGAACGAAACAAAAACGATCCCGTTCCGATTCACCCTGCCCTATGACACACCGGTGACGCTCGGCTCTTCTAAAGTGTGGCTGCAAACCGGCTTGGATATTCAAATGGCACTGGATCCGCAAGACCGGGACTACCTCACCATCGAACCGCATCCGCTCGTCACAGCGTTTCTTGAAGCCGCCCGTCAGCTTGGATTCCGCCTCCACCATGTGCAGTGCGAACAAGCGCCGCGCCATTGGCAGCCGCGGCTGCCGTTTGTCCAAGAGTTCGAGTTTCGCCCGGCAAGCGGAGCGTTTCGGGGCCGCCTTGACGAATTGGAAGCCATCTTCTTTGTGTCCGAGCACGGCGTCGAAACCATTTTGGAAATCGACCGCAAAGCGCGCGGATTGGCCGGGTTGCTCGCCGAGGCGCTCGATATGGACGAAACGCTCGCCCGCTTCACCTACGGGCCGAACGATCTCGCCTCGCTGCCGCAATTGTTGGCCAATGCCATTCATCGATATAGCTGAACCACAAGGAGGGTATCCCACAAGGATCGGGACACCCTCCTTCATCATACGAACCATCCGTTTTTGCCGCACTATATGTTGTGCTCAACTGAAAGACAGACGGCCTTTTGGTTCAGCTCCCGATGAATGAAGCAGTTCAGCAAAATTCGATTCCTTCCGGCCAAAGGAACAAGTCTTTCCTTATGATGACTTCACCAGCAACGCACAACACTCCACATGCGCGGTATGCGGGAATAAATCGACCGGCTGGACGATTTTCAATGTATAACCAAATGGAACCAATTCAGCCATATCTGCCGCCAACGTTTCTGGGTTGCACGAGACGTAAACGACCCGCTCCGGCTGCGCCCGGCCGATTTTGCGCATCACCTTCCCGCCTGCCCCTGAGCGCGGAGGATCCAAAAGCAACAGCTCCGGCCGTCCGAACTGTTCGAGCACCTCATCGATGCCGCGCCGGGCGTCCCGCGCCAAAAAGTACGTGTTGTCGATGCCGTTGTCTTTCGCGTTGCGTTTCGCCGATTCGATTGATGTTTCCACAATTTCAATGCCGGCTAACGCCTTGACCCGCTTGGCAAACGGCAAAGAAAACGTACCAACCCCGCAAAAGAGGTCGATCATTTTTTCGTGCGGCTGCGGATTTCCCATCTCCAACGCCAGCTCGACCAATTTGGCCGCTTGCACCGGGTTTGTTTGGAAAAACGTGTCAAACCACAGACGGTAGCGAAACCCGCACAACTCGTCATAAATGAAATCACGACCGGCCAACACATGGGTTTGTTCGGACTGAGTGCGGTCGGCCCACGCCCGGTTTTCCAGCCAAAGCAAGCTTTTCACTTCCGGGATCGCCTTTGTCATCCGTTCCGTCAAATCATCGGCGGCCTGCTTTAGCTTCCCTTCCGGCGCCTCGGTCGCGAAAAGCGCCACCATGACTTCCCCGGTCGCAAACGACTCGCGCACCATGAGATGGCGAAGCAGCCCTTCATGCGTATCCTTATGATACCCAGGCAGCCGATGGTCGCGCGCCCAACGCGCCACCTCCATGGCCGCTTTGACGATCTTCTCGCCGGCAATGAGGCACGTCTCCAACGAAATGACTTGCCGGAAGTTCCCGTGCTCATGCAGTCCAAGCAACCCTTCCGGAGAAAACGTAAACTCCATTTTATTGCGGTAATGCCACGGATGTTCCATTCCGATCGTCCCGCGAACAACGTTCGGGTCAAATCCGTGCTGCTCCAAAAGCGCCTTCACATGCTCCGTTTTATGGCGCAGCTGCCCTTCATAATGCCAGTGCTGCCAGACACAGCCGCCGCAACGGTCAAAGTGCGGACACGGCGGCGCAAGCCGTTCCGGATGCGGCTCGATCACTTCTTCCAGCCGTCCCTGAACTCTGCGCCGTTTTGGCTCATCGACAACGACTCGCACCTTCTCACCCGGCAGTGTAGACGGAATGGCCAGTTTCATCTTCTTTCTTTTTCCTTCCTCTTCATGCCAAACGTTAGCCTGTCCAATTCCTTTTTTATCCAAACCATCAACAGTAATACTGAATGACGATCTATCAATCAATGTTGTTCCTCCTTCCTGCCTTAGAATTAGCTAATCACTTTATTGTATTGTACACAATAAGACGACGAATCTAAAGATCGAGCGATCCAAGATGCCAGTTAAACCCTTTGCTTATAATGATTACCAAAATGTCTCAGAACACCTTATCCGACGACGAGCAAGGGCCAACAATGCGGATTCAACCACCTCCAAAAAGCTCGATGAGTTAAAGGGAAATCTGGCTCTTTAGCATAAAAAACCTTGAATATATACTAAGTTGAAATTTTGTTTTACATCCCGCTGATTCCTCTCATA
>NZ_JPYA01000021.1 GCF_000750005.1 Geobacillus icigianus | reverse complement strand
TTAGTATAAGCTTTGCCACTTGCTTTTTGACCTTTTTATCCACGACATAATTTTCCCCCTGTCATGACCAATCGGGTAGCATTTGCAAAAAGCTCTACACCCTCATGAGTTACGATAATACATAATTTATGTCCAAAAATCGCCGAGATCATGTTGGCAATCAAGGATTGGTTTGATTGATCCAATCTTGACAAAGGTTCGTCAAGCAATATAGCATCCGGATTACTTATAAATAAGAGGGCCAGCTGCACACGACGCCTTTCGCCACCGGATAACATCGCAATTTTCCGATCGGCCAAATGGTCAATACGAAATCGAGCTAACACCTCTAATGATGTTTTCTCAAAATATTGATCATCTTTACAAACAGCTGCATACTTTACATACATATTCTCTTTTACAGTCAAGTTAGAAAATAATAAATCATCTTGAAAAAGATATTCGAGTTTTATTCCTTCTTTTTTTTCTACTTTTCCCTCATCCACATCCATATAACCGGCTATAACATTCAATAGCGTCGTTTTTCCACAACCGCTTTCTCCACTAATTACATATATTCGCTTATTTTCAAATTGAAACGTTACATCATCGAGTATTTTTTTTTCAGAAAAACATTTTGTGACATGTTTTAACGAAATCACCTTTTATTCCCCTTTTTATGGAACGATGATCTCTTTCTTTCCATCTAAACTGTAAACAATGACTTTCCTACGTTCTGTAAAAAAATCGATAACATTCTTTACAGAAGCGATTTTCTCATTTGTATCAATCTTTACTATGTCTAATACCAAATCTGCATCCCCATTTGGATATATTTGTATAAGCAATCGGTTTACTTTATCAATGTAATTGATCAATTTCTTTTTAAATATCCTACCATTATCTGCATATATTTTCTCTTGATCTGAACGATACAACGTTCTGTCGATGACATAGAGCTGTCCTGCCTTTAAGCCCTTTTCAACCAACCGTGGTTGATTGCTTTTATTAGATAAATCCAAAACATACATTGTATAGTCATCATCACTAGGATTGTAAGCCGTATAGTAAAGTTGTCTACCTATGATGGCACCATAAGATACTGGCCCTTTTACGTGCGGATACTCAACCAAACGTTTCTCTTTTTCATCCCAACGAGCAATGGTTCGGCTTATTTCTATGCCCTTATTATCCAAATACATTTTGATAAATACGTAATTGCTTCCATCATTGGCTAATGGGAAAATTGCTTCTCCTTTTCTTCCACTATACAATTTCTCAATCTCATTGCCATTAATTTTTAAAATACTAAAATGTCCATATTTGCTATCTCCTGCTGTATAATATAGACATTTGGTTGGAAATGCATACACGAAAAAATTGGGACGATTAGTTTGTTGCTCAATGGCATGCGTCACCAAATTATAAGCGACAAGTTTCTGTGTAAATTGATGATACAAAATTTTGCATTTATCATTATTAGTGCATACTGGAAATGTAATATACTTCTTTTGTTCAGTGCTTACTGAACTACACCCAACAAGAAGAGAAAGAAGCACCACAGTACAAAAAAGAAAAATCTTTCTCATGACTCTCATCCTATAATTGAAAATGAATTTTGGAGCATCCACAAATATTTCACTCACAATCCGTTTCACGTCAGCCAACGTGAGCCAAAGGGGAGAGCCATTTCCACCAGCCCTCCCTCTAATCTTCGAACAGTATCCTTCGTCTTACACAACACGAGAAGGCTGGTGATTTGAATCGTGGATACCGCTTTGCTATCTCATTTCTCAACGAGAAAAACCTTGTTGCATCGGCCCTGCTTTTCATACGTTCTCCCATTGATGAAGGGAATCAACGGTTTTTCACCGGCCTTCTAGAAGGCTGGTGAAAAAACGCTGTCACACATCAATCGGAGGCATTTTCATTCAAAAAAGAAAGCTCATTCTACCTAGTTTCTCTAATTGAGAAATGAGTGAAATCATTATTTGTACTAAACACAGGCCTCCTAGATGTATTATGTGACGAAACTTTGCATACATTATACTCAGAAAAGCGAATGATTAAACTCCTGCGGAAATATAAAAGGTTCTCGGGTCCCCCTTTAATTTTACATATGCCGTATTAATTGTAGAAATGGTATCAGAGCGATAGTCTTTATAAGGTGAAATAACAATGTTTGATCGCCATGAAGAGCTCTGAGCGCCGTTGCTGTTTTCCCAATATTTAACTTTTGTTTGAACCGTCTGCCAAGAGGATGATAATCCGGCGGTAGCTCCATCCCCAGAAACGCCCATGGTAATAGAAGCAGAATTTCTTAAAGAGGCAGAACTATACCATTCAGTCTTAATCATTTCTACCGTTCCATTGCCACTGTAAACTGCTGAAGCTTGCCAATCCCATTGTATCGTATTCCCAGAATAAGTAGGTGAAGTAGAACGCCACACATTGGAAGTCAAAGTTCCCTGATCCCCAGGAATGCTGTAATCCTTGGATTGACTAATAGCAAAAACCTCTAGAGTGGGAGAAAAGAGAAAAATCGAAACCATAGTAGCAATTGTCATTGTTTTTATCCATCTGACGTTCATTCTCACTACCACACCTTTCTTCACCCTTATTAGAAGTATGCTCTAAATCCTTCAACAAATGAATCAATATTGATCATGAGAAATTGGCTCTTGTCTTGCTAACCAAGCACTCATTTCACTAAATATTCCAACAAATAAATAGATTCCACTTCATTAATCACCTATGATTAAAATTTCACCTCCATTCAAAATTTCGTATTC
>NZ_JPYA01000020.1 GCF_000750005.1 Geobacillus icigianus | reverse complement strand
GGGAATAGAGGGGGCTGTTTCCTCCCCACAGGAGACTGAATATTCAGTCTCCTGTGGGGAAGGGGAGAATCCCCCTATTTTTGTTAATTTATAGTATTTGATTAATGATAACGTTCTTCAAACATTCGCTCGAGGGCTTCCTGCGCTTCGGCTAATCCTCGTAACTTTCTCCCTGCCCATTTCTCATTAAAATCTTGAATGGTTAAATACACGACTTTTTCCGCGGCTTCTAAACTGCTCAAACGGTTCATCGGTTTTAAACGTTTCCGAATCTCCTTGATCCTTGATCGTTCGTTCGATGGCATTCGTCGTGTAAATCACACTTCGAATACTGCTTGGGTAATCCATAAATGTTAGGAGGACATCCCACTCATTGGCCCAAGATGGAACTTCTCTCGGATACTTGCTCGACCATTTCGATTCAAACTGTCAAAACATCTCCAATGCGATTTCTTTACTCGGAGATCGATAAATGAGTTTCAGATCCTCCGCCATTTCGAATGGGTCTTTTTTCCGAACACGGCTGAGGGTGTTACGGACTTTGTGAACGACACAACGCTGTACGTCAGCTTTCGGATACACCGCCTGAAAGGCTTCTTCTAGACCCGGTAGTCCATCGAATACCCCTAAAAGCACTTCCTTGACGCCTCTTTTGTAAAGGTTTTGGAGAATTTCCTGCCATACATAGGCACTTTCTTGTCCTCCCACAAAGAAATCAAGAATTTCGCGATACCCTTCTTCATTCACCCCTAACACCACATAAATGACTTCTTTCTCCACGGTTTCGCGACGAAGTTTTACGTATAACCCATCCAAATATAAGACCGAATAACGCTTTTGTAGAGGACGAGTATGCCACTTCTCGATGTCTTCTTTCACGACATCGGTCATACGGCTGATCGTCGCTGGAGAATACGCATTTCCTAGAAGGCCGGTGATTTAGTGCAAAATACTACTGCTTCCACCCATTTCTCAATTAGAGAAACCTTGTAGAAACAGCCTTCTTTTCTGAATCAAAATGCGATGATTGGTGTGTGATAGCGGTTTTTCACCAGCCTCCTAGAATTCGTTCGATAAATTTGCCAATTTCCCGTGTACTCATGCCGCTTTGATACATCTTGATGATGGCTTCTTCCAGCCAGCCGGTGTGTCGTTGGTAAGGGGCAAACAGCTGTGTTTGAAATTCTCCATTTCGGTCTCTTGGGACCAAAAGCCCTTCAATCCGGCCCTATTGCGTATCTAGATTTCGTTGATAATAGCCGTTTCTCATGTTTGATGTTCCGGCTTGTTCGATTTCGAGGAAATGTTTGATTTCTTCCCACATGATCAGTTCTCATTTTTCCTTTACAAACTGACGAATGGCGTTTTCCAGTTGATTTGCCCAGTCGATATTCGGTATACTTCTTTTAGACATAGGTAGGGTACTCCTTTCTCTAAGATTTTTGGTCCAATCAGAGAATACCCTACCTTTTTTCTTTTGGTCTAGCAAAATGCTTTACACAAAATTTTATACATCATCGAAATCGAATATCCAAAATAAATCAGTTTGAAAGTTATCAACAATATAGTAATAAGTTAAATAAAACTACTGAACACACAGAAAGAAATGTAATAGAGTGGAAGAATAATATATAAAAATACATAATTCCCTTAGTAAGGGATATCTACCATGAAAACG
>NZ_JPYA01000019.1 GCF_000750005.1 Geobacillus icigianus | reverse complement strand
TCTTTTTACAATATAACAATATAAAGCCATTGACCTTAGTATTATTTAGTTTGCTCTTCCTTTATCTATTTCTTCTCACGTTGGGAATTACTTTTTTTGTTGCCACCTTGATCGTCCAAAATAATATCATTGGCTTTATCATCGCACTAGGTGTTAATGGGATGAGTATGGTTGTATATTTAAGTAAAATCGCTTTCTTTTACCGGTTTACCTTTGTTTATCATGTTTTATTAGGAAAAATGGATGGCTCAGTTTATAGTCACGTCATCGAGTCGATCATGTATTGGGGAACCATTTTGGCCCTATTACTTTGTATAGGAATGGTAAGGGGAAAACAGATGGATTTTCATCGGAGGCGATCATGAAATATTTACGTCTTTTAAAGTACTTTCTTCGCACTTTGTTGTATAAAAGAAATATGCTCATCATTCTTTTAACTTTTGTAGCTTTTCATTTTGTTTCATTCAACTTTTATAATTTTCAAAATGCCAGTGTTGTCTCTATTTTAATCATATTTTACTATGGACCTTCTTATTTTCATTTCGATTTGTTCAGATGGTTGTTGCATCAAACTCCCATCTACATTTTTAGTGGTAATTTTTTGAATAAACAACTGAATGAAAACAATCTTTGGATACTTCCAAGAGTAGGTAATTTTTCTTTATGGCTAAATGGGGTGATTTCGGCTAATTTTCTATTTATCGTTATTTACTATTCAATAGGTTACTTCATTTCAATCCTATTATCATATGTGACAAATGGCGAAAAAAGCATACGTGCTGGTTTAAATGGTAGTTCTTTGTTGAAAACTTACCCTCCCTTAAAACTAATGTTCATTCAATTTGTTTTACTGATTTTGTTGACTTTTTTCGTTGTGTTAATTAGCCATGTCGTGTCAATATTGGCTAACAACGCAATAGCAGGTTTTAGCGTTTCGATTATGTTTATTTTCATATCGGTAGGTTTCCTCCAAAGTTCGCCACATGTAAATAAATGGATGCCGTTTTCGCAGGGCGTTCTTGTCCGAAGAAACTTAGAGTTTTATTCGTTTGCTTGGTCATTGATGTACTATTTCTTCGCTATTTTTATAGCGATCCTACTCTTTCACTATATATGCTATAAGCGCATTGACAGCCTATTACATAATAAGAATACACTATAAGGTGGGGATACGATGAAAGGCCATAATGACAGTGCAGTAAAAATTGAACATCTTAATAAAGAGATAAAGGGCCATACGATTTTAAACGATATTCATTTAGAAGTTGGCAGGGGGAAAGTTTGTGGAATCGTAGGGAGGAACGGATCGGGAAAAACGATGTTGTTTAAAGTGATCGCTGGACTCATAAGACCTACCTCAGGCGTTGTTGAAATATTTGGTGAACCGATAACCTCAGGTAAATTTCCTAAAAACATAGGGTTGTTGTTAGATAAAAACGGTTTGCTTCCTCATTATTCAGCTCTTGAGAATTTGAAACTATTGGCTTCCATTAATCAGCTGATTTCGTTGGAAGAAATCAAAAGAACTTTGGAAATGGTAGGATTAGACCCCGAAGATAAAAGACCCACCAAATATTATTCTTTAGGAATGAAGCAGCGACTGGGGATAGCGCAAGCGATTATGGAAAAACCAAATCTTCTGATTTTAGATGAGCCGATGAATGGATTAGATGAGGAAGGCGTAGCGGACATAAGAAATTTAATCCAAAATTTAAAAAGGCAAAATGTAACGATTCTCTTATCAAGTCATAACTCTGAAGACATCAATCTTCTTTGCGATGAGGTTTATCAAATGGATAAGGGACGATTGCGCGCTTGGCATCGTTTCAAACAATCGTGAGTCGGGATTCACGCTGTATAAAAGTAGGGACTGACCCAAAAAGCAATGGGGGAGCGGGTGAAAGGCGATACGGAGTTTTTCTATTTGAGAAACGAGGTTGATAGGCGGTATGCTCCCTTCAATCACCAGTCTCCTAGATATGATATTGCCTTTCCCATAAAAAATGAATAAGCGTTCGTTCGCTGATTGCCGTGAAAGCTTCCAAGATGAAGAACTTCTCGCGCTGGGCTCGGCTGACATTTTCCTTGTTTTCTGGTATAGTAAGTATCGGAACATTCCGTTGTGATGAGAGGAGAAGCTATCGATGGCTGGACATTCGAAGTGGAAAAATATCCAACGGCGGAAAAATGCCCAAGATGCCAAGCGGGGCAAACTGTTTATGAAATTGGCCAAAGAAATTTACGTGGCCGCTAAAAACGGCGGGGGCGATCCAGCAGCCAATCCGAGCCTGCGCCTTGTGATCGAAAAGGCGAAGGCCGCCAACATGCCGGGCGAAAACATTGAACGGGCGATTAAAAAAGCGACCGGAAACCAAGAGCATACTCACTACGAAGAAATTCGCTACGAAGGGTATGGGCCGGGCGGCGTTGCCGTCATGGTCGTCTGCCTTACGGATAACAAGAACCGCACCGCCGCCAACGTGCGTGCCGCCTTTTCCAAAAACGGCGGGAACTTGGGGGAAACGGGCTGCGTTTCGTATTTGTTCGAACGCAAAGGCTTGCTCGTGATCGACCGCGGGGAGCACGATGTAGACGAAGACGAGCTGCTGCTGCTGGCGATTGAAGCAGGGGCCGAGGAGATGGAAACGACGGACGAGTCGTTTGAAGTCTATACGGCGCCCGAGTCGTTTGAGGCAGTGAAAGAACAGCTCGAACAGCAAGGATTCACGTTTGCGAGCGCCGAAATCACGATGATCCCGCAAACGTACACCACCTTATCCGGCGATGAATTGAAAAAAATGCTGAAGCTGATCGATACGCTTGAAGACGATGACGATGTGCAAGACATCTACCATAATTTGGATGAATCGGTGCTTGATGAAGCGTAACTCCGTCGGTGAAGAGGCCGGCGGATTTTTTTGTCCGTGTGGCATACACCCAAAAAGGATGAAACATAATAACGGGGAATAAGGAGGTGCTACGCTGGTGGAAGGAAATGTAACTTCATTAACGAGTGCAGAAATTTCCAATCTTTGGAGCGCGTATGTCCATGACAGCATTGTCGCTTGTTTGTTGACGCATTTTGCCGAAACGGTGACCGATGATGAAATTCGTCCGCTCATTGATGAAATGTTGAACGTTGCCAACGGGCATTTGCGCGCCATTGAGCAGCTGTTTGCCGCCGAAGGCATCGCCAAGCCGGTCGGCTATCCGGTTGAGAAGCATGTTTATTCCGGCGCCCCGAAACTGTTTAGCGACATCTTCTACTTAGAGTACATGTATCATATGACGAAGTTTGGCATCACTGCGCACAGCGGAGCAATCGCTTTATCGTCACGCCAAGATATCGCCGATTTGTTCCGCGCGTTTTTAAATGAAGCCGTGACGTTCAACGACCGCACCCGTCATGTTCTTTTGGAAAAAGGAGTGTACATTCGCCCGCCGTATATGGTGTATCCGAAACAGGCCGAGTTTATTGAAAAGCAGCGCTTTTTGACGGGCTGGTTCGGCCCGCGCCGCCCGCTGCTTGCGATTGAGGTGGCGCACTTGTTTACGACAGCGCGCAACAACGAACTCGGCAAAGCGACGCTGACCGGATTTGCCCAAGTGGCTGTTGACCCGGAAATCCGCAACTTTTTCCTGCGCGGAGTGCGCGTCTGTTCTGATATTATGAACACCGTTCATGACGTGTTGCGGGAAAGCAACGTGCCGGCGGTCATGTCTCCGGATGTGACGGTCACCGATTCCACGAAGCCGCCGTTTTCCGATCAGCTGATGATGGCGGTGATTAACGCGCTGTCCGCCATTGGCACGGCCGAATACGGAGCGGCGATGGCGGTGAGCCTAAGGCGCGATATTATCGCTTTGTATGCCAGCTTGATCGCCAAAGCGGGCGCGTTCACAGAAGATGGAGCCAATATGATGATCGAGCGCCGCTGGCTCGAATACCCGCCCCACTTTTTGGACCGCCAGCAGCTCGCTTTGCAAAAAAGCTGAGCGCGGCAGGAATAAAATGGATCCTGTCGGCGAAACTAATGATGCAAACGAATCATCATCTGGGAAGAGAGGAACAGGCGATGCGAGTTCTTTCCATCCTGCTGTTGACCGTCGCTCTTGTGCTGCCGGGCCAGCGGGCGTCCTCCGCCCCTGTCAGCATGACGATCGTCTTGCAGCAGCACTATTTGGACGGGGAAATCAGCGAGGAGAAAAAGACGGAGACGGTTGATTCATTGACGAACATCTGGAAAAAGTACCGCGATTGGCAGCTGGTTGATCTCGATGACCGGACGATCGTGTTTCGGAAAACGGTCAACGACATTTCTCCGCTCTTGAAAGCGAACGGCTATTTTGGCATCACTGACGATGGCACGTTATCCATTTTCAATGGCAGGCCGGGGCGGTCCAGCCCGATTATTCAGTCGTTTTTTCAGATTGATGTGAAAAAACTCGAAAGCCGCCAGCAGGAAAGGTTGCGGCAAGGAATTCGCGTCCTCTCCAAAGAACGGTATGAACAAGTGATTGAGCTGTATCGCCATTTTGCGGTTGCCCAATAAAGCGCTTCCCCCTCTCCCATCTTTGGCGCGCCATAGTTTTCCCTCAAGAGGATGGGGTTTGCGCCCGCTTTGTTTTCCCATTGTGCATCGATCCCGCCGTGCGAATAAGCATTGCGGGATTTCCTTTTGTCATCCGGTTGCCGCTGTTCCCTTTTGCGATCCTCTGTCGTATGATACAATGGAAAAGCAAGAGAAGGGGAGGAGCATCGCCTTGATCGAGTTTATCCGCGGGTATATCGATTATGTCTGTCCCGAGTATATCGTCATTGACCATCAGGGCATTGGCTATGAGGTGTTTACGCCGAACCCATTTGCTTTTCAGGAAAGCCGCGACAAGCTGGTGACGGTTTATACATACGAATACGTTCGCGAAGATGTGCGCGCCCTATACGGCTTTCTAACGCGCGAGGAACGCCGGTTGTTCGCCAAGCTTTTGCAAGTGTCGGGCATCGGTCCGAAGGGCGGTCTCGCCATTTTGGCGGCCGGGCGCCCGGACGAGGTGGTGCGGGCGATTGAAGAGGAAAATGAAGCCTTTTTGTGCAAGTTTCCGGGGGTCGGAAAAAAGACGGCCCGACAAATGATTTTGGATCTGAAAGGAAAGCTGGGGACGTTCCCGGCGTCTTCGGCCGCGCGCGCCTCTGCGTTGCGCTCCGAGGCGCTTGCCGAGGCGGTGGCCGCACTGAAGACGCTCGGCTATGCGGAGCGGGAAATTGAAAAGATCGTTCCAGCGCTCGGCCTTGAGCAGCTGTCGACAGAGGAGTACGTGAAACGAGCGTTGGCTATGTTGTTGAAATGAGTGCGGCAGCTGCCTCCAAAGGCGCTCTTGTTTGGGTGGAACGAAGCGCGACAGCGAGGCGGATGATCGAAAGGGAGGGATGACCGGTGGACGAACGGCTCGTATCCGGCGCGGTGTTAGGAGGGGAAGCAGCGTTCGAGCCGAGCCTGCGGCCGCAGTCGTTGCAGGAGTACATCGGCCAAAATCAAGTCAAGGAAAATTTAAAAGTGTTTATTGAGGCGGCCAAGCTGCGTCAGGAGACGCTTGACCATGTGTTGCTGTATGGGCCGCCGGGGCTTGGAAAAACGACGCTCGCTGCCGTGATCGCCAACGAAATGGGGGTTAAGCTGCGGGCGACGTCGGGGCCGGCGCTCGAGCGGCCTGGCGATTTGGCGGCGCTGCTCGCTTCCCTTGAGCCGGGTGATGTGTTGTTTATTGATGAAATTCACCGCTTGCCGCGCCCGGTAGAAGAAGTGCTCTATCCGGCCATGGAAGATTATTGCCTCGATATTACGATCGGCAAAGGGCCGGATGCGCGTTCGCTTCGCCTTGACTTGCCCCCGTTTACGCTCGTCGGGGCGACCACAAGGGCGGGGGCGCTATCGGCTCCGCTGCGCGACCGGTTTGGCGTCATCAGCCGCTTGGAATATTACCGCGTCGATGAGCTCGTGCAAATCGTTGAGCGAACGGCGGCGCTTTTGCATATGGCTGTCGCCCGTGAAGCCGCGTTTGAGCTCGCTCGCCGGGCGCGCGGCACGCCGCGCATCGCCAATCGCTTGCTTCGCCGCGTCCGCGATTTCGCCCAAGTGCGCGGGGAGGCGGAAATTTCGCTTCCGTTGGCCGTTGAAGCGCTTGAGCGGCTGCAAGTCGACCGGCTCGGGCTCGATCACATTGACCATAAGCTGTTGACGGCCATGATTGAAAAATTCGCCGGCGGTCCGGTTGGCCTCGAGACGATCGCCGCGGTGATTGGCGAAGAAGCGCAAACGATCGAAGAAGTGTATGAGCCGTATTTGCTGCAAATCGGCCTCTTGCAGCGGACGCCGCGCGGACGTGTGGTGACGCCGGCCGCCTACGCCCACTTAGGAATGGAGGTTCCGAAGCAGTGAACAGCTTGCCGAAGTTGATTATGACAATTGGCGCCGTGCTGATCATTGTCGGATTTGTTATGCAGTTTATCAAACTCGGCCGTTTGCCGGGGGATATTGTCATTCGCAAAGGGAATATGACGTTTTATTTTCCGATCGTGACGTCCTTATTGCTCAGTGTGGTGCTGTCGTTGCTTTTTTATGTGCTCGGACGATTTCGCTGAAGGAAGGGGAACATCATGAAAGTCGAGCTGTTTGATTTTCATTTGCCGGAAGAATTGATCGCGCAAACGCCGCTTCCAGATCGGGCGGCGTCGAGGCTGATGGTGCTTGATAAACGCACCGGCGCCATCCGTCATGAAACGTTTCGCAACATGATTTCGTACTTGAATCCGGGCGATTGTCTCGTCTTAAATGATACGCGCGTCATGCCGGCGCGTCTTTATGGGGAAAAAGCGGAAACGGGCGGAACGGTTGAAGTGCTGCTCTTAAAGCAGCTTGATGGCGACCGCTGGGAAACGCTCGTCAAGCCGGGCAAACGGGTCAAACCGGGAACGAAGCTCACTTTTGGCGGCGGAAAACTGGAGGCGGTTTGCCTCGATACGCTCGAACACGGAGGACGGGTGCTCGAGTTTTCATATGACGGCTTGTTTTATGAAGTGCTGGCGGAGCTCGGTGAAATGCCGCTGCCGCCCTATATTAAAGAAAAGCTTGACGATCCGGAGCGGTATCAGACGGTTTACGCCCGCGAAATCGGCTCGGCGGCGGCGCCGACCGCCGGCTTGCATTTTACCGAAGAGCTGCTTGATGCCATTCGCGAAAAAGGGGTGCAAATCGTCTTCATTACGCTTCATGTCGGCCTTGGCACGTTCCGACCGGTGCAAGTGGACGACGTTGAAAAGCACGATATGCACGCCGAGTTTTACCAAATGAGCGAAGAAACAGCGGAGACGTTAAACCGCGTTCGGGAGCAGGGCGGCCGCATCATCGCCGTCGGTACGACGTCGACACGGACGCTCGAGACGATCGCCGGCAGGCACGCCGGCCGGTTTGTCGCGGAAAGCGGCTGGACCGACATTTTCATCTATCCGGGCTATGAGTTCAAAGGCATCGATGGGCTGGTGACGAACTTTCATCTGCCGAAATCGACGCTCATCATGCTCGTGAGCGCGCTCGCTGGGCGCGAACATATTTTGCACGCGTATGAAGTCGCGGTCCAAGAGCGGTACCGCTTTTTCAGCTTCGGCGATGCGATGCTCATCATTTGAGAAAGGAGAGCCACACGTTGACGACACCGATCCGCTTTGAACTGATCAAAACGTGCCGGCAGACGGGCGCACGCCTTGGCATGCTCCACACGCCGCACGGCTCGTTTGAAACGCCGATGTTTATGCCGGTCGGCACGCTGGCGACGGTTAAGACGCTGGCGCCGGAAGAGCTGAAGGAAATGGGAGCCGGCGTCATTTTAAGCAACACGTATCATCTTTGGCTGCGGCCGGGGCATGACATTGTGGCGGAAGCGGGCGGCTTGCACGCGTTTATGAACTGGGATCGCGGCATTTTGACGGACTCCGGCGGGTTCCAAGTGTTTAGTTTGAGTGAATTTCGCCGCATCGAAGAAGAGGGCGTCTATTTCCGCAACCATTTAAACGGCGACAAGCTGTTTTTGTCGCCGGAAAAAGCGATGGAAATTCAAAATGCCCTAGGCGCTGACATCATCATGGCGTTTGACGAATGCCCGCCGTATCCGGCGACGTATGAATATATGAAACAGTCGGTCGAACGGACGAGCCGTTGGGCGGAACGCTGCTTGAAAGCGCACCGCCGTCCGAAGGAGCAAGGGCTGTTTGGCATCGTCCAAGGCGGTGAATATGAGGACTTGCGCCGGCAAAGCGCCCGCGATTTAGTGTCGCTCGACTTCCTTGGCTATGCGGTCGGCGGGTTGTCGGTCGGCGAGCCGAAAGAGGTCATGAATCGGGTGCTCGAGTTTACGACGCCGCTTTTGCCGGCGGACAAGCCTCGTTATTTAATGGGCGTTGGTTCACCCGATTCGCTCATCGACGGGGCGATCCGCGGCATCGATATGTTTGACTGCGTGCTGCCGACGCGCATCGGCCGCAACGGCACCGTGATGACGAGCGAAGGGCGGGTGGTGATCAAAAACGCCCAGTACGCCCGTGATTTCTCGCCGCTCGATCCGAACTGCGATTGCTACACGTGCCGGAACTATACGCGCGCGTACATTCGCCATCTCATCAAATGTGATGAAACATTTGGTATTCGCCTCACGTCTTACCATAACGTCTATTTTTTGATAAAATTGATGGAGCAGGTGAGACAAGCGATCCGCGAAGATCGGCTCGCCGATTTCCGCGAGGAATTTTTCGAACGCTACGGCTTCAACAAGCCGAATGCCAAAAACTTTTAGCCATCGGAAAGGAGGGAAACGGAATGAACGCGACCATCGCTAATTTGTTGCCGATCGTGCTGTTTTTTGTGATTTTCTACTTTTTGCTCATTCGCCCGCAGCAAAAACGGCAGCGCGCCGTCCAGCAAATGCAGGCGAGTTTGAAAAAAGGCGATAAAATCGTTACGATTGGCGGCTTGCACGGCATCATCGACTCGGTCGATGAGGATAAAATCATCGTTCGCGCCGGCGACGGCACGCGGCTCACGTTCGACCGCACCGCGGTTCGGGAAGTCGTGGCGGAAAACAAGGCGTAAAAAAAGCCCCCCTCCGTGCCGCCCTGCCATGAACACAGCGGCTGCTTCCACCGAAAGCAGCCGCTGTTTTTCGTTCACGCCCGCTCGCGGCGTGACGGTGACAAGTTGACGCCGACGATGCCGCCGAGAGCAGAGGCGACAAGGAAAGCGAGATGATACAGCCATTGTTCGGCGGTAAACGGTTTGTCGATGCCGAGGAACTGAAACAAAAAGACGATCGACGTAAAGCCTACGCTGGTCAGCCCGCCGGCGAGCCATCCTTTTTCTTGGCTTTTTCCCCCGGCGACGACGCCGCCGAGAAACATCGAGATCATCGAGGCGGCAAAAACGAGCCATGTCAGCGAGGATTCATGAATATCGGTCCATTTAAGCAGCAGCGAAACGACAAAACTGACCAATGCCGCCAAAACGAAAATCGTGGCCATTCCATATACGAGCGCGCTGCCAAGCCGCGACAACCGCAACCCCTCCTTGGACAAAACGGTTTTACCACAATATATTCGCGGCCGGACATGTTTAGACGTTTATTTTCGTTTTCTTTTTCCCGCCAGCCATCCAAGACCCGGAAGGTAGATGAGCTCTTCGCGCCGGATGAGCTGAAAGGCGATCAGGAAGCCGCTATACAACAAGATGGTCGCGGCCATGGCCAGCAGCGTCCAAAACGACGGCGGTACCGAGGCGGGCGGATGATAGAAGAGCAGCCCGCCGGCAGCGCCGGCGGCGATGATGGCGATGCCGGCCTTTACATAGTCACGGGCGTCCACCACGAACGATGTCGCTTTGGCGACGGCGGCAAAATGAAGAAGGGTGACGAGCACCGTGCTCACCGAGGTGGCGAGCGCCGCTCCCATAATCCCTAAAGACGGACGCGACGCCAAGACGAAGATGCACGCCAATTTCACCGCCGCCCCGATGAGGCTGTTCGTCATTGCCACATTGGCTAAATCAAGCCCTTGCAGCACCGCTTGGAGCGGGCCTTGGAAATAATAAAACAGGAAAAACGGCGCCATTACTTGAATAAAAATGGCTGCTTCGCCTGTTCCGTACATCCATCGCATGAGCGGCTCGGCAAAAAGGTAAAGAACGACCGCCGACAGTCCGCCGGTGACGAGCGACAGGCGCATCGCTTGGGCGATCCGGTATTGGACGAGCAGCGGTTTGTTTTGGGCCACCGCTTCGCTAATGGCCGGAACGAGCGCGGTGGCGAGCGCATAGGTGATGAACGACGGCAAGGTGAGCAACGGCAAGGCATAGCCGACGAGCTGGCCGTATTGCTTGGTGGCGGCGGAGGCGGCGATGCCGGCGAGCGCCAAACTGTTGGCAACGACGATCGGTTCAAAAAACCAAGAAAGCGAGCCGATCAAGCGGCCGCCGGTTGTCGGCAGGGCGATCCGCATCAGGCGGATGAACGTGTCTTTGCCGGCATGAATGGAATGAAAAAACTTCGTCCGCAGGCGGATCGATTTTTTCAGTTGAAACAGGAACAATAAATACAATAAGGCTGCCAGTTCGCCGAGGACAGAAGCCGCCATGGCACCGGCGGCAGCGTATTCAACGCCGTACGGCAACAGCGGTTTCGTGCATAAGGCGATCAAGCTGATGCGGACGATTTGTTCGATCAGGAGCGAGTAAGCGTACGGCTTCATTTGTTGGCGCCCTTGGAAATAGCCGCGCAGCACCGATGAAATAGCGACGATCGGCACGATCGGGGCGACGGCTAGGAGCGGATAATAGATGCGCGGGTCGGTGAACATCGTCCGCGAAAGCCACGGCGTTGCGGCAAGGAGCGCCGGCAGGAATAGGAGGCTCAGCACTCCGGTCGTCGCGAGCGAGACGACGAGAATTTTTTTGACCCGTTGCCGGTCGCCGGTCGCTTCCGCCTCGGCGACGAGCTTGGAGATGGCTACCGGCAGGCCCATTTGCGTCACCGTAATCGCCAACACAAGCGTCGGCACCGCCATCATGTACAGCCCGACTCCCTCGTCGCCAATCATCCGGGCGACGACAATTCGGTTCATGAAACCGAGTATTTTAGTGATCAAGCCGGCAATGATTAAAATCATAGTTCCTTGTAAAAATTTGGACATATTTTCCCCCTGCCTTCTCAAATGCCTTTCTCTTTTATACAATATATGCAAGGCCTATGGCCAAGCATGACAAGGCTGATCGGCGACAATCACCGAGGGGGGATGGGAGATGGAGGAAAAACAACGGTGGCGGGAACAGCTCCTGCCGGCGCTCGAGTGCAAATATGAGGAGTTCCGGCTGCTCGGCTACAAGCACGTCACCATCGATGGGCTGTGGGAATGTTTATGGACGCGGAAATGGAAGGGCGAATTGGCAGATCAGAAGCTGCACGAGCTTGTCAGCGATATTTTGTCGCTTTCGCCGGGGGAATATATGGCGTTTGTAACGAGGCAGTCCTATCAGCAGGCGGCGGGTGGCGATGAGTTGGAGCGCGTTCTGAAAGAGCTGTTATGAGCGGAGGCGGCCGCCTTTTGACCGGCGCTATACCCGGGGCGCCGTCGGTAAGGGCTGAACGTTGACAGCTCCTGCCGGCTGATTCATAATGAAAAGCGGAATCGATGTTGTGTGGATCGTGGCCGCCAGCTTCCGGGCGTGAAGACGAATCGAAGGAGGATGTTGAATGATTAAACGAAGCCGCATCGTCGCCTTTTTTCTGCTCCTGCTTTTGCTTGCTGGGGTGATGGGGCCGACGACGCAAGGAATTTTACATAACATTAAGCTAGGGCTGGATTTGCAAGGCGGTTTTGAAGTGCTCTATGAGGTGAAGCCAGCGAAAAAAGGCGATAAAATCGATCACGAAACATTGCAAAGCACGGTCAGCGCCCTGAACAAACGGATCAACGTCCTTGGCGTCAGCGAGCCGCGCGTGGACATTGAAGGGAATAACCGCATTCGCGTTCAGCTCGCCGGGGTGAAAGACCAAAATGAGGCGCGCGAAATTTTGTCCACGCAAGCGAAATTGACGTTCCGCGACGTCAATGACAACGTGTTGATGGACGGGAGCGACCTCGTCCAAGGCGGGGCGAAGCTGTCGTTTGACGAAAACGGCCGGCCGAGCGTCGCACTGAAATTGAAAGACGCCGACAAATTCCGGCAAGTGACGGAAAAAGTATACAAAATGGGGCGGCCCAACAACATTTTAGTCATTTGGCTTGATTTTAAAGAAGGGGTCGATTCTTACCGGAAAGAAGCGGGCAAAGCCGATCCGAAATTCATTTCCGCCGCGTCGGTCGATCAAGTGTTCAATCAAACCGATGTGTCGATCGTCGGCAATTTCACGGTGAAAGAAGCCCAACAGCTCGCCGACTTGCTCAATGCCGGGGCGCTGCCGGTCGAACTGCATGAAATTTACTCCACCTCCGTCGGCGCTCAGTTCGGAAAAAACGCCTTGCAAAAAACGGTCGTAGCCGGCATCATCGGCGTCGCGGCGATTTTTTTGTTCATGATTTGGTTTTACCGGCTTCCAGGGCTCATCGCTGTGATCACGCTGTCGGTGTACATTTATTTGATTTTGCTGCTGTTTGACTGGATGAACGGCGTTATGACGCTGCCGGGGATCGCCGCCCTCATTTTAGGGGTCGGGATGGCCGTTGACGCCAACATTATTACGTACGAGCGGATCAAGGAGGAGTTGAAGCTCGGCAAGTCGATGCTGTCAGCGTTTCGCGCCGGCAACCGCGGGTCGTTTGCGACCATTTTTGATGCCAACATTACGACGATCATCGCCGGCGCCGTCCTGTTCATTTACGGGACAAGCTCGGTCAAAGGGTTTGCGACGATGCTCATCATCAGCATTGTCGCCAGCTTTGTCACCGCTGTTTACGGCACGCGGCTGCTGCTTGGGCTGTTGGTGTCAAGCCGCTGGCTCGATCGAAAGCCCGAGTGGTTTGGCGTGAAAAAGTCGGACATCTTAAACATCGCCGAGGTCAACGACGAAACCGAAGTGCCGACGAGATTCGACCGGTGGGATTTTGTCAAATATAGCAAAACCTTTTTCATTTTTTCCGGAGCATTGACGATTGCCGGCGTCATTTCCCTTTTTGCTCTCGGGTTGAATCTCGGCATTGATTTCACAAGCGGTACGCGCATTGAGGTGACGAGCAACCAGCCGCTGGATGCGAAAGAGCTAGGCGACTATTTTGAGCGGCTTGGCCATAAGCCGGAGGATGTCGTGCTGTCCGGGACGGACGGAAAAACGGGCGTCGTCCGTTTAATCGGGGTGCTCGACAAAAAAGAAATTGCGACAATCAAAAACGAACTCAACAAGAGGTACGGCCACGAGCCGAACATCAGCACAGTTTCGCCGGTCGTCGGCAAGCAGTTGGCGCGCAACGCGTTCATTGCCGTGCTCATCTCGTCGATTGGCATCATTCTGTATGTGACGATCCGCTTCGAATGGCGGATGGCCTTGGCCGCGATCATCGCTTTGTTGCACGATGCGTTTTTCATCATCACCGTGTTCAGTTTGACGAGGCTTGAGGTCGATTTGACGTTTATCGCCGCGGTATTGACGATTATCGGCTATTCCATCAATGATACGATCGTCACCTTTGACCGCATCCGTGACTTGATGAAAAAACGGAAAGTAAAAACGGTTGACGATTTGAAACATATCGTTAACCGCGCCCTGCAGCAAACGTTTACCCGCTCGATCAACACGGTTTTGACGGTGTTGTTGACCGTTGTGGCGCTGCTGCTGTTCGGCAGTGAGGCGATTCGCAATTTTAACCTCGCTTTGCTTGTCGGGCTCGTGTGCGGCGTCTACTCTTCGCTTTGCATCGCTTCGCAGCTGTGGGTCGTTTGGAAAGGGAGCGCCCTCAAGAAAGGCAAAGGGGCGAACAAAGCGGCTCCGGAAGCCGAGCCTCATCTGTAATGACTGCGCCGGAAAAAGCGACCGCGCTTTTTTCGGCGTTTTTTTTTGTCGCCATGCTTGAGGCGGAAAATGGGCAGACTAAAGCAAGAGGATTTCTACAAGGTGAATCCAGCGCCCAACCGCGCCGGCGGAACATCGACAGACGAGAGCGAGAGGCGCCGGCCATGATGGTGGAACAGGGGGGACGATGACAACAAAAGGAAAAAGATGGGAGATTGAGTTTACGCAGGGGATGGATTTTTTGATCCGGATCGATGACAACAAGAGGCAAAGATGGGAGGTGTGGCCGTGGAACACGAACAGCGATTCAACAAAGCGAAAACGGCAGCGATGGTCGGCATCGTCGGCAATTTGATCCTCGCGGCCGTCAAGGCGGTGGTCGGCTTGTGGAGCCAAAGTCAAGCGCTGATCGCTGATGCTGCTCATTCGGCTTCCGATGTTGCTGGGTCGTTCGCCGTTTGGGTCGGGCTGCGGGCGGCGGCGCGTCCGCCGGATGAAGACCATCCATACGGACACGGAAAGGCCGAATCGATCGCCGCCATTATCGTGGCCGTGCTTCTTTTCCTCGTTGGACTGGAGATCGGGCGCTCTGCCTTCCTGTCGTTTTTCGCCCCCTTGGCGCCGCCGGGGATGGCGGCCGTCTATGTCCTGCTGGTGTCGATCGTCGCCAAAGAGGCGATGTTCCGTTACAAGTATCGGCTTGGGAAAGCGTTAAACAGCGAAGCGTTGATCGTCAATGCGTATGAGCACCGCTCCGACGTGTTTTCTTCGCTGGCGGCGCTTTTCGGCGTCGGCGCCGCGATTGCCGGCGGGAGGTGGGGCATTGACTGGCTCGTGTATGCCGACCCATTGGCCGGACTGTTCGTCGCCTTGCTCGTATTGAAAATGGCTTGGGATCTCGGACGTCAATCGATTCATACGGCCATTGATCATGTGCTTCATGAAGAGGAGACCGCCGACTTGCGCGCGGCGGTGTTGTCTGTCCCTGATGTGCGGCAAATCAATGAGCTGTACGCGCGCGAGCATGGCCATGATGTAATCGTTGATTTAAAAATTGCCGTTGATCCACAGCTGACCGTGGAAGAGGGGCACCGGATCGGAAAAAAAGTGAAAGAAAAACTGCTGACGTTTCCGCGCGTCCGCAACGTGCTCGTTCATATCAATCCGTACGACCCGGAAAAAAAGTCGTAATGTCGTTGCCTGCTCTTTTCTCCTTTTTGTATAATAGGGAGAGTTGAGGTGGGGGACATGTTACAAGCGAAAACGCGTTGGGAGGTGGAGCGTCCCGACGAGCAGGCGGTGAGGCGCCTGGCGGAGGAAGCCGGCATCGAACCGCTGCTGGCGCGGCTTCTCGTTCGTCGCGGCGTGCGGACAGCAGCGGAAGCGGAGGCGTTTCTCCATCCCGTTGGACAGCCGTTTCACGATCCGTTCTTGCTCCATGGGATGGAGCGCGCCGTTCGCCGCCTAGAAAGAGCGATTCACCATGGTGAACGCGTGCTCGTCTATGGCGACTATGATGCGGATGGTGTTTGCAGCACATCGGTGATGGTGAGCGCTCTTCAAGAGGCAGGAGCAGCGGTGGAATTTTACATTCCCAACCGCTTTACCGAAGGATACGGCCCGAACTTGGCGGCGTTTCGCGCGGCAAAGGAGCGCGGCGTGTCCGTCATTGTGACAGTTGACAACGGAATTGCGGCGCTGAAGGAAGTGGCCGCTGCCCGCGAGTGGGGGCTTGATGTGATCGTGACCGATCATCACGAGCCAGGGCCCTCGCTTCCGGAAGCGTATGCGATCATTCACCCGAAGCATCCCGGAAGTACATATCCGTTCCATAGTTTGGCCGGCGTCGGCGTCGCGTTCAAGGTAGCCCATGCGCTGCTCGGACGGGTGCCGCGCCATTTGCTTGATTTGGTGGCCATCGGCACGATTGCTGATTTAGTGCCGCTTGTCGGGGAGAACCGGCTCTTGGCTGCGCAAGGGCTGGCGGTATTGCGCGAGACAACCCGCATCGGTTTGCGCGCGCTGTTTCAGCAATGCCGCATCCAACCATCCCAGATCGATGAACAGACGGTCGGCTTCGCCATCGCGCCGCGTTTGAACGCGGTCGGGCGTCTGGGCGGCGCCGATCCGGCGGTGGCGCTGTTAATGACCGATGATGAAGACGAGGCCATGCAGCTGGCGGCGGAAATGGACGAGCGGAATCGCGAGCGCCAGCAGCTCGTCGCGCAAATCGCCGATGAGGCGGCAGACATCGTGCGCCGCCAATATCCGCCGGAGCAGCATCGCGTTTTGGTCGTGGCTGGCGAAGGCTGGAATCCCGGAGTGGTCGGCATCGTCGCTTCCAAGCTCGTCGAACAGTTTTACCGGCCGGCGGTGGTGCTCTCCATTGACCGCAACAAAGGCATCGCCAAAGGTTCGGCGCGCAGCATCCACGGATTTGACTTGTTTGCCAGTCTCTCCAAATGCCGCGATATGTTGCCGCATTTTGGCGGCCACCCGATGGCGGCGGGGATGACCTTGGCGTTGGACGACGTCGAGCGGTTGCGGCAGCGGCTGAACGCGATCGCGGCGGAGACGTTGGTCGAGGACGATTTTATCCCGCCGACGTTCATCGATGCGGTTTGCTCGGTCGAAGAGCTGACGCTGTCGGCCGCCCGCAGTTTCGAGCGGCTCGCCCCATTCGGTGTCGGCAATCCGCGACCGCTTTTGCTCATTGAAGAAGCCGCGGTGGAAACGATGCGGCGCGTCGGGGCGAACGGCGCCCATATGAAGGCGGTCTTTTCGCAACAGCAGGCGGCGATTGATGTCATCGGTTTCGGCCTCGGTCCCTTGTGCGAGGAGATCGCTCCGGGGACGTGCGTCTCGGCCGTGGGAGAGCTGTTGGTGAACGAGTGGAACGGGATGGCGAAGCCGCAGTTGTCGCTATGCGACGTGTCGGTCAACCGCTGGCAGCTGTTTGATGCCCGCGGCTGCCGGGACGTTCATTCGCTTCTTGAGCGGCTGCCAGAGGAGAAGCGGCTGCTGGTGGCCTTTCGGCGCCAGACGGAAACCCGCCCTGACTTGGCGCCGTTTTGCCGGGAGCTTCATTTCGTCATGACAGAGAAAGAGGCGGAGGCTTTGCCGATTGACGGCCGCTATGTCGTGCTGCTTGATTTGCCGCCGCGGCTTGATTTGTTGGGGGCGCTTTTAGGCGACGGGCAGCCGGCGCGCATTTATGCCGTGTTCGCGCAGCCGGAAGGGCAATTTTTCCGCACGTTTCCGACGCGCGACCATTTCAAGTGGTTTTATGCCTTTTTGCATAAGCATCGTTCGTTCCCGCTCGCCGAACGCGGCGGCGAATTGGCGCGCGCCCGCGGCTGGACGACAGAAACGGTCCATTTTATGGCCGAAGTCTTTTTGGAGCTGGGGTTTGTGCGCGAGCAAAACGGCGTTATCACGCTCGTTCGCCAGCCTGTAAAGCGCGATCTCACCGAATCCTCGGCGTACCGTCGGCGCCGGGACGAGCTGGAGGCGGAACATCAGTTATTATACTCCACTTACGAGCAGCTGAAACGCTGTTTGACGGAAATGATTCGTTCGCAAACGAATGAGGAGGCAAGCGCATCATGGATTTAAAACAATATATTACGATCGTTCCCGATTTTCCGAAACCGGGCATTTTGTTTAAAGACATTACGACGCTGATGGACAATGGGCCGGCGTACAAATACGCGACCGACCAAATCGTCCAATACGCACGTGAAAAGCAAATTGATATCGTCGTTGGGCCGGAAGCGCGCGGTTTTATCATCGGCTGTCCGGTCGCTTATGCGCTTGGCGTCGGATTTGCGCCGGTGCGCAAGGAAGGGAAGCTGCCGCGCGAAGTCATCCGCGTCGAGTATGGTCTCGAGTATGGAACCGATGTGCTGACGATGCATAAAGACGCGATCAAACCGGGACAGCGCGTGTTGATCACCGACGACTTGCTGGCGACAGGCGGGACGATGCGCGCGACGATCGAGCTCGTGGAACAGCTTGGCGGAGTGGTCGCCGGGTTGGCGTTTTTGATTGAGCTGACGGAGCTTGGCGGGCGACAAAAACTAGAAGGCTACGACATTTTGACGCTCATGCAGTTTTAGCGATTGATGGGGCCAGCCGAGCGGTTAGGCGCTCCCATCATCGCGCTTGCGGCGGGACGAAGAACGCGGAAAGTCCGGGGAGCGAAGCGGCGGAAAGCGGGGCGCAAGCAGCGCGAGGCCGCACAGTCGACATCGTTCGCATCTTCGGATATAATAGAGAAAAAAGGGGGGCACTCGCACGAGTGCTCTTTCTTATTAACCGTAACGTGGTGGGGGCAATGGATGTCCAGTGTTGGCAGTCTGAATTTTATTCAAAAGGTGATTCAACCCTATGGCCAATGAACAAGTGTTGACAGCGGAGCAAGTGTTTGAACGAGCGGGCTGTTATTTATCCGAACAAGATGTCGCCTTTTTAAAAAAGGCGTATGTATTTGCGAAGCACGCCCATCGCGACCAATTTCGGAAATCCGGCGAACCGTACATCATCCATCCGATTCAAGTCGCCGGCATTTTGGCGGACTTGAAAATGGACGCGACAACGATCGCCGCCGGGTTTTTGCACGATGTCATTGAAGACACCGAGGCGACGAAAGAAGACCTTGAGCGCGAGTTCGGCGCCGAGGTGGCGATGCTCGTTGACGGCGTGACGAAACTTGGCAAAATCAAATATAAGTCGCAAGAAGAGCAGCAGGCGGAAAACCATCGGAAAATGTTTTTGGCGATGGCCCAAGACATTCGGGTGATTTTGATCAAGCTCGCCGACCGCTTGCACAACATGCGGACGTTGAAGCATTTGCCAGCGGAAAAACAGCGGCGCATCGCCAATGAGACGCTCGAAATTTTCGCCCCGCTAGCGCATCGGCTCGGCATTTCAAAAATCAAATGGGAGCTTGAGGATACCGCGCTTCGCTATTTAAATCCGCAGCAGTATTACCGCATCGTCAATTTGATGAAGAAAAAGCGGGCCGAACGCGAGCAATATTTGGAGGAAGTCATCCAAGAAGTGCGGGAACGGCTGAACGAAGTGCACATTCCGTGCGAAATTTCCGGACGTCCGAAGCATATTTACAGCATCTACCGAAAAATGGTGATGCAAAACAAACAGTTTAACGAAATTTACGATTTGCTGGCTGTGCGCATTATCGTCAACAGCATCAAAGACTGCTATGCGGTCCTTGGCATCATCCATACGTGCTGGAAGCCGATGCCCGGACGCTTCAAAGACTACATCGCCATGCCGAAGCCGAACATGTACCAATCGCTCCATACGACGGTCATCGGTCCGAAAGGCGAGCCGCTTGAAGTGCAAATCCGCACGTTTGAAATGCACCAAATCGCCGAATTCGGGATTGCCGCTCACTGGGCGTACAAAGAAGGGAAGACGATCAAGCCGAATTCGTTTGAGGAGAAGCTTTCTTGGTTCCGGGAAATTTTAGAGTGGCAAAACGACGCCAGCAACGCCGAGGAATTTATGGAATCGCTCAAGATGGATCTGTTTTCCGACATGGTGTTCGTTTTCACGCCAAAGGGCGACGTCATCGAGCTGCCGGCCGGCTCGGTGCCGATCGATTTCGCTTACCGCATCCATTCGGAAATCGGCAACAAAACGATCGGCGCGAAAGTGAACGGCAAAATGGTGCCGCTCGATTACAAGCTGCAGACGGGTGACATCGTTGAAATTTTAACGTCGAAACATTCGTACGGACCGAGCCAAGACTGGCTGAAGCTGGCGAAAACGTCGCAGGCGCGCAACAAAATCCGCCAGTTTTTCAAAAAGCAGCGGCGCGAGGAAAATATTGAAAAAGGCAAAGAGATGGTCGAAAAGGAAGTGCGCGGCCTCGGCTTTGAGCCGAAAGAGGTAATGACGGCCGACAATATGAAGCGCGTCGCCGAGAAGTTCAACTTCTCAAACGAAGACGATATGTACGCGGCGGTCGGCTATCATGGGATCACGGCGGCGCAAATCGCCCACCGGCTGACGGAAAAATGGCGGAAGCAGCGCGATCTCGAGGAACAGCAGCGCAAGTTGGCCGAGGCGTTTTCCGAGGCGAAGCTGCCGGCCGGAAAAAAACGCGACTGCGGCATTCGCGTCCAAGGCGTCGACAATTTGCTCATTCGTCTGTCGCGCTGCTGCAATCCAGTGCCGGGCGATGAAATCATCGGCTTTATCACCCGCGGGCGCGGCATTTCCGTCCACCGCGCCGATTGCCCGAACGTCAAGACGGAAGAAGCGGCCGACCGGCTCATCACCGTCGAATGGGAAAGCGGAGCCGGCGGCGAGCGCGAGTACAACGTCGATATCGAAATCACCGGCTTTGACCGCCGCGGGCTGCTCAATGAAGTGCTGCAGGCGGTGAACGAGACGCGCACCGATATTTCTGCCGTTTCGGGCCGCTCGGATCATCGGCACAAAATCGCGACGATCCATATGACGATCGCCATTCACAACTTGGGCCACTTGCAAAAAGTCGTGGAGCGGATCAAGCAAATTCCCGACATTTATTCCGTCCAGCGCTTGATGAACAACTAGCGGCGGCGAAAAGGAGGAGAAGAAGTGAGAGCGGTCATCCAGCGAGCCAAAGAAGCCAACGTCACCGTCGATGGGCGGGTCGTTGGCGCCATCAAGGCAGGGCTTGTCGTGCTGCTTGGCGTCACGCACGGCGATACCGAGGCCGATGCGGCCTATTTGGCCGAGAAAATCGCCCATTTGCGCATTTTTGAAGACGAGGAAGGAAAAATGAACCGTTCGCTGCTTGATGTCGGCGGCGCCGTGTTGTCCGTGTCGCAGTTCACCCTTTATGGCGACTGTCGAAAAGGGCGGCGTCCGAATTTTATGGCGGCGGCCAAGCCCGACCATGCTTTGCCGCTGTATGAAGCGTTCAACGCCTTTCTGCGCGAAAAAGGCGTCCATGTCGAAACAGGGATGTTCGGCGCCATGATGGGCGTGTCGCTCATCAACGACGGGCCGGTCACCTTGATCATCGACAGCTGTGAGAAACCGGGAAACGAATAATCGTTTTCCGGTTTCTTTTTTATTTTTCACAAGAAATGGGAATGATGAAAACAGGTTGATCCGAACGGAAAGGAGGGGGGCGATGCGACAAACGAAGCGAGGGGAGCAGGCCCACCGAACGAGCGATGTGCTTTCGGCCGATTTTCATGAGTGGGTGCGGCTTGAGGACCAGTGTAGTGCGTTTGAGCTGTCGTCCGAGCTTGGCGTCGCAGGCAAAGAGGTGCAAATGCTAAAAAAGCAGCGGTTTCGCCCGTGACAGCAGACGGAGTGGCAAGGCCCGTAAAGAGCTGGCGACGTTCGTTCCGTCTGCCGTAACGGACATTTCCGAATGCATATGTATTGACAAAGTAAGGGTCTCTATATGATAATAAATATCGGTTTAAAATTATTATAAATTAACAGTCACAGGAGGTAGATGAAGCAATGTCTTTAGTTGGGAAAAAAGTACAACCGTTCCGCGCTCAAGCGTATCACAATGGGGAGTTCATCGAGGTGACAGAACAAGACTTCATGGGCAAATGGAGCATCGTCTGCTTTTATCCGGCCGACTTTACGTTCGTTTGCCCGACGGAGCTCGAGGATTTACAAGACCATTATGCGACATTCAAAGAATTGGGAGTAGAGGTGTACTCGGTGTCGACCGACACGCACTTTACTCACAAAGCATGGCATGACACATCGCCGGCCATCAGCAAAATCGAATACATCATGATTGGCGATCCTTCGCACCAGCTGTCGCGCATGTTTGATGTGCTTGACGAAGAGCAAGGGTTGGCGCAACGCGGCACGTTCCTCATCGACCCGGACGGCGTCATTCAAGCGGTGGAAATCAACGCCGACGGCATCGGCCGCAAAGCGAGCACGCTGATTGATAAAATTAAAGCCGCCCAATATGTGCGCAACCATCCGGGTGAAGTTTGCCCGGCGAAATGGCAAGAGGGCGGTGAAACGCTGAAACCGAGCCTTGACCTTGTCGGCAAAATTTAAGGAGGCTTTTGACCATGCTCGATGCGGACATCAAGGCACAACTCGCTCAGTATTTGCAATTGCTTGAAAATGACATTGTCTTGACGGTTAGCGCGGGAGACGACAACGTTTCCCGCGATATGCTTGCTTTAGTCGATGAGTTGACGGCCATGTCGCCGAAAATCAAAGTGAAAAAAGCAAAGCTTGAACGCACGCCGAGCTTCAGCGTCAACCGGGTTGGCGAAAACACCGGCATCACGTTCGCCGGCGTCCCGCTCGGTCATGAGTTTACCTCGCTGGTGCTGGCCCTGCTTCAAGCGAGCGGCCGGCCGCCGAAAGTGAGCGAAGACGTCGTGCGCCGCATTCAACAAATCCGGGGCAAGCACCATTTTGAAACGTACGTGAGCTTAACGTGCCATAACTGCCCGGACGTTGTTCAAGCGCTCAACATCATGAGCGTCCTGAATCCCGACATTTCCCATACGATGATCGACGGGGCGGCGTTTAAGGACGAAGTGGAACAAAAAGGCATTATGGCCGTGCCGACCGTCTTTTTAAACGGTGAGATGTTTGCCAGCGGCCGCATGTCGATTGAAGACATTCTCGCCAAACTAGGAAGCGAGGCGGACGCCGCGTCGTTTGCCGATAAAGAGCCGTTTGACGTGCTCGTCGTCGGCGGCGGCCCGGCGGGGGCGACAGCTGCCATTTATGCGGCGCGCAAAGGCATTCGCACCGGCATCGTGGCGGATCGCTTTGGCGGGCAAATTTTGGATACGCTCGGCATCGAAAACTTCATCAGCGTCAAATATACGGAAGGGCCGAAGCTCGCGGCCAGCATCGAAGAGCATGTCAAACAGTACGATGTCGATATCATGATCCAGCGCGCCAAACGGCTTGCGAAAAAAGACTTGATTGAAGTGGAGTTGGAAAACGGCGCCGTTCTGAAAAGCAAAACGGTCATCATTTCCACCGGCGCCCGCTGGCGCAACCTTGGCGTGCCGGGCGAGGAAGAGTTCAAAAACAAAGGCGTCGCCTACTGCCCGCATTGCGACGGCCCGCTGTTTGAAGGCAAGCACGTGGCGGTCATCGGCGGCGGGAACTCCGGCGTGGAAGCGGCCATTGACTTGGCCGGCATCGCCAGCCACGTAACGCTGTTGGAGTTCGCTCCCGAACTGAAAGCGGATGCCGTTTTGCAAGACCGGCTGTACAGCTTGCCAAATGTGACGGTGATCAAAAACGCGCAAACGAAGGAAATCACTGGCACGGATAAGGTGAACGGTTTGACGTACGTCGACCGGGCGACAGGGGAAGAACACCATATCGAACTGCAAGGCGTGTTCGTGCAAATCGGCCTCGTGCCGAATACAGAGTGGCTGGAAGGAACGGTGGAACGGAACCGCTTCGGCGAAATCATCGTCGACAAGCGCGGCGCGACCAACGTCGAAGGCGTCTTTGCCGCAGGCGACTGCACGGACAGCGCCTACAAGCAAATCATTATTTCGATGGGCTCCGGAGCGACGGCGGCGTTAAGCGCGTTCGATTATTTGATTCGCCATTAAGGCGACCACGGCGTCCCGCCAAGGCGGGGCGCCTTCTTTTGCATCAACGGCCGGCCAAGCGGCGGGACGCTTTTTTTCAAGGCGGCTTGACAAACGGTCCGCTTTCTCCGTAATATAAAATTACGATTCAGATGGGCGATAGTGAACAACCGATGATGGAGAGAAGTAGGTAAGACCCACATGGCCAGAGAGGAAACGCCTTAGGCTGGAAGCGTTTCTCCATGATGGCTTAGCGAAAGACACTCCGTAGGTTTCCCTTTGAACGCGCGTGGCGTCAGTAAAAGGGAACGCGCGCCTGGCGTTAGCGGCGACAAGCGGAAGCTGAATGGCTTCAATTAGGGTGGCACCGCGGGAATGACGCTCTCGTCCCTATCAAGGGGATCAGGGCGTTTTTATTTTGAGCAAAAGGAGGATCCGCATGGCGTTTCAAATTCCAAGAGGAACGCAAGATATTTTGCCGGGAGACAGCGAAAAATGGCAGTACGTGGAGCAAGTCGCCCGCGAACTATGTTCCCGGTACGGATATCGGGAAATTCGGACGCCGATTTTCGAACATACTGAACTGTTTTTACGCGGCGTCGGCGATACGACCGATATCGTCCAAAAAGAGATGTATACGTTTGAGGACAAGGGAGGGCGTGCGCTCACGCTCCGCCCGGAAGGCACGGCGCCGGTCGTGCGGGCGTTCGTCGAGCATAAGCTGTACGGCAGCCCGAACCAGCCGCTGAAACTGTATTACAGCGGGCCGATGTTCCGCTACGAGCGGCCGGAAGCCGGGCGGTTCCGCCAATTCGTCCAGTTTGGCGTCGAAGCGCTTGGCAGCGGCGATCCGGCCATGGATGCCGAGGTCATGGCGCTGGCGATGCACATTTACGAAGCGCTTGGCTTAAAACGGATCCGGCTTGTCATCAACAGCTTGGGCGACCTCGACAGCCGCCGGGCACATCGCGAGGCGCTCGTGCGCCATTTTTCGGGGCGCATCGATGAACTGTGCGCCGATTGTCAGGCGCGGCTCGAGACGAATCCGCTCCGCATTCTCGACTGCAAAAAAGACCGCGATCATGAACTGATGGCGACGGCGCCGTCGATTTTGGATTACTTGAATGATGAATCACGCGCGTATTTTGAGAAGGTGAAACATTATTTGGCCATGCTTGGCCTTCCGTTTGTCATCGATGCGCGGTTGGTGCGCGGGCTTGACTATTACAACCATACGACATTTGAAATTATGAGCGAAGCGGAAGGGTTTGGCGCAGCCGCGACGCTGTGTGGCGGAGGGCGCTACAATGGGCTTGTCGAGGAAATCGGCGGGCCGGAAATGCCGGGGATCGGTTTTGCGCTAAGCATCGAACGGCTGCTCGCAGCGCTGGAGGCGGAGGGGGTGGAGCTTCCGACCGGCGAAGGGATCGATTGCTATGTGGCTGCGCTCGGCGAACGGGCGAAAGAGGAAGCGGTCCGCCTCGTCTATCAATTGCGCCGCGCCGGTTTGCGCGTCGATCAAGACTATGTCGGCCGAAAACTGAAGGCGCAGCTGAAAGCAGCCGACCGCCTCAAAGCGGCGTTTGTCGTCATGATTGGCGATGAAGAGCTCGACAAACAAATCGCGACCGTCAAGGAGATGGCGAGCGGCGAACAAACGAACGTGCCGTTCGGCGAACTGGCTTCATTTTTCACAGAACGGACGAGGAGAGAGGGGGAGTAAACGAATGAAACGGACATATTATTGCGGTGAAGTGCCGGAAACGGCGGTCGGTGAGCGCGTCGTGCTCAAAGGCTGGGTGCAAAAGCGCCGCGACTTAGGCGGGCTCATTTTCATCGATTTGCGCGACCGGACCGGCATCGTGCAAATCGTCGCCAGCCCGGATGTGTCGGCTGAAGCGCTGGCGGCCGCTGAGCGCGTGCGGAGCGAATATGTGCTGAGCGTGGAAGGGACGGTCGTCGCCCGCGCGCCGGAGACGGTCAACCCGAACATCGCGACCGGCCGCATCGAAGTGCAGGCGGAGCGCATCGACATTATCAATGAAGCGAAAACGCCGCCGTTTGCGATCACGGATGACACCGACGCGGCGGAAGACGTGCGTTTAAAATATCGCTACTTGGATTTGCGCCGCCCGGTCATGTTTCGAACGCTGGAGCTCCGGCATAAGGTCACGAAAGCGGTGCGCGACTTTTTGGACAGCGAGCGCTTTTTGGAAGTGGAGACGCCGATGTTGACGAAAAGCACGCCGGAAGGGGCGCGCGACTATTTAGTGCCGAGCCGCGTCCATCCAGGCGAATTTTACGCCTTGCCGCAGTCGCCGCAAATTTTTAAGCAGCTGCTGATGGTCGGCGGGTTTGAGCGCTACTATCAAATCGCGCGCTGCTTCCGCGACGAAGACTTGCGCGCCGACCGCCAGCCGGAGTTTACGCAGATTGACATCGAAATGTCGTTTATCGATCAAGAAGACATCATCGATGTCACCGAACGGATGATGGCGGCGGTCGTCAAAGCGGCGAAAGGAACCGACATTCCGCGCCCGTTTCCGCGCATCACGTATGATGAGGCGATGAACCGCTATGGCTCGGACAAGCCGGATATACGCTTTGGCCTCGAGCTCGTCGACGTATCGGACATCGTCCGCGATTCCGCGTTTCAAGTGTTTGCCCGCGCGGTCAAAGAGGGAGGGCAAGTGAAGGCGATCAACGCCAAAGGCGCGGCGCCCCGCTATTCGCGCAAGGAGATCGACGCGTTGGGCGAGTTTGTCGGCCGCTATGGAGCGAAAGGGCTGGCGTGGCTGAAAGCGGAAGGCGATGAGCTGAAAGGGCCGATCGCCAAGTTTTTCACCGAGGGAGAACAGGCTGCGCTTCGCCAAACGCTGGCGGTCGAAGACGGGGATTTGCTGTTGTTTGTCGCCGACCAAAAGGCGGTCGTGGCCGCGGCCCTCGGCGCGCTGCGGCTTCGGCTCGGCAAGGAGCTCGGCTTGATCGACGAAACGAAGCTCGCGTTTTTGTGGGTGACGGACTGGCCGCTGTTGGAATATGACGAAGAGGAAGGCCGCTATTACGCCGCCCACCATCCGTTTACGATGCCGGCACGCGACGACATTCCGCTGCTTGAAACCAACCCGGGCGCGGTTCGGGCGCAGGCGTATGACCTCGTCTTAAATGGCTATGAGCTTGGCGGTGGCTCGCTCCGCATCTTTGAGCGGGACGTGCAAGAAAAAATGTTCCGCGCCTTAGGGTTCAGCGAAGAAGAAGCGCGCCGTCAGTTCGGCTTCTTGCTTGAGGCGTTTGAGTACGGCACCCCGCCGCACGGCGGCATCGCGCTTGGCCTTGACCGGCTTGTGATGTTGCTTGCTGGGCGCACGAATTTGCGCGATACGATCGCCTTCCCGAAAACGGCGAGCGCCGGCTGCCTGCTCACGGAAGCGCCGAGCCCGGTCAGCGAAAAACAGCTGGACGAGCTGCATTTGGCGGTCGTGCTGCCTGACCAAGAATAGCTCGCCGAGAAAACATCAGCCGGCAAGGAAACATGAGCGGCAGGTGTTCACAAACACAAAAAAATATGATAAAATATAAGCAATCAACCACCCGTCCTAATGTGTTCGTCGCATCACCGATCGTTTTGACCGAACAGTCAATATCCGGGAGTCCGGGGTTTCCAAGCGGCGTGCACGCCCCTTCGTCACAGGGGAAGCGCAAACCTTGGAACAGGGCACCCACCTATGGGAGAGCGGGTTCAAAACGAAGGCAGCGACGGCACGATTGGGACTAGTGTACAGAAGAGCGATAAACACGATGGTGGGGCTGACTCAAACGTCCGCTTTTTGGCGGGCTCTCGGGTCAGCCTCGTTTGTTTTGCCAGCAAAAGACCCATTGCCACACAAGCGGGCTTCATGTACGATAAAAAACGGTGTATCACTCAATTTTTGCGCACATGGAGAGGAGAACGATGCTGCATCAATTTTCCCGCAATGAGTTAGCCATTGGCCCTGAGGGGCTGGAAAAATTAAAAAACGCCACCGTCGCCGTCCTTGGCATCGGCGGCGTCGGGTCGTTCGCCGTCGAGGCGCTCGCCCGTTCCGGAATCGGCCGCTTGGTGCTTGTTGATCGCGATAACGTCGATATCACCAACATCAACCGGCAAATCCATGCGTTGCTCTCGACCATTGGCCGTCCGAAAGTCGAGCTGATGAAAGAGCGCATCGCCGACATCAACCCGGCGTGCGAGGTCATCGCGCTGCAAATGTTTTATACGGAAGAGACGTATGAGCAGTTTTTTGCCTATGATCTCGATTTTGTCATCGATGCCTCCGACACGATTGTGTATAAAGTACATTTGATGAAACAATGCCTCAAGCGCGGCATTCCGATCATCTCCAGCATGGGGGCGGCGAACAAAATGGATCCGACCCGCTTTCGCATCGCCGATATTTCCAAGACACACACCGATCCGATCGCGAAAGTCATCCGCGCCAAACTGCGCAAAGAAGGGATTCGCCGCGGCATTCCGGTCGTCTTTTCTGACGAGAAGCCGGTGAAAATCCGCGAAGATATCCGCCAAGTTGTCGGCAATGACGCTTCACCGATCCGCAAGGCGAAAATGCCGCCGTCATCGAACGCTTTTGTGCCGTCCGTTGCCGGGCTCATCATGGCATCATATGTCATTCAGGAATTGTTGAAGGAAATTCCGATTGCCCGCGTCGGTGAGTGACGAGCCGGTCGCTGGACCAAGCGAGCGAGGCTCGCCGGTAGGAAGCCGGTCGCCTGTCGTCAAGCTAGGATGGTGTCGCGGAAGCGGGAAACGAACAAACACGGCGTTTGCTCGCTTTGCCATGTCGATGACCGGTACACCCGTCTATATTGCGACGAAAAAAGAGCTGACCGAAAAGGCGATCTCCCCTCAAGAAAGACAGAGCCTATCGTGTGGCGGGAAAACGGTTAGTGCTTATATAGCGATAAGACAAAAGGTCGTCTGCCTTTAAGATCGGCACAACCGATCGTGCGGCAGAAGCAGTTGGGGCTTATATAGCGATGAAAGAGGGTGTCCCGATCCTTTTGGGACACCCTCTTTGGCTAGTTACGAATGGGCGGCTCGTTCGTTTTGTTCTCTCGCTTCGGCCAAAAGCCATTGCGCGAACGGAAGGCGATCGCCTTCTTCGGCGGCGAGTTGGCGAGCGCGGGCCATAATTTTGACAAGCGCCTCGTAATCTTCTTGAACCGTCGTTTGTCGTGCTTCAAGGCGTTCAATTTTTTGCGCCAGCTGCTCATTGCGCGCCCGCCATTCGGCGTGCTCCCGCTTCAGCCGTTCGTTTTCCTGCTCCGCCGTTTCAAGCTGTTTGGCATCGTGTCGCAGCGCCTGCAAAAAAGAAATGCACTGATCGAGCGTCAGAGGGGCAGCCGGGAGAAAGGGGGATGACCCTTCCGCCTCTTGGCTGCTGCCTGCGGAAGGAAACGGGAACGGATCTTGTTCCTTCTGCCATTTTTTCATCATTTCCAACGCCCGTTTTCGCTCTTTTCGTTGCTTCTTCGCCTGTTCGATGGCCTCGAGATGTCGTTTCCGCACCTCGGCATTCCAGCGGAAGCCGCATGCCGCCGCAGTTCGGTGCAACTTTTTTCCGACGTCTGCAAAGGCCGCGAGTTGTGTTTTTCCCTCCCGTATGTATTGAAGCACCGTTTCGGCCAATAGCACGTCTTCTTCATGCGACCATGCATCTTGTCTCGTTTTCATGCTGTCCACCCCACAAATGTAATGTTGATATGATCCTAGTTTTTCCGTTCTTGTTTCACTTTAAACTTCTCCCTTTGGCACGGGGACAATGGGCGATGCCAAACAAAAGAGAAACTAGCGGTTCCGCCTTTCGACCTCAATCAATCAATCAAGGTCAGCACTCAATCAAAACTTAGTTTGAACCGTAGCGGTCCGCCTTTTGACACCGCACGGTTGTATTCGGGTGGACCGGCGCTGTACAATGAAACGAGGAGGGGAACGACATGCGGAACAGGTCAGAGCCACTCGCGCTGCGGATGCGACCGCGCACGATCGACGACATCGTCGGACAAGCGCATGTGATTGGGCCGGAGACGCCGTTGTACAAAATGGTAAAAAAAGGATATGTTCCTTCGCTATTGTTGTATGGGGAACCCGGGACGGGAAAAACCTCGCTCGCCTACGCCATCGCTCGCACGGCTGGGCGGGAGCTGGTCGCCATCAACGCGACCTCAGCCGGGAAAAAGGAGATTGAAGAGGCGGCCGAAGCGGCGCGCTGGTCCGGCAATGTCGTTTTGTTTATCGATGAAATTCACCGTTTGAACAAGGCGCAGCAGGATGTGCTGCTTCCACACCTTGAATCCGGGCTGATCACGTTAATCGGGGCGACGACCGAAAACCCGTTTCACGAGGTGAATCCGGCGATCCGTAGCCGGTGCGGACAAATTCAGCGATTAAAGCGGCTTGAGCCGGCCGACTTGCTTATCGTTTTAAAGCGGGCGCTTACCGATTCGGTGCGCGGGCTCGGAGCGCAGCCCGTCAAGATCGATGAGGCGCTGTTATGGCGAATTGCGGAAGCCGCGGGCGGCGATGCGCGCGCGGCGCTTTCGCTTCTTGAAGCGGCCGTGGCGGCGGCCGATGAACGCGATGACGGTTTGTATGTGGATGAGGCGATCGTTGCTTCGTGCACGGCCAATCGCGGCTTCACTCATGACAAATACGGCGACCATTACTATTCGCTGTTGTCGGCATTCCAAAAAAGCGTGCGCGGCAGCGATGTGGACGCTGCTCTCCATTATTTAGCGCGCCTGCTCGAAGGCGGGGATTTGGCCGCGGTCTGTCGCCGGCTGCTCGTCATCGCCTATGAAGACATCGGGCTTGCGAACCCGTTGATGGGGGTGAAAGTGCAGGCAGCTGTGGCGGCGGCGGAGCGGATCGGACTGCCGGAGGCGCGCATTCCGCTCGCGACCGTGACGATCGAGCTTTGCCTAAGCCCGAAATCCAACAGCGCCTACAAGGCGTTGGACGCGGCGCTCGCCGACGTGCGCGCCGGAAAGGTTGGCGAGATTCCCGACCATTTAAAAGACGCCCATTATCAAGGGGCAGCCGTGCTCGGACATGGCCAAGGCTATTTATATCCGCATGATTACCCGAACGGTTGGGTGGCGCAATCGTATTTGCCGGCAACGCTTGCCGGCGTCCGCTATTATGAGCCGAAAGAGCACGGCGACGAGAAACATTATGCGAAAGTGTACCGGCGACTGGAGCAATTGAAGCGGGAAAGCGCGATTGGGCCGTGAACGGAGCGCGTCATTTATGGTATAATAACACCGGCGATTGACTGGATAGGGAGGCGCATGTGCGATGGTCCATCCTTCGGTCCCATGGCTGCGATGGAGCATTTATTTTGCCGGTTTGCTCGTCATGTCATTCGGCATTGTGCTGACGATGAAAGCCGATGTTGGCTGTGCGCCATGGGATGTCCTTCATATTGGTTTAGAGCGAACATTTGGCCTGACGGTCGGGACGTGGTCGATCATCGTTGGGATGGTGGTGCTTGCGGCTTCGGCGCTGCTTGTCAAGCGGAGACCGCAGCTTGGCGCCTTCCTCAATATGATCACTGTCGGCGTTTTGATTGACGTGTGGATGATGATCCCACCGCTGAAAACGCCGCCACAACTGCTTGAACAATATGCGATGCTGCTAGTCGGCATCGTCGTGTCCGGCTACGGCATGGGGCTATATATTTCCGCCGACGTCGGCGCCGGTCCGCGCGACAGTTTGATGCTCGCCTTGACCGAGTTGACCGGATGGAACGTGGCATACATTCGCGTGATGATGGAAGCGCTCGTGTTGCTTGTCGGCTGGCTGCTTGGCGGTCCGGTGTCGTTTGGCACGTTTCTTTTTTGCGTCACAATCGGTTCGGTCGCCGGTTTGGCGCTGCCGCAATGCCGGAAAATGGCCGACCGCTTGTTGGGAGCCGCCAACGTTCGGGCGCAAGGGTTAAGTCGTTAGGGGGGATATGATGAAGATTTCAACCAAAGGCCGTTACGGATTGACGATTATGATTGAACTGGCGAAAAAGTACGGCGACCGTCCGATTTCGCTCCGCTCGATCGCCAAGGCGAACAATTTGTCCGAGCACTACTTGGAGCAACTAGTGACGCCGTTGCGCAACGCCGGGCTTGTCAAAAGCATCCGCGGGGCGTACGGCGGTTACGTATTGGCCGAGCATCCGGCCAAAATTACGGCCGGTGATATTTTGCGCGTGCTTGAGGGCCCGCTCACCCCGGTCGAGGAACTCGAAGAGGAGGAGCCGGCGAAGCGCGAGCTGTGGATCCGCATCCGCGATGCGGTCGAGGAAGTGCTCGACAGCACGACGCTTGAAGATTTAGCGGAGTATAGCGATGGGGATGAAGGGGCATACATGTTTTATATTTAACCATTGATCAAGCGGTCGCATGTCATCAACCACGAGCGGATGACATGGACGTGTTTTTACTATTTACACCTTCATGGCCAAGCCTCGCCGTTTGCCGCAGCGGGCGGTTCCCCCAACGGGCGGAATCCGCTCGGGCAAGGGACGGCCGCTGTGGGCGGAAGAGGTTCGGGCGACAAGAAAGGAGAATGACCGTTGGAACGGATTTACTTGGATCATGCCGCGACGTCTCCCATTCATCCAGATGTGGCGGCTGGCATGATTCAGTCGATGACCGAACAGTTCGGCAATCCGTCAAGCATCCATTATTTTGGCCGGCAGAGCCGCCGGGCGTTGGACGAAGCGAGATCAGCCATCGCCCGCAGCCTCGGGGCGAAAGAGACGGAAATCGTGTTTACAAGCGGCGGGACGGAAGCGGATAACTTTGCGCTCATCGGAACGGCGATGGCCAACCGTGAGCGAGGCCGCCATCTCATTACGACCGCTATTGAGCATCACGCTGTTTTGCGCGCTTGCGAACATTTACAAAAGCAAGGATTCGATGTGACGTACTTGCCGGTCGATGAACACGGGCGCGTGTCGGTCGAGGACGTGAAAGCCGCGCTCCGTGATGACACGATTCTCGTTTCGATCATGTTCGCCAACAACGAAGTCGGCACGATTCAGCCGATCCGTGAAATCGGCGCCCTGCTTCGCGACCACCCGGCGTATTTTCATACCGATGCCGTGCAGGCGTACGGGCTGATCCCGATCGATGTGAATGAGTACGGCATCGATTTGTTGTCGCTTTCGAGCCATAAAATCAACGGTCCGAAAGGCAGCGGCGCCTTGTATGTTCGCGGGACGGTCCGCATCACACCGCTTCTTTTCGGCGGCGAGCAGGAGCGGAAACGGCGCGCCGGCACAGAGAACGTCCCGGGCATTATCGGCTTGGCACGGGCGGTGGAAATCGCCGAGCGGACGAGGGAAGAGAAGCGGAAGCAATACGCGGCTTGGCGCGAAGCGATGTTGACGATTTTTCGTTCCTCCGGCCTTGATTTCATCGTCAACGGCAGCGAAGACGGCCTGCCGCATATTTTCAATGTTGCTTTCCCGGGAACGAACGTCGAATCGCTGCTCGTCAATTTGGATTTGGCGGGCATCGCCGCGTCCAGCGGGTCAGCGTGCACGGCGGGGTCGATCGATCCGTCCCACGTGCTTGTTGCCATGTGCGGAAACGAGTCGGAGCGCATCCGCTCGTCCGTGCGTTTTAGCTTCGGACTCGGCAATACAACGGAGCAAATTGAGCGGGCGGCGGAAGAAACGGTGAAAATTGTGAAGCGGCTCACAAAACGCTGAAGAGGGGGTGAAGCGCATGAACAAAGCGCCGCATGAAACGCGCGTTGTCGTCGGCATGTCCGGCGGGGTCGACTCGTCAGTCGCCGCGCTATTATTAAAAGAACAAGGATATGATGTGATCGGCATTTTTATGAAAAACTGGGATGACACCGATGAAAACGGCGTTTGCACGGCGACTGAGGATTACGAAGACGTTGTGCGCGTCTGCAACCAAATCGGCATCCCGTACTATGCAGTCAACTTTGAAAAGCAATATTGGGACAAAGTGTTTACGTATTTTTTGAACGAATACAAAGCGGGGCGCACCCCGAACCCGGATGTGATGTGCAATAAGGAGATTAAATTCAAAGCGTTTTTGGAACACGCCATGTCGATCGGCGCCGATTACGTCGCCACCGGCCATTACGCCCGCGTCGAGTTTCGCGATGGCGAATATAAAATGCTCCGTGGAGCTGACCCGAACAAAGACCAAACGTATTTTTTGAACCAGCTCGGCCAAGCCCAACTGTCAAACGTGATGTTTCCGATCGGCCACTTGCACAAAGCGGACGTGCGCCGGATCGCGAAAGAAGCCGGGCTGGCTACCGCTGGGAAAAAAGACAGCACCGGCATTTGTTTTATCGGCGAACGTGATTTCAAAGAATTTTTGAGCCATTATTTGCCGGCCCAGCCGGGAGTGATGAAAACGCTCGACGGCGAAGTGAAAGGGCGGCATGACGGGGTGATGTATTACACGATCGGCCAGCGCCACGGCCTTGGTATTGGCGGCAGCGGCGAACCGTGGTTTGTCGTCGGCAAAAATGTGCGCGAAAACGTGCTGTATGTCGCCCAAGGATTTGAAAACGACTATTTGTATTCGACCTCGCTAAAAGCGGTCGATGTCAACTGGGTGTCTGACCGCAAGCCGGAAGCGCCGTTCCGCTGCACGGCGAAGTTCCGCTATCGTCAGCCCGATGTCGGCGTGACGGTTCACCCGCTTTCAGACGGCAAGGCGGAAGTCGTGTTTGATGCGCCGGCGCGGGCGGTGACGCCGGGGCAGGCGGTCGTGTTCTACAACGGCGAGGAGTGCCTTGGCGGCGGCACGATCGATGAAGTGTTCCGCAACGGTGAAAAGCTTTGGTATGTCGGCTGACCGCTAAGCTGCCGCACCGGCGGTGAAAGCCCTAACCCGGCTTGGGGTTGGGGTGTTTTTGCAATTGCTCGAAAAAAACGAACGTATGTGCTAAACTATAGTCAGGAGGGATGAGCGGTGGCGGATTGGAATGAACAAGGGCTTGCGCATTTGCGCGCCGGGGAGTACGAAGAAGCGCTCCGCTGCTTTTCCAAAGCGGTGGACGATCGCCCGGACGACCCGACCGGCTACATCAACGTCGGCACCGTGCTGGCCGCCGCCGGCGAAGAGGAGAAAGCGCTCGCTTTCTTCCAGCAGGCGCTTTGTCGCGATGAACGGGCCGCGGCCGCTTACTATGGCATCGGCACGCTCCACTATCAGCGCGGGCGGTTTGCCGAGGCGAAAGACATGTTTGAACGGGCCCTCGGGCTGGGGCTCGATGACGCCGACACGCATTTTATGCTCGGCATGTCGCTATGGCGGCTCGAGATGCCGCGGCTCGCTCTTCCGTATTTGCAGCGGGCCGCCGAATTGAACGAAGGGGATGCCGAAGCGTTCTTTCAGCTCGGCCTTTGTTTGGCGGCGCTCGACTATGTTGACGAGGCGAAGCGTTGCTTTGAAAAAACGTTGGCGCTAAAGCCGCACCATGCCGACGCCTGCTACAATTTAGGGGTCATTTATGCGAACAAGGACGAGCCGGCTGCCGCCCGCGATTGGTTCGCCGCCGCGTTGGAGGCGAAGCCAGACCACGTGCTGGCGGGGTATGGAAAGAAAATGATGGAAAAGCGGCTTTCGCCGTAAAGGCAGGGGATCGCTGTTGCAAGAGCAGCAAACGCTGGCCATTGAGGGGTGCACCTTTATTAAAGGAACGTGCATATCCGTCATTTTCCATAACGAAGAAACGCTTTACACCGTTGTCCGCATTCGCGTTGAGGAAACGAACGAAGCGCCGGTTGAAGAGGAAGTGATCGTCACCGGCCATTTCCCGCGGATCAGCGAGGGAGACGTTTATGTGTTTTATGGTCAATTCCGCCATCATCCGCGCTTTGGCCGCCAGTATGCGGCGAGCCAGTTCCGCAAACAGCTTCCCAACACGAAAGAAGGAATCATTCAGTATTTATCAAGCGGTTTGTTTAAAGGGATCGGCAAAAAAACGGCTGCGGCCATCGCCGAAGCGCTCGGCGAGCAGGCGATTGCCGTGATTTTGCGCGATCCAGCGGCGCTCGAGCGCATTCCGAAACTGTCCAAACAAAAGGCCAAGCAGCTGTATGAAACGCTCCGCGCCCACGAAGGGCTTGAGCAGACGATGATCACCCTCGCTCAGCTCGGCTTCGGCCCCCAGCTGGCCATGAAAATTTACCAAGCGTACGGCGAGGAAGCGATCGAAATCATCCAAGCCAATCCGTATCAGCTCGTCGAAGACATTGAGGGGATCGGGTTCGGTCGCGCCGATGAGCTTGGGCGGCAGCTCGGCATTTCCGGAAGCCACCCGGCTCGGCTGCGCGCCGCTTCCTTGTTTGTCCTCGAGCAAGTTTGCCTGCAGGAAGGGCATGTGTACATGGCCGAGGAAGAGCTGGTCGGCCGCATTGCTGAACTGCTGGATGGCCGGCCGAGCGGGGCGGTCGACGGACAAGCCATTCAACGGACGCTGCTGATGTTGAGTGAAGAAGGAAAACTGGTCGTTGAGCAAGGCCGTTGTTATCTCCCGTCGCTTTACTTTGCCGAAAAAGGCATCGTTTCCAACGTCAAGCGGCTGCTCCGGCAAACGGCGGTGCCGTTTGCGGAATCGGAGTTTTTGCTGGCGCTCGGGGCGCTTGAAGAGCGGCTTGGCATGCAGTACGCGCCCCAGCAAAAAGAGGCGATTCAGCGGGCGCTTTCCTCCCCGTTGTTCATTTTAACCGGCGGTCCGGGCACGGGAAAAACAACGGTCATCAAAGGGATTGTCGAGCTGTTCGCCGCTCTTAACGGCTTATCGTTAGATCCGGCCCGCTACCAGCAAGGTGAGCCGTTCCCGGTCGTGCTCGCCGCTCCGACCGGACGGGCGGCCAAGCGGATGAGCGAGGCGACTGGCCTGCCGGCGGCGACGATTCATCGGCTGCTCGGTTGGAACGGAGTGGAAGGGTTCAGCCGCGATGAACATGAACCGCTTGCCGGCAAGCTGCTTGTCATCGATGAAATGTCGATGGTCGACACATGGCTGGCTAATCAGCTGTTCAAAGCGGTGCCAAACGGCATGCAAGTCGTGCTGGTCGGCGATGAAGACCAGCTGCCATCCGTCGGGCCCGGCCAAGTGCTGAAAGATTTGCTCGAGTCCGGCGTCGTTCCTTCGGTGCGGCTGACAGATGTGTACCGTCAGGCGGAAGGATCGTCGATCATCGAGCTCGCTCATGAGGTAAAGCGCGGCGCCGTGCCGCCCGATTTGACTGCGCCAAAGGCGGATCGCTCGTTCATTCGCTGCCGCGCCGGCCAAGTCGTGGATGTCGTCCGGCAAATCGCGGACAATGCGCGAAAAAAAGGCTTTTCGGTCAAAGATATTCAAGTGCTCGCCCCGATGTACCGAGGCCCGGCCGGCATTGATCGGCTCAACAAAGCGCTTCAAGAGCTCTTCAATCCGCCATCCGCCGGGAAGCGGGAACTGGCGGCCGGCGAGGTGGTGTACCGCGTCGGCGACAAGGTGCTTCAGCTCGTCAATCAGCCGGAAGACAACGTGTTTAACGGCGATATCGGCGAAGTCGTTGCCATTTTTTACGCGAAAGAGAACACCGACAAGCAAGACTTGCTCGTTGTCTCGTTTGACGGCGTGGAAGTGACCTACACCCGGCAAGAGCTGTCGCAAATCACCCATGCGTACTGCTGCTCTGTGCATAAAGCGCAAGGAAGCGAATTCCCTATCGTCATTTTGCCCGTCGTGAAAAGCTACTATCGGATGTTGAAGCGGAACTTGCTGTATACGGCGGTGACGAGAAGCAAACAATTTTTGATTTTATGCGGCGAAGAGGAAGCGTTTCGGGCCGGCGTCGCCAAGCAGAGCGACGGGGCGCGGCGGACGGCGCTGGCGGAAAAACTGACGGCGGCGATGGCGCCGGTTGTCGAGGTCGAACTGCCGCTTGAGGATGCGAACGTCGGAATGGAAAACGTTACGCCGTATGACTTTATGAGCGATGAGTCAAGCTAAAGGTGGCTGGAAAGGTGGGAGAGCGATGCGAACGTTTTCCGACATGAAAGGTCTTCCCATTTACGAACAAGCGACAGGGAAAAACGTCGGAACGATCGCGGATGTTTGGTTTACCAGCCACGGCACGGTGCAAGGGTTTGTTGCCGAACAGCGCGGCTTGTTTGGCCGCCGCCGCTATTTGCCGCTTGCGGCCGTGCGAGCGCTGCAAAACGATCGAATGCTCATCGACGACGCGCGAAGTTTCCAGCCCTTGCCTTCCTCTGACAGCGGCCACTCTCTTTACGGTGAACGAGGCATCGCCGGCAACATGGTTGTCGCCGCCGACGGGACGACGATCGGATTGTTAGATGACGTATATTTCGACGGGCAATGGGGCAGAATTGATGGATACGAGATCAGTGAGGGATTTTTTTCCGATTTGACAGAAGGAAAGAAGCGAATGCCGCTTGCCCCGTTCACGGCGAAAGAAGGGGTTGTGATGGTGGACACAACAAAGTAAGGAGAGTGGCTGTCGGTGCTCATTTGCCCGAACTGCAAACGGAAAAATTTAGGAAAAATCGGCGTCAACCAATATTATTGCTGGGATTGTTTCATCGAGCTTTCCGTCTCGAAAGGAGTCATCCATGTCCATCAAGTGGAGGAGGACGGGACGTTAAGCTCTCTTGATGATTTGTTCGACGATTATGAGCGCACGATTCAACTTTAGGGGGGACAGTCATGAACCGGACGATGACATCGCTGTTGGCTGTCGGGTTGGGTGTCGCCGCGTATCAGTTGGCCCAGCGCAACAACTGGATGAACGGGCGCACGATGCGAAAAATGCGCCGCCGCTTGATGCAGGCGATCCGCTGACGGCGTTGCCGCCCTCGCCTTGCGCGGGGGCGGTGCTTTGTGATTGTCAAATAGTGCCAAAGCGCTAAAGGCATATTCCCGCCCGCATCCCCTACACTAAACGGTAGGAGGTGTGGTGATGGGGGAGCAACAATGGCAGTCGTTCTTCCGCATCGGCAAATGGCTGTTGGTGACGGCGATCGTCTATTTAATCGTCCGGATGAAAAGCGTTTGGTGGCCGGTGATCGATTTTGTCGCCACGGTGTTGACGCCGTTTTTGCTGGCGGCGTTTATCACGTATTTGCTGCACCCGCTCGTTGAATATCTTCATGGCAAAGGGGTGCCGCGGGCGCTTGCCATTTTGCTCATTTATTTGCTGTTTTTTGGCTCGGTCGGCTACGGCTTGTACCGCGGCATTCCGGTTTTGATCGCCCAGCTGCGCGCGTTGGACGAACAGCTGCCCTCGCTGATGAATACATATCGCCAATGGGTGCGCCACATTCACGATGAAACATCGACATGGCCGATGGAAGTGCATACGCGGGTGGAAACGATGCTCGCTGAGCTGGAGCGGGCGGCCGCCTCGGCGGTCGAGATGGCGATTCGCGCCATGAAATCGCTGATCAGCTCGGCGGCGACGTTCGTGCTGATCCCGTTTATTGTGTTTTACATGCTCAAGGACGTTGAGGTGCTGAAAAAAGCCGTTTGGTATTTGACGCCAAAGCGGTGGCGCGAACCGGGGCTGGCGTTTTTACAAGACGTTGACGAGTCGCTCGGCGGTTACATCCGCGGCCAGCTCTTTGTCTGCGCGGCGATCGGTTCGGCCGCGGCGCTCGGATTGTGGCTTGCCGGCATGGACTATCCGCTTTTGCTTGGGCTCATCATCGGGATGACGAATATCATCCCGTATTTCGGGCCGCTGATCGGCGCCATTCCGGCCGCCATTTTAGCGGCGACCGTATCGCTCAAAATGGTCTTGGTGGTGCTGGTCATCATTTTCGCTTTGCAGTTTTTAGAAGGCAACGTGTTGTCGCCGCTGATCGTCGGCAAAAGCGTGCACATGCATCCGCTTGTCATTATGCTCGCGCTGTTTGCCGGCGGTGAGCTCGCCGGCGTGCTCGGCCTCATCCTCGCCGTTCCGACGGCGGCGGTGCTGAAAGTGGCCATCGTCCACTGGAAGGAGCGCTATGCCTTGCATTGACAAACGAGCGGTGCTTGTCTATAATTTTTCAATGTAAAAGCGAATACATAACGCGATGACGGATCGAGTATGTTGCAGTCCATCTTAACGCGCGGGCTCGCGCACAGAGAGGAATTTCCGCGGCTGAAAGAAATTCCAGATGAAGGGCAACAGAAGGCTAATCCGGAGCGCAGGCAAAACCTGACGCAAGGCTGCGTTACGGCCAAAGAGGTGATGGGCGTTTTTCGCCCATAAACAGGGTGGTACCGCGAGCACAACTCTCGTCCCTGCAGGGGATGGGAGTTTTTTTATATAAAAAGGCGAAAGGGGAGGATCATCATGAAAAAGCTGACATCTGCCGAAGTGCGGCGCATGTTTTTGCAGTTTTTCCAAGAAAAAGGCCACGCGGTTGAACCGAGCGCCTCGCTTATTCCGGTCGACGACCCATCGCTGTTATGGATCAACAGCGGCGTCGCGACGCTGAAAAAATACTTTGACGGCCGCATCATCCCGGACAACCCGCGCATTTGCAATGCGCAAAAATCGATCCGCACCAACGACATCGAAAACGTCGGGAAAACGGCGCGCCACCATACGTTTTTTGAAATGCTCGGCAACTTTTCGATCGGTGATTACTTCAAGCGGGAAGCGATCCACTGGGCGTGGGAGTTTTTAACGAGCGAAAAGTGGATTGGCTTTGATCCGGAACGGCTGTCCGTCACCGTCCATCCGGAGGACGAGGAAGCGTACAACATTTGGCATAACGAAATCGGACTGCCGGAAGAACGGATCATCCGTCTCGAAGGAAACTTCTGGGACATCGGCGAAGGCCCGAGCGGTCCGAACACGGAAATTTTTTACGACCGCGGCGAGGCGTTCGGCAACGATCCGAACGATCCGGAGCTGTACCCGGGCGGGGAAAACGACCGCTATTTGGAAGTATGGAACTTAGTGTTTTCCCAGTTCAACCATAACCCGGACGGCACGTACACGCCGCTGCCGAAGAAAAACATCGATACCGGCATGGGGTTGGAGCGGATGTGCTCGATTTTGCAGGACGTGCCGACGAACTTTGAAACCGACTTGTTCTTGCCGATCATCCGCGCTACCGAACGAATCGCCGGCGAGCGGTATGGCGACGATCCGGACAAAGACGTCGCCTTTAAGGTGATCGCCGACCATATTCGCGCCGTGACGTTTGCGATTGGCGACGGGGCGCTGCCGTCGAACGAAGGGCGCGGCTATGTATTGCGCCGCTTGCTCCGCCGCGCGGTGCGCTACGCGAAACAAATCGGCATTGACCGCCCGTTTATGTACGAGCTCGTGCCGGTTGTCGGCGAAATTATGCACGACTACTATCCGGAAGTGAAAGAAAAAGCCGATTTTATCGCTCGCGTCATCCGCACGGAAGAAGAGCGGTTCCACGAAACGCTTCATGAGGGGCTCGCCATCTTGGCGGAAGTGATCGAAAAGGCGAAAGCGCAAGGAAGCACCGTCCTTCCGGGGGAAGAGGCGTTTCGCTTGTATGATACGTACGGCTTCCCGCTCGAGCTGACGGAAGAGTACGCCGCCGAGGCAGGCATGACGGTCGATCACGCCGGTTTTGAGCGCGAGATGGAGCGCCAGCGCGAACGGGCCCGCGCCGCTCGCCAAGACGTCGATTCGATGCAAGTGCAAGGCGGCGTGCTCGGCGATTTGAAAGACGAAAGCCGGTTTGTCGGCTACGATGAGCTTGTTGCCTCGTCGACGGTCCTCGCCATCGTTAAAGACGGACGGCTTGTCGAGAAAGTGAAAGCCGGTGAAGAGGCGCAGATCATCGTCGATGTGACGCCGTTTTACGCCGAAAGCGGCGGTCAAGTCGCCGACCAAGGCGTATTTGAAAGCGAGACCGGGAGAGCGGTCGTCAAAGATGTGCAAAAAGCGCCGAACGGCCAGCACCTTCACTCGATTGTCGTCGAGCGCGGCGCGGTAAAAAAAGGAGCCCGCTATACGGCGCGCGTTGATGAGGCGAAGCGGGCGCGCATCGTGAAAAACCATACGGCGACCCATTTGCTCCATCAGGCGCTCAAAGACGTGCTCGGCCGCCATGTCAACCAAGCGGGGTCGCTCGTCGCTCCGGATCGGCTGCGCTTTGACTTCACCCATTTTGGCCAAGTGAAGCCGGACGAGCTCGAGCGCATCGAGGCGATCGTCAATGAACAAATTTGGAAGAGTACCCCAGTTGACATTTTCTATAAACCGCTTGAGGAAGCGAAAGCGATGGGCGCGATGGCGCTGTTTGGCGAAAAATACGGCGACATTGTCCGCGTCGTCAAGGTCGGCGACTACAGCCTCGAGCTGTGCGGCGGCTGCCATGTGCCGAATACAGCGGCCATCGGGCTGTTTAAAATCGTCTCTGAATCCGGCATCGGCGCCGGCACGCGCCGGATTGAAGCGGTGACCGGAGAGGCGGCGTACCGTTTGATGAACGAACAGCTCGCCATTTTGCAAGAGGCGGCGCAAAAATTGAAAACAAGCCCGAAAGAATTGAATGCCCGTCTTGACGGACTGTTTGCCGAACTGAAAGAGCTCGAGCGCGAAAACGAATCGCTTGCCGCTCGCCTTGCCCGTATGGAAGCGGAGCACCTCGCCCGCCAAGTCAAAGACGTCGGCGGCGTGCCGGTGCTGGCGGCGAAAGTGCAGGCGAACGACATGAACCAATTGCGGGCGATGGCCGACGATTTGAAGCAAAAACTCGGCACGGCAATCATCGTGTTGGCGGCGGTGCAAGGCGGCAAAGTCCAATTGATCGCTGCGGTGACCGATGACTTAGTGAAAAAAGGATATCACGCCGGCAAGCTCGTCAAAGAAGTGGCTTCCCGCTGCGGCGGCGGGGGTGGCGGACGCCCGGATATGGCGCAGGCCGGAGGAAAGGACGCGGACAAAGTCGGGGCAGCGCTTGATTACGTCGAAACGTGGGTCAAATCCATTTCCTAAATGGCGCGGATCGTGTACAATGGATGTAAGATGGAGGAATGGCCCGAATCAAGAGCGAGGTGGAGACGGTGAGCTCGTTTGATCAAACGATGCAGTTTCATTTTCCGGAAGAGCCGGCTGAAACGAACGTTCGCGAAGTGCTGCTGACGGTGTATGAGGCTTTGCAAGAAAAAGGCTACAACCCGATCAACCAAATTGTCGGCTACTTGTTGTCCGGCGATCCGGCTTACATCCCGCGCCATAACGACGCGCGCGCCCTCATCCGCAAAATCGAGCGCGACGAATTAATCGAGGAATTGGTGAAATTCTATTTACAGGGGCAACGAAAGGACTGACCGATGCGAACGTTAGGATTGGATCTCGGCACGAAAACGCTCGGCGTGGCGATCAGCGACGAGCTTGGCTGGACGGCTCAAGCCTTGGAGACGATCGCCATCGACGAAGAGCGCGGCGACTACGGCTTAAAGCGGCTGCGCGCCATCATCGCCGAATATGGCGTCGATGCGATCGTTGTCGGCTGGCCGAAAAACATGAACGGCACGCTCGGACCGCGCGCCGAAGCGAGCGAGCGGTTCGCCGCCAAGCTGCGCGAGGAGTTTTCTTTGCCGGTCGTGCTTTGGGACGAACGGCTGTCGACGATGGCCGCCGAACGGATGCTGATCGCTGCCGATGTGAGCCGGAAAAAACGGCGGAAAGTGATCGACAAAATGGCGGCGGCTGTCATTTTGCAATCGTACTTGGATAGGAAACGATGAAGGGGAGGCCAATCACAATGGAACATGGAGACCGCCATATTACCGTTGTCGACGAACAAGGCAACGAACAGCTCTGTGAAATTTTGTTTACGTTTGAATCCGACGATTTCGGGAAATCGTACGTGTTTTACTATCCGGTCAGCAAGGAAGCGGAAGATGAAAACGGCGAAACGGAAGTGCACGTGTCGGCGTTTATCCCTGCTGACGAAAATCAAGAAGGGGAACTGCTTCCGATTGAAACGGAAGAAGAGTGGGATATGATCGAAGAAGTGTGGAACACGTTTTGTGCTGAACAAGAAGATGAAGAGGAATGATCCGAAGCGGCTGCCTAAAGGCGGCCGCTTTTTTGTCGGAAAAAAGGGCGAGAGATGCAAAAACTTGTAGTATAATATGACCGATGGACGGGAAAGGAGGTGCGCTATGGGGGAAAAGCATTGGACAGGGAACGAGGGGCGGCGTGGGCGAAAACGGATGTTGATCGCAGGCAGCGTTTTGCTGGCGCTGGTTGTGTTGATCAGTGCCGGCAGCTTTCTATATATTCGCTTGGCGCTCAAACCGGTCGATCCTCATGATCACACTCCGGTTCATGTCTCGATTCCTGTCGGTTCATCGGCGACAGAAATCGCAGAGCGGCTCGAACAAAAACGGCTCATTCGAAGCGCTAGCGTGTTTCGGCTTTATGTCCGTTGGAAACGCGAGTCCGGGTTTCAAGCCGGAGAGTACGAACTGACGCGGGCCATGCCGATGACGCGCATCATAGCGCTGCTGCAAACGGGGAAATCGTTGAAAGTCGGCTTGAAATTGACGATCCCCGAAGGGTCGCAGCTTGTACAGATTGCCGATCTCATCGCCGCGCGAACGGGATACAAAAAAGAAGACGTCATGAAGCAGCTGAACGACCGCGCGTACATCGAGCAGTTAATGAAAAAGTATCCGCGTGTCATAACGAAAGACGTATTCCATCCGAACGTTCGTTATCCGCTGGAAGGTTATTTATTTCCAGCCACCTATGTATTCGCTGACAAAAAACCGCCGCTTTCTGAGATCATTGAAACGATGGTCGCCAAAACGGCAGCGGTGCTTGCTTCGTACGAAGAGGAAAGAGGGGAACGGAAGCTGTCGCCGCACCAGCTGCTGACGCTTTCCTCTCTGATCGAAGAGGAGGCGACAGAAAAAGCCGACCGCAAAAAAATCGCCAGCGTCTTTTACAATCGGCTGCGCCTAGGCATGCCGCTGCAAACCGATCCGACGGTTTTATACGCGCTTGGCAAACATAAAGCGCGCGTGTTTTACAACGATTTAAAAGTTGATTCGCCATACAATACGTACCTTCATAAAGGGCTGCCGCCAGGGCCGATCGCCAACGCGGGCGCAATGTCGATTGAAGCGGCGCTTGAGCCGGCGCAAACCGATTATTTGTATTTTTTAGCCACCCCCACAGGCGATGTCATTTTCACGAAAACGCTGGCCGAGCACAACCGGGAAAAGGCGAAGCATATTGGGAAACGATAGCGCAAAACGGAAGTTGCTGGCGGGTTAGGCGAAACGGTTTCGCTTTTCCGCCGAGTTATGGTAAGATAAAGAAAGTTGAACAGGGAGCGATAAGGGTCCGGTAGCGGCTCTTATTTGGAACGGATGGGCGCAGCACCTCGGGCCGCCGCTTGGCCCGGGGCGGGCGCTTTTCCGCTTGTTGATGGCAAGGAGCACAAGCCCGGCGATCGCTGCTTTATTTTCGCGACGGGGCGGGCGCTTTTCCGCTTGTTGATGGCAAGGAGGGTTCCGTTTGCTGACTGATGAGGTCGTTTCGTACTTGCAGCGGCTGCGGCCGGCGTTGGATGCGGATGTGGAACAGATCGAGCGCGAAGCCCGCGAACAGCGGGTGCCGATCATGGATTCGGTGAGCATCGAAACGATGTTGTTCGTGCTCAAGCTCGCGAAGCCGCGCCGCATTTTAGAAATCGGCACGGCGATCGGCTATTCGGCGATCCGGATGGCAAAAGTGCTGCCGGAGGCGCACATTGTAACGATAGAAAAAGACCGGGAGCGGTATGAGCGCGCCCGTTTTTATATGGAAAAGACCGATTGCGCCCAGCGAATTGAAGCGGTGTGGGGCGACGCCTTGGCGGTGACGGAGAAGGTGGCGTCGGCCGCGCCGTTTGACGCGTTGGTGATCGATGCCGCCAAAGGGCAATATGAGCGCTTCTTTACGCTCTATGAGCCGTTTCTCGCTGAAGGCGGCCTCGTCATTACCGACAACGTGCTGTTTAAAGGGCTTGTCGCCGCTGAAACGCCCGGGGGCAATAAGCGGCTTTGGAATCTCGCCCAAAAAATTCGCCGCTATAATGAGTGGTTGATGGCCCGGGGCGATTATGACACCGTCATCATTCCGGTCGGCGATGGGCTCGCGATATCGAAAAAAATGAGGTGAACGAGAAAATGAAAAAACCGGAATTGCTCGTCACGCCGACGAGCGTTTCCCATATTGATGAACTGGCGGAAGCCGGGGCGGACGCCATCATCATCGGTGAGCAGCGCTATGGCTTGCGGCTCGCCGGCGAGTTTTCCCGTTCGGATGTGGCCGCGGCTGTTGAAACGGCCCACCGGCGCGGCATGAACGTGTATGTGGCGATGAACGCCCTTTTTCATAACGACAAAGTGGACGAGCTTGCCGACTACGTGGCGTTTTTAGCTGAAGTCGGCGCCGATGCCATCGTCTTCGGCGATCCCGCGGTGCTTTTGACCGTCCGAGAAACGGCGCCTCACATGAAGCTTCACTGGAGTACGGAGACGACAGCGACGAACTGGTATGCGTGCAACTACTGGGGGCGAAAAGGGGCGAAACGCGCCGTCTTGGCGCGCGAGCTGAACATGGACGCCATTTTGGAAATCAAAGCCCATGCTGAAGTGGAAATTGAAGTGCAAGTGCACGGCATGACGTGCATGTACCAGTCGAAGCGTTCGCTGATTGGCAACTATTTTGCCTATCAAGGAAAAGTGATGGAAATCGAACGGAAAAAGTACGAAAAAGGGATGTTCCTGTACGACAAAGAGCGCGACTATAAATACCCGATTTTTGAAGACGAAAACGGCACGCACATTATGAGCCCGAACGATCTTTGCATCATTGACGAACTGGGCGATATGGTGGAAGCCGGCATCGACAGCTTCAAAATCGACGGCGTTCTGCACACCGCGGACTACATTACGGAAGTGACGAAGCTGTACCGCCGCGCCATCGACTTATGTACGGAAGACCGCGAGCGCTACGAGCGGGAAAAAGAGGAGCTGCTGGCGGCCGTTGAAGCGCTTCAGCCGCCGCACCGCCGCATCGACACCGGATTTTTCTTCAAGGAAACCATTTATTGAGAAAAGGAGGGACACGTCATGCTTGTAAAAAATGACCGCATCTCCGAGATCGTTGACGGCAAGCGCGTCATCGTGAAAAAGCCGGAGCTGCTGGCGCCGGCCGGCAACTTGGAAAAGCTGAAAATCGCCGTCCACTACGGGGCGGACGCCGTCTTTATCGGCGGTCAAGAGTACAGCTTGCGCGCCAACGCCGACAACTTTACGATCGAGGAGATTCGCGAAGGGGTGGAATTTGCCAACCGGTACGGGGCGAAGGTGTACGTCACCGCCAACATTTACGCCCATAATGAAAACATTCCCGGCCTTGACGACTATTTGCGGGCGTTAGAGGAGGCCGGCGTTTCCGGCATCATCGTCGCCGATCCGCTCATTATCGAAACGGCGCGCCGGGTGGCGCCGAGGCTTGAAGTGCATGTAAGCACCCAGCAGTCGCTCACCAACTGGAAAGCGGTCCAATTTTGGAAAGAGGAAGGGCTCGAGCGGGTCGTGCTCGCTCGCGAAGTGAGCGCCGAAGAAATTCGCCAAATCAAAGAGAACGTCGATATTGAAATTGAGGCGTTCATCCATGGAGCGATGTGTTCCGCCTATTCCGGCCGCTGCGTGTTGAGCAACCATATGACGGCGCGCGACTCCAACCGCGGCGGGTGCTGCCAGTCGTGCCGCTGGGATTACGATTTATACCAGCTGTCTGACGGCCGGGAAATCCCGCTGTTTTCCGAAGGCGACGCCCCGTTCGCCATGAGCGCGAAAGATTTGAACTTGATCCGCGCCATTCCGGCGATGATTGAACTTGGCGTCGACAGCTTGAAAATTGAAGGGCGGATGAAGTCGATCCATTACGTGGCGACAGTCGTCAGCGTCTATCGGAAAGTGATCGACGCGTACTGCGCCGATCCCGACCATTTCACGATTCGCGACGAGTGGGTGCGCGAGCTCGACAAATGCGCCAACCGCGAGACGGCGCCGTCGTTTTTTGCCGGCTTTCCCGACCATACGAACCATATGTATGGCACCCACAGCCGAAAACCGACGCACGAGTTCGCCGGCTTAGTGCTTGATTACGACCCGGAGACGGGCATCGCCACCATCCAGCAGCGCAACCATTTCCGGCCCGGCGACGAGGTCGAATTTTTCGGCCCGGAAATCGACAACTTTACCCAAGTGATTGAAACGATTTGGGATGAAGAGGGCAACGAACTCGATGCGGCGCGCCATCCGCTGCAAATCGTCAAGATGAAAGTGAAACGGCCACTCTTCCCGTACAACATGATGAGAAAGGAGAATTAAGATGGGGAAGAAGCCCGTTGTCATCGGCGTCGCCGGCGGTTCCGGCTCCGGGAAGACGAGCGTCGCCAGGGCGATTTATGATCATTTCGGCGACCGTTCGATCCTTGTCTTGGAGCAAGATTTTTATTACAAAGACCAAAGCCATCTCCCATTTGAAGAGCGGCTGAAGACGAACTACGACCATCCGCTGGCGTTTGACAACGACTTGTTGATTGAACATATTCATAAGCTGCTTTGCTACGAGCCGATCGACAAGCCGGTGTATGACTATACGCTTCACACCCGCTCCCGTGAGGTCATCCGCGTGGAGCCGAAAGAGGTCATCATCGTCGAAGGCATTCTTGTGCTAGAAGATGAGCGGCTTCGCGACTTAATGGATATTAAAGTGTACGTCGACACCGATCCGGACATCCGCATCATCCGCCGCCTCCTTCGCGATGTGAAAGAGCGCGGCCGCACGTTTGACTCGGTGATCGAACAATATTTGTCCGTCGTGCGGCCGATGCACAACCAGTTTGTCGAACCGACGAAGCGTTATGCCGATGTCATCATTCCGGAAGGCGGGCACAACACCGTCGCCATCGATTTAATGGTCGCAAAAATTCGCACGGTTCTTGAACAAAAAGCGTTTTTATAATAACATAACAGAGACAAAACAATATAGTATATAACAAGTAAGCGTACGAACAGCGATTTTTCTGTTCGTACGCTTTACATAATGCACAATATATAGAGGAGTGAGATGAATGGCGAACGAAAAGCAGTACCCGATGACGAAAGAGGGAAAAGAGAAACTGGAACAAGAGCTGGAGTATTTAAAAACGGTCAAGCGCAAAGAAGTGGTCGAACGCATTAAGATTGCGCGTGGGTTCGGGGATCTGTCGGAAAATTCAGAGTACGACGCAGCGAAAGACGAGCAGGCGTTTGTTGAGTCGCGCATTCAAATGCTTGAAAATATGATTCGCAACGCCGTCATTATCGAAGAAGATACGGAAAACCCGGATGTGGTCTCGCTTGGCAAATCAGTGACGTTTATCGAACTTCCGGACGGAGAAGAGGAGACGTACACGATCGTTGGTAGCGCGGAAGCGGATCCGTTCGAAGGGAAAATTTCCAACGACTCGCCGATCGCGAAGTCGCTTCTTGGTCGCCGCGTCGGCGATGAAGTGACGGTACAGACGCCGGGCGGGGAAATGATGGTGAAAATCGTCGCCGTCAACTAAGCGCGCTATGTTCGACCCGCAAAGCGGCCGCAGCGCGGAAAAATCGCCGTCCTAGGCACGTTTCAAATGAAAACACCTCGTCGAAACTGTTGATGAGGTGTTTTCTTTATGTGGAAGAAAAGGGCTATTGTCATGCTTGTCTTGATCGAAGCGGCGCTGTTTTTCATCGTGGGGCGGCTCGCGCAAATTCAGTTGATTGACACCGAATCGTTCGCGAATCATAATTTAATCGCCGAAAGCGTCGCCCAGCGCACACAGGAATTGGTCATCGATGACGGGCGCGGTTCATTTGTGGACCGAAACGGCAAGCCGCTGACGAAACGATCCGTACCGTCGCTTGTCTTATTTCCGTTTTTGAAGATGAGGCCATGGCCGATCGAACAAGTCGCCCGCGTGACCGGCGTTTCCGAAGAAGAAATCCGTCGCCAGCTCGAGCGGGCGGACGGCCCGTTCGTCTTAGAGAAAAACGGCGAACCTCTCGCCTTAAGCGCTGAACAAATGAGGCAAATGAACCGCTTGCGCATCCCGGGCGTCTTTGCCGTCCATAAACAATATCCGCTCGAGACGCTGTACGCTCCGCATTTGCTCGGCTTTACGCGGCCGGACCGCGAGCTGTTGCGCCAACGCTATCCGAAACGGCCGCTTCCGCCTGGGACGGAAGTCGGCATTCAAGGGTTGCAGAAGGCGTTTGACGAATTTTTGCTCGCCGACGCCGAGACGAAATTGCTGTATCACGTCGATGCGGAAGGGCGGCCGCTGTTCGGGCTCGATGTCAAGTACAGCGATCCGAGCAATTCGTTTTACCCGGTCACGGTAAAAACGACGCTAGACCGCGACGTGCAGCGCGAGATGGAGCAGATCGTCGACCGATTCGGATTGAAAAAAGGCGGCCTCGTCTTGCTTGACGTTGACACTAACAGCGTAGTGGCCATGGTCAGCCGCCCGAATATGGATCCGCGTGATCCGTACAAAAACGGCGGGGCGGAAAACCAAATGGTGCTGCCGCACATCCCCGGCTCTGTTTTTAAAACCGTCATCGCCGCCGCGGCGCTTGACGAGGGAATCGCTTCGCCGACGACCACGTTTGATTGCCGCAAAACGATTGCTGGCGAGGAAGACCGGGAGCACGACTACGGGACGCTCGATCTGACGGACAGCTTTGCCGTCAGCTGCAACAATGCCTTCGCCACGCTCGGCAAAGAGCTGATCCGGCATGATCCCGGCGCGTTGGAAACGTATGCCGAAAAACTGGGGCTGTATCCGACGGCCGGCTGGGAAGGGCCGGTTTACCATGAAGAACATTTCCGCCAGTTTCCCGAGGAACGGAAAGGAACGATTTGGCACGATGCACGCGACAAGCGGGTGCCGCTGGCGGTTGCGCAAACGGCGATCGGGCAAAAAGATGTGCGCGTTTCGCCGCTTGGGGTTGCCAACATGATGGCGACGATCGCCCGTGGCGGCAAGGCGTGGAAAGTGCGGGCCGTCGATCAAGTGCTGTACAAAAACGGAGCCCCGCTGTTCTCGTTTTCCGCCGAGCCGGCGACCGGGCTGGAACCGATTACCCCGGCAACGGTTCGGCAGCTGCAGCAGCTTTTGCGCGGCGTCGTTACGAATCAGAAAGGCACCGGCCGCCGTTTTCAGACGCTGCCGTATCCAGTTGCCGGCAAATCAGGAACAGCGGAGACAGGAAAAAGGGAAGGGGACGTCGAACTGATCAATAAATGGTTTGCCGGCTATTTTCCCGCCGACCGTCCGAAATACGCCCTCGCCGTTGTCGAACTGGACGTCCCGAGCGGGCGCGCGGCGACCAACGAAGTGTTTGCCGCCGCGGTTGAAGCGCTTTACGCCCATGACCGCGCGCAAAAGGAAAACGAATAACGAATCGATGTAGAGAGCGAATTTGGTTGACATCTACAGCGAGGAAAGGAGAGGGGAACATGGCGCAAACGGAAACGCGCTTTGCCGCCCGTGCCAAACGGCGCAAAATGAACCGTTGGCTCAACGGGGCGATTGCGGTGGTGTTGCTGCTGATTGTGATGGTCGCTTGGAATTTGCTTTTTGGCGGAAAAGCGGATCAGCAAGCGGCCGGCAAAACGAAGCGGACGGAAGTGGAAACGGGCGCGGCGGTTGTCTCGAACGAAGAAAAAAAGCCCGCAGCGGGAAGCGACACCGCTGGTGGGGAAACCGAGGAGACCGCCGAAACGAAGGAAGAGGAATCCACCAAGGTGACGGAAACCCCGGGACCTCCGGGGTCAAATATCGAAAAAGAGATCGTCAATCCGGCTTGGCAGCCCGTCGGCACGACGCAATCCGAGCCTCATAAAACCGTGTTTGACGAAAACTCGGTCGATTGGAAAGAAATGCTTGATGCCGTCAGCTATGCGACCGGCATCGCGCCGGAGGAGATGATCGTTTGGTTCATTGGCAACAATGGGCCGAACAAAGCGGTGGCGACGATCTCGACGAAGGGGCAAACCGCTCACTACAGAGTGTATATCGAATGGGTAACCAATGAAGGCTGGAAACCGACAAAGGTGCAAAAATTAAAGCAAAGGCCGTCATAATGCCGGCGAACGCGCGGCATGGATGGCGGCGGGAGCAAAAAGCAGGTGCCCAACCGCCGTCTGGGCACCTGTTATTTTTTCGCTTTAAAATGGACGACGGCGCTGTAAAACCGTTTTCCGTTCTCCATCACATGCATTTGATGGGCAACGTGATGGACGGAAAGCAGCAGCGCTTTATTATGCTCAATTTGTTCGTTAATCTTTTTCTCGAGCGTCCGCAAATCATCCGCCTCAAAAAATTCAATTTTGTCCTCGATCAGATCAAGGGAAATGTTGACCATCGCGCTCCCTCCTTTCCATTGCCAGTGTAGCAAATTTTCCCGCCGTCATCCACCGGGTGCCGGGGAACAATACGAATGATCAATCGGCATGATCGTTGAACAAAGAAAAAACTTATGCTACATTGAGAACAGGACCGCGCAAAAGACATACTATATTTATAGGAATTATAAACTTTTATGGAGCGTGACCGTATGGGTAGAGAATTTCTTGATTTATTCGAACAATGGGCTGAGTCGTACGACCAATCGGTGGAAGGCCATGATGAACAATATCGCGATGTGTTTGCCGGCTACGGCCGCATTTTGGACGCGGTCGCCGACAAAGCGGGCCAAGTAGTGCTCGAATTTGGCGTCGGCACCGGCAATTTGACGAAAAAGCTGCTCGAACGCGGCAAAACGGTGTACGGCATTGAGCCGTCAGCGCCGATGCGCAAAAAAGCGTTGGAAAAACTCGGCGGTCGGGCCGTCATTATGGACGGCGACTTTTTGCGTTTTCCGCTGCCGTCGGAGCCGATCGACACGGTGGCGAGCACGTATGCTTTTCATCATTTGACCGATGCGGAAAAAGGAGAGGCCATCGCCAAATATAGCCAACTGCTCCGCCCTGGTGGTAAAATAGTGTTTGCCGACACAGCGTTTCGTGATAAAGACGCGTTCCGCCGAGCGGTTGAAGCGGCGCGGGCGCGCGGGTTCCACGATTTGGCCGACGATCTGGAGCGCGAATATTATACGACGCTCGACGTATTGGCCGCGCTGTTTGCCACCCACGGCTTTTCCGCTTCCTTTACCCAGCAAAACGCGTTCGTCTGGCTGATGGAGGCGGTAAAACAAATCGACTGAGAAAGAGGGAGAACGATGAAAGCAGCGATTATTGGAGCAATGGAAGAAGAAGTAGCGATGCTGCGCGCGCGCATGGAAGGACGCGAGGATACAGCCATCGCCGGATGCGAATTTTCCGCTGGGCGCCTTAACGGAGTGGAGGCGGTGTTGTTGAAGTCCGGCATCGGCAAAGTGAATGCCGCCATGGGGACGACGCTGTTGCTTGACCGTTTCCGTCCCGATGTCGTCATCAACACCGGCTCCGCCGGAGGATTTTTGCCGTCATTGCGCGTCGGTGATCTCGTCATTTCGGAAGAGGTCGTGCACCATGACGTGGATGTGACCGCCTTTGGCTATGCGTATGGGCAAGTGCCCGGCTTGCCGGCGCGCTACCGGGCCGATGAGACGCTTGTTGAGGCGGCGAAACAAGCGGCAACCCAGCTTAAAGGCCTCCAAGCGGCCGTTGGCTTGATCGCCACCGGCGATTCGTTTATGAGCGATCCGAAGCGCGTCGAGTTTGTGCGCAGCCAGTTCCCGGAACTGTGCGCCGTTGAGATGGAGGCGGCGGCGATCGCCCAAGTGTGCGTGCAGTTTGGTGTGCCGTTTGTCGTGATCCGGGCGCTTTCCGACATCGCCGGTCAGGAATCGGACGTATCGTTTGAACAGTTTTTGGAGACGGCGGCGAAACACTCGGCTGAGCTTGTTTTATCGATGCTTTCCATTCTCAGCGCGAGAAGTTAAACGAGTGGAAGGAAACGGAGTGACACCGATGCAGGTAGCCAAAAGCATTCATGAATTGATCGGGCGCACACCGCTAGTGGAAATTACGCGCTTTCCGCTGCCGGAAGGCGTCCGCTTGTTTGCCAAGCTCGAGTACTTCAATCCGGGCGGAAGCATCAAAGACCGGCTCGGGCAGGAATTGTTACGCGAAGCGTTCGAATCAGGGAAGCTGAAAGAAGGCGGCACGATCATCGAGCCGACGGCTGGCAACACCGGCATCGGCTTGGCGCTGGCCGCGATCGACAAAAACATCAACGTCATCTTTTGTGTTCCAGAAAAATTTAGCATCGAAAAGCAGCTGCTGATGAAAGCGCTCGGGGCGCAAATTGTCCATACGCCGACCGAGGAAGGAATGGAAGGGGCGATCCGCAAAGCGGAAGAGCTCGCCCGCACGATTCCCGGCGCGTATTGCCCGCAGCAGTTTCGCAATCCGGCCAACCCCCGGACATACTACAAGACGCTCGGGCCGGAGCTGTGGGACGATTTGGACGGCCAGATTGACGTCTTTGTCGCCGGCGCCGGTTCCGGCGGCACGTTTATGGGAACGGCGACGTTTTTAAAAGAAAAAAACCCGGCCATTAAAACGGTGATCGTCGAACCGGAGGGCTCGATTTTAGGCGGCGGCGAACCGGGTCCGCATCGGACGGAGGGGATCGGCATGGAATTTTTGCCGCCGTTTCTGGATCCGGCGTATTTTGACGCCATCTACACGATCGCGGACGATGACGCGTTCCGTCGCGTGAGCGAACTAGCCAGACAGGAAGGGCTTTTGGTCGGCAGCTCGTCCGGCGCCGCCTTTCACGCCGCCTTGCTTGAGGCCGAGAAGGCGAAGCCGGGAACGAACATCGTCGTCATTTTCCCCGATAGCAGCGAGCGGTATTTAAGCAAAAACATTTACGAAGGTGGAGGATCGTGATGAGACGAAAAACGCTGCTCATCCATGGCGGCATTCTAGGTGACCCGCATACCGGAGCGGTGTCGGTGCCGATTTATCAAGTGAGCACGTACAAGCAGGAAGAGATCGGGAAGCATAAAGGATTCGAATATTCGCGCACCGGCAATCCGACGCGCGCGGCGCTTGAGAAACTGATTGCTGAGCTTGAAGGCGGCGTGGCCGGCTTTGCTTTCGCTTCCGGGATGGCGGCGATTACCGCCGTCATGATGTTGTTTGACAGCGGCGACCATATCGTGATCACCGATGACGTTTACGGCGGCACGTATCGGGTGATGGCGAACGTATTCAACCGGTTCGGACTTGATGCGACGTTTGTCGACACGAGCGATGTCGCCAACATCGAGGCGCACATCCGCCCGAATACGAAAGCCATTTACGTGGAAACGCCGACCAATCCGTTGTTAAAAATTACCGACTTGCAAGCGGCGGCCGCCATCGCCCGTGAGCATGGGCTGTTATTGATCGTCGATAACACGTTTTCGACACCGTATTTCCAAACGCCGCTTGAACTGGGCGCCGATATCGTCATTCATAGCGCGACGAAATATTTAGGGGGCCATAGCGATGTCGTCGCCGGCTTGGCGGTCGTCCGCACCGCCGAGCTCGCCGAGCGGCTTCATTACGTGCAAAATTCGACCGGCGGCATCCTTGGACCGCAAGATTCGTGGCTGCTTATGCGCGGGATCAAAACGCTCGGCGTGCGGATGGAAGAGCACGAACAAAACGCGCGGGCGATTGCGGCCTTTTTGGCCGAACATCCGGCGGTGGCGCGCGTGTATTACCCCGGGCTTCCGGAGCATCCGAACCATGAGTTGGCGAAAACACAAATGCGCGGGTTCGGCGGCATGATTTCCTTTGACGTCGGCAGCTTGGAGCGAGCGGAAACCGTCCTGTCGCGCGTTCGCTTCTTTACGCTCGCCGAAAGTTTAGGAGCGGTCGAAAGCTTAATTTCATTGCCGGCGAAAATGACTCACGCCTCGATTCCGAAAGAGCGGCGCGAACAGCTTGGCATTACCGACGGGCTCATCCGCCTGTCGATCGGATTGGAAGACGTCAACGATTTGCTTGACGATTTGGCGCAAGCGCTTGGCTGAAATTGCCGCTCCCCCTTTTTCGCCCGTTATGGTACAGTGAGGGCGAGAGGAGGAATCGGCAGTGACTGAACGACAACGGAACGAGCTGCGTGCGAAAGCGGGCGATTTCACGATGTACAGCTTAGTTTTGTTCGCGCTTGGCGCGTTTCTCTATTTAGGTACGATCATCCCGGGCGCGCTGGCGGCGGCGGACAAACCGTTCGCTTTGCTGGCTGTCGCCGGCTGTTTGGCCGCGGCATTGTATTGCTCGCGCCGCGCCGCCCGCTATCGCCATCAGCTCGAGGAACAAGACAATCCGTTTGAATCGTGAAAGGACTTGTTCAAAAGCCCGTCTACCGGGATCCGCGGCGGAAGCGTAAAGCGCGGAGAGGGGGCGGAAAGTTCCATGGGCAGCGCGATCTGCTCTCCATCTAGGGATGGAAATCCATGCTAGTTCATCATTTTCACAGAAATGTTTTTCCATCCACCCGGGGATGGAAATTCGCGCCAGTCCGGCATTTTCACAAAAAGCCGAACAACTTCGTCATTGAGAGACGAACCGAAAGCAGGGATGTTGTCTTATTTTTCAAAAGAATGGTTTACAACGGAACTGATTTTGGATATAATTACCTTCGTAACGTCATTTCCGAAGGGAGGTCGAAGACGATGATCATGACGATGTGGACGACACCGCTCGATGCTTGCCAACTAAAGGCTATTCGACCTTCCGCTGACCGGGAATGACGCACCATGACCACGAACAACAGCCATCGGGCCGCAGAAGGAGAGTAGTCTCGCTTTCTGCGGTTTTTTGCTTGGCAAGGCCGCAGAGGCGTTTTCCTTCTGCGGCTTTTTGTTTCGAAAGGGGGGAGGAAGATGACGATCCATTTGTTTTTTGTGACGATCACGATCGAGCGGAAGGCCCCGCGGCGGCGCAACATCGAACAAGAGCGGTTGCGGCGTGCCGCCGAAGAGGAGCTGCTTGACCGCAAATGTTCTGTCCATCACCGGCTGTTTTAAAAATGACAGAGGAAAGGGGAGATGATTCATGCTGATGGCACGAGGATGGTTGATGATGTGGCTTGAACGGACGGGCGATTCGACTTGACTCGGCGAGGAGGGACGCGCATGCTGCGTGTGCTGTTGTTGACGGTCGAATTTCACCAATTGTTCAAACTGTGGCGCAAGCGTTCCTCGTTTCCTTTGGTAAAATAAAAACAAACGAGTCAAGGAGGGAACGGGGATGTTCACCATCGTCATGGCAGTGGTGATTACAGTGTCCATCGCGCTCGTCATCGCTGCGGAAGTGAGCGTCGAGGCGGAGGCTTAGGCGGACGGTTGGTTCGTTCAGCGCCTAGAGCGGTGTTCCACGAGTGCCGGCTTGTTTTAAGAGCCGGCGCTATTTTTTTGTCCAGACACGGACAACGTCGCTCCCGCATATACATCATCATAGACGGTTTCCGTCAATGACAGCAGGCGGGGGTGAGAGCATGTCCGGCATTGTTTCGGTGTTTGCGTTTTTGCTGAAAGAGCTGACGTTTCTTGTTTCGTATATTAAAAACAATGCATTTCCCCAGCCGTTAAGCGCCAAAGAAGAGGAAAACTATTTGGCACTGATGGCGAAAGGCGACGAACAAGCCCGCAACCGGCTCATCGAACATAACTTGCGCCTTGTCGCCCATATTGTGAAAAAGTTTGAAAATACCGGTGAAGAAGTGGACGATTTGATTTCGATTGGCACGATCGGCCTCATTAAAGCCATTGAGAGCTATTCGCCGGGAAAAGGGACGAAACTGGCGACGTACGCTGCCCGCTGCATCGAAAATGAAATCCTTATGCACTTGCGCTCGCTGAAAAAAACACGCAAAGATGTCTCACTGCATGAACCGATCGGCCAGGACAAGGAAGGAAACGAAATCAGCCTGCTTGATATTTTAAAGTCCGAAGGCCAAGATATTGCCGACGAAATTCAGCTGAACATGGAGATCGAACAGGTGAAAAAATATATCGAGGTGCTCGATGAGCGCGAAAAAGAAGTGATCATCAGCCGGTTTGGCCTCGGCCGCCAGCGCGAGAAAACGCAGCGGGAAATCGCCAAAGAGCTCGGCATCTCAAGAAGCTACGTTTCGCGCATCGAAAAGCGGGCCTTGATGAAAATGTTTCATGAGTTTTACCGTCAGGAAAAAGAAAAGCGACGGACATAGAGGGCTGGATATGGCTTTACCATTTCATTTTTCAATTAGAAAAACCTTGTTGCATCGGTCCTGCTTTTTACACGTTCCCCATTGATGAAAGGAATCAGCGGTTT